>NZ_JBHYNC010000046.1:0-39131 GCF_042743165.1 Gordonia sp. NPDC058843
TAAGAGACAGTTCTCGTAGTCGGCGATGCGCGCGCGCTCATCGCCGAAGTCGGCGATGTCGTGGCCGATGGGCTCGTCGATGGCCAGCGCCCGGTCGATCGCGAGGACGGTGGCGTCCTGGTCGGCCACGACTCCGGCGTGGAGGAAGGCCGCGAAGGTGGTGGCCTGGCCCTGGTCGTCGTTCGAGATCCTCGTCAGGATCTCCACGAGCGTCTCGTCGCCTGCGACCGCCGACAGGCGCTTGATGAAGTGCACACACTGGTTCTCGTGCACGGCCATCAGCGCGAGCACGTCGAGCGGCGAGAGCGGATCGACCTGCTCCGGCGTCTGCCGGTACCCCTGGGTGACGTGGATGCGACGACGCTCCTCGGCGTCCACCGGATCGATCGCGCGCCGGACGACCAGGTAGTCGCGCAGCACGATGGCGTGCCGGTTGTCCTCGGCGGTCCACACTCCCACGAGCTGACGCCAGTCGGAGAACGCCGGGAAGTGCTTGGCCAGCACCCGGTGATACGACGGCAGGTTGTCCTTGGTCAGCAGCAGCGCGAGCAGTCCCGCACGGGCCTCGTCGGACAGGGTGGCCTCCGACGGGTCGAAGTCCTTGCCACCCAGGAACCCGAAGTTGCGTCCGTCGTCCCACGGCACCCAGTCGTGCGGATTCCACGGGCTCGCGGCCGCCTGATGGTCTTCGGCGATCTCGGGAAGAGCCTTTTCGAGTGCGATGATCAGGTCGTCTTCAGTGAGGGCGTTCATCGTCGAAAGGATACTGACGCGGTGCCCGGCCGGGCAATCGGAGGTCAGATCCGGCTCATGAGGCCCCACTCCTCGAGACCGTCGTAGAGCGGGAAGTCCAGGGCGAGCTTGGACACGCGACCGCGCAGTGCCGAGACGTCGGCGGCGTCGCCGGCCGCGAGTGCGGTGGCGATGATGTCGGCGACCTCGGTGAACTGTTCGTCGCCGAAGCCCCGGGTGGCCAGCGCCGGGGTGCCGATGCGCAGACCCGAGGTGACCATCGGCGGACGGGGATCGAACGGCACGGCATTGCGGTTCACGGTGATGCCGACCTGGTGGAGGAGGTCCTCGGCCTGCTGTCCGTCGAGGGCGCTGTTGCGCAGGTCGACGAGTACGAGGTGGACGTCGGTGCCGCCGGTCAGCACCGAGATCCCGGCGTCGGCCACGTCGGTGCCGGTGAGACGCTCGGCGAGGAGCCGGGCGCCGGACAGGGTGCGCTGCTGGCGCTCGGCGAACTCTTCGGTGCCAGCGATCTTGAGCGCGACTGCCTTACCGGCGATCGCGTGCATCAGCGGCCCGCCCTGCTGACCGGGGAACACCGCCGAGTTCAGCTTCTTGGCCCACTCCTGCTTGGCGAGGATGATCCCGGAGCGGGGTCCGCCGAGGGTCTTGTGGACGGTCGAGGACACGACGTCGGCATGCGGGACCGGCGACGGGTGCAGTCCGGCGGCGACGAGGCCGGCGAAGTGTGCCATGTCGACCCAGAGGTGGGCGCCGACCTCGTCGGCGATGGCCCGGAACGCCTCGAAGTCGAGGGTGCGGGGGTAGGCCGACCAGCCGGCCACGATGACCTTCGGTTTCACGTCGAGGGCGATCTTGCGCACCTCGTCCATGTCGATGCGGAAGTCCTCTTTGCTGACGCCGTAGAAGGCGTTCTCGTAGAGCTTGCCGGAGAAGTTCAGGCGCATGCCGTGGGTGAGATGACCTCCGTGGGCGAGGTCGAGACCGAGCATGGTCTCGCCCGGCTCCATGAGGGCCTGCAGCACGGCAGCGTTGGCCTGGGCACCCGAGTGCGGTTGCACGTTGGCGAAGTCGGCGCCGAACAGTTCCTTGGCACGGTTGCGTGCGATGTCCTCGACGACGTCGACGTACTCGCACCCGCCGTAGTAGCGGCGTCCCGGATATCCCTCGGCGTACTTGTTGGTCAGCACGCTGCCCTGTGCCTGCAGCACCGCGCGGGGTACGAAGTTCTCCGAGGCGATCATCTCGAGGGTGTCCCGCTGGCGGCTGAGTTCACCGTTCATGGCGGCGGCCACGTCGGGGTCGAGCTCGGCCAGGGACATCGAATTCACAGATGACGGGTTCGCGGTCATGGCCCTGATTCTAGGCACCGAGTTCGCGCCGCAGACTCGCCGGGATCAATGGCTCGTCGAGCAGGCGCCCGAAGGCGGCGGCCCGGTCGGCGGCGGCGTCGAGCCATCGGTCGAGCAACCGGTATCCCTCGACGTAGGTGCTGATGTACGCGCGCCACAGCGGCGACGTGAGAAAGCGCAGCATCTGCCGCGCCCGGTCCTCGGGGGCGAGAAGCCAGCGCCGGAGGTGATCGGCGACGGTGTCGGCGTCGGCGTGGCGGTCGTGCAACATGAGCGCGGCGTCCTGACGGACGGCCAGCAGTCCGGCCGTGGCTCGTCCGACACCCATCGCACGCTCGGCGTCGAAGCGGAGTCCGAGATCGGCGTAGATCTCCTGGGCCCACGCCCACCGGTCGCCACCTGCGATCGCGGCGAGCGCGTGATCGGCGAGGCCCTCGGCCATCAGGCACTGGGGGGTGTTGACCAGGAAGATCGACTGTTCGTCGTGCCCCGCGCCGACGAGCAGCTGTTCCTTCCGGCAGTGCTCGGTGTGATGTCCGGGGTAGGCCTCGTGCGCGATGAGGGTCGGCAGAGAGGACATGTACTGCGTGAGGTCGGCGTTGATGGCCACGCGCGAGCGGTAGTCCCCGAGGTAGTAGTTGAAACCCGACCAGGGCTTGTCGGTGACGACCTCGAACTCGACGATCTCGTTGTCCGGCAACGGATATGCGGATCGCACTCGTTCGCGCAGCGCGCCACTGAACGCGCGGACGCATTCGTCGACCCGCTCGGGTGGGATCTCGTCGGCACGCCGATGCGCGGTGTAGGCGCTGCGCAGTTCCTCACCCATGGCACCCGGGACGCCGAGGGCCTGCGCGAGTTCGGCGTGTGCCTGTCGATACCGATCCGGGTCGGCCATCTCGATGTCGACGTCGAAGTAGGCGCGGACCTCGTCGACGAAGCCGATGTCGTCGCCGGCGAACTTGCGGGCCGAGAACTCCAGGGCACGAAGGTGGGCTCCGATGAACTCGGCGCGCGGCGCGTCGAGTGCGCCGGGTAGGTCGGCGCGCAGTCCGCGCGCGCGTTCGGCGAGCCGGACCGGATCGGGTGCCGGCGCGTTCTCGACCTCCGCCTTCAGGGCGGGGTCGCCGGTGTAGGCGTCGACAAAGCCCCGTTCGAGGCGATCGAAGGCGAGTCCGAGACGGAGGTACTCGGTGACCAGCGGGTCAGAGGCGCGGTCGGCGTCGGCGACGGGCGAGGACGGCATATCGGCAGGCTACCGATCGGCGCGGTTGTCCGCCGCCCTAAGCTGTACGCATGATCACTCCGGGAGCGGTGGTACCGACGTCGGCAGAGCTGCGCTGATGGCCCGCAATGCCACCGATCGGGATCCGAGTCTGTATCTCGAACTCGACCGGAGGCAGTGGCGCGAACTCCGCGAGTCGATGCCCCTGGTCCTCAACGAGGACGAACTCGCCGAGCTCGTCGGCCTCGGTGAGCAGATCGACCTGGACGAGGTCGCCGACGTCTACCTGCCCCTCTCCCGTCTGATCCACCTGCAAGTCGCTGCGCGGCAACGGTTGTTCGCGGCGACCTCCACCTTCCTCGGTGAGCGGCAGACCAATCGTCAGGTGCCCTTCGTCATCGGGATCGCCGGCAGTGTCGCGGTCGGGAAGTCGACGACGGCTCGTGTTCTCGCCGCCCTGCTCGCCCGCTGGGAGTCCCACCCCAAGGTGGACCTGATCACCACCGACGGGTTCCTGCTCCGCACCGCGGAGATGCAGCGTCGGGGGATTCTGCACCGCAAGGGATTTCCCGAGTCGTACGACCGTCGGGCGCTGCTGCGTTTCGTGACCGAGGTGAAGTCGGGTGCCCGGGAGGTCGCCGCGCCGGTGTACTCGCACCTCGCCTACGACATCGTGCCCGACGTCTATCACTATGTGCGCCAGCCCGACATCCTCATCCTCGAGGGCCTCAACGTGCTCCAGACCGGCGCGACGCTGATGGTGTCGGACCTCTTCGACTTCTCCATCTACGTCGACGCCAAGATCGACGACATCGAGTCGTGGTACATCTCACGCTTCCTGCAGATGCGGACCACCTCGTTCGCCAACCCGGACTCGCACTTCCACGCGTACGCGTCGCTGACCGACGACCAGGCGACGGCCGCGGCGCGGGATCTGTGGACCTCGATCAACCGTCCGAACCTCATCGAGAACATCCTCCCCACGCGGCCGCGGGCGTCACTGGTGCTGCGCAAGGACTACGACCACTCCATCAACCGGGTCCGCCTGCGGAAGCTCTGACCGACGACGCGGCGCGACGTTCGTCGAGTCCGGCCGGATACGCCCCGGCGAGGGCGATGCGGTTCCACGCGTTGATCATCACTATCGAGGCGACCAGTTGACCCGTCTCGGTGGCGTCGAAATGCGCACGCACAGAATCGAACACGTCATCGGGAACACCCCGCTCCCCGATCAGGGTCACGCTTTCGGTGAGCGCAAGCGCGGCTCGTTGCGCCGGGGTGAACGTCGCACCGGCCTCGCGCCACGCGGCGATGAGCATCAGCTTGTGTGGATCGATGTCCTTGGCGAGGGCATCGGAGGTGTGCATGTGCAGACAGTATGCGCACCCGTTGAGCTGTGACGCCCGGATCACGATCAGTTCGGCGAGTTCCGGGTCGACACCGGCCGACGACGCCCGCTGCAGCGCGACGAGAGCCTTGTAGACGGACGGATTGTCCTGCGGTATCCACATTCTCGTCGGGGGCCGGGTTGCGGTGCTCATCGCCGGCCGCCGGCCTGGGCACTCTCGCGACCGGCCAGCCACCCGTCGAGCGTCGTCACGGTCACCACGTCGGGCTGGGCTGGCACGAGTCCACCGCCACGGATGGCCGGCCCGCCGAAGCGGACACCCAGCACCCACCGGGGTGAGCCGGTCTGCGCGGCAACCGCTTTCGCGACATCCACCAGGTCCATCTCCACAGGTCCGCCGACCTCGACCTTCCGCTTGCCCGTCGGCCCCGCGGTCACCACGTCGGCAACGGCAACGGCCACGTCTGCGACAGCCGCCGGAGCGACCCGCATCCGGGGCACCGCGGCGATCGGACCGAGCCTCATCGACGACATCATCTGCTCCGCGAGTTCGAACCACTGCACCGAGGCGAGGATGGTCAGTGCGGAGGGTTCGACGACCTTCTCGTAGGCCGCTTCCTGCGCCGCCTTCCCCTGGTAGTAGCCGAATTTGGCGTTCACCGCCGGGTCGTCGGCGTTGACGATCGACACCACCACGACGTGCCCGACACCGGCGGCCGAGGCTGCGCGCCCGATGTGGGTCGCCGTGGTCTCGAAGAAGTCGATCGCCTCCTTCGCCTTCAACGTCTGGAGGCTGAGGCAGTCGACGACGACGTCGGCGCCGTCGAAGGCCGCCGCCAGACCCGCTCCGGTGTAGGCGTCGACGCCACTCGCACGATTCGCGCGAACCACCTCCTGCCCCCGTTCGGTGAGCAGGTCGGCGACCCGACTCCCCAGTGCACCGCTGGCACCCACGACCACGATCTTCATCTCGCTCCTCCTCAAGGACGGACATCTGTGTGTTCCCGGGACTAGGCTATGCCGCAATTAGCTCAAGAAAGTGGTCCAATCCAGTGACAGAAAAGCAGGTCAATTCGACGCCTTCCGATCCGTGGGCGCAAGTCGCCGAGCGACTCGGCGCCGACCTGTTCCTGGATCTGCAACCCGATCCGGGCGCCGGTGCCCGCGGGCGGGGAGCCACCCGGCGCCGAGCGCTCACCGAGGCGTTGCGCTCGGCGATTCTCGACAACCGTCTGCCCGCGGGAACCGCGTTGCCGCCCTACCGATCTCTCGCGGCGGACCTCGGTCTGGCACGCGGCACCGTGTCGGCGGTGTACTCCGAGCTCATCGCCGAGGGATGGCTGACCGCTCGCCAGGGGTCGGCCACGCGGGTCGCGGACGGTGCCGCGCGTCCACCGGTCACCGCCGATCCCGGCGCGTCCACCGCCCTACCCGCACTGCGCCACGACTTCTCGCTGGGTCGACCGTGCGCCGGCATGTTCCCGCGCAACGACTGGATTCGCGCCACCCGTCGCGCGCTCACCGAGACCCCGGACGACGTCTTCGGACCGGCCCACCCCCGCGGCCGGGTCGAGCTGCGCAGCACGCTCGCGACCTACCTGGGCCGCACCCGCGGCGTCCGTACCAGCCCGGACCAGATCATCCTGGGCACGTCGGTTCTGTCGGCGCTGGAATTGTTGGCGCGCACGGTGATCGACGGTGCCATAGCGGTCGAGAGCCATGGCCTGCCCTTCCACCGGCACGCCCTCGAGCGCGGCGGGGCCCGGGTCGTACCGGTGCGGATCGACTCCGACGGGATGGTGATCGACGAACTCGAACGCACCGAGGCCGCCGCGGTGCTGCTGACCCCCAGCCACCAGTTCCCCACCGGTGTCGCCCTCTCGCCGGCCCGCCGGATGCAGGTGGTCGACTGGGCCCGGCGGACCGGCGCCGTCATCGTGGAGGACGACTACGACGGCGAGTTCCGCTACGACCGCGAACCCGTCGGCGCGTTGCAGGCCCTCGGACCCGACGTCGTCGTCCACACCGGCTCGCTGAGCAAGAGCCTCTCACCGGCCGTGCGCGCGAGCTGGCTGGCCGCTCCCGCGCGGCTGGTCGAACCGGTGTTGTCTGGCAAGGGATTCCGGGAAGCCGACGCGAGCATCGTCGATCAGCTGACGCTGGCCGAGTTGATCGGTTCGGGCGCCTACGACCGGCACATCCGCCGCAGCCGTCAGGCCTACCGGACCCGGCGTGACGCACTCGTCGCGGGCCTGGCCGGAATCGGTCTGGAACTCCCCGGGATCGCTGCCGGGTTGCATGCGCTGATCCCTGTCGACCACGCCGACGAGGGTGTGATCGTCCATCGGGCCTTCGAGCGCGGGATCGCGGTGACCGGTCAGTCCCTGTTCCGGCATCCCGACGCCGACCCGCTGCCGTCCGGCGGGATAGGTGTCGGATTCGGCACTCCCGCGGCGTCGACGTTCAGCACCGATCTGGCCGCACTGACCGGATTGCTGGCCGAGTCCCTCGCGCGCTGACGATCGGTCCGCACCGTGCGGTCACTTGCCGAACCGTCGACTCCGCGCGGAGTAATCGCGCAGTGCGCGCAGGAAGTCCACCCGGCGGAATTCCGGCCAGTAGGCGTCGGTGAACCAGATCTCCGAATAAGCGCTCTGCCACAACAGAAATCCCGACAGCCGCTGTTCCCCGGAGGTTCGGATGACCAGATCCGGGTCGGGCTGACCCTTGGTGTAGAGATTGGCATCGATGGCCTCCACGGTCACCGCGTCCACCATCTCCGCAGCACTCGCCCCGGCCGCCACCTTCTCCTCCAGCAGCGCGCGGACCGCATCCACGATCTCCTGTCGTCCGCCATACCCGACGGCGACGTTGACGTTCATCCCCCGCCGTTCGGCGGTGCGGTCGGCGGCGGCGCGCAGTCGTCCGGCGACCGGATCGGGCAGTGAGTCCAGGGTGCCGACGATGCGGATGCGCCACTCGCCCTCGGGCGAGGAGATCTCGTCGACGATGTCCGGCACGATCTCGAGAAGGGCGTCGAGTTCGTCGGAGGAACGGTTCAGGTTCTCGGTCGACAGCAGATATATCGTGACGGCCTCGATCCCCAGGCCCGCACACCAGCCGAGCATGTCGGCGATCCGCTGTGCGCCCACGCGGTGTCCGTGACTGACGTCTTCGAAACCCGCCTCGCGCGCCCACCTGCGATTGCCGTCGCAGATGATCGCCACGTGACGCGGTAGGCGCTCGGCGTCGAGGAGCTGGATCAGCCGGCGTTCGTAGACGGAGAGTACGGGGCGTCGGAGCCGATCGGGCAGCAACTTCATCGTCGCCTCGCTCCGGCGTCATGTCGGCCTCGTGTCACGCAGGACACCTTACGCGCCGAGATCGCGCGGCCGGCCGCGCCGCCGATGCGCGAAGTTACGGTACCGTAGGTTTGGTGAGTACGTTGCTGAATCCGCCGGACGAGGTCCGCCCACGCATGCGCGGAGTCATCCACCACTACTCGGCGTACGTGGCAGCCGTCGCCGGTCTCGCGCTGGTCATCGGCGCGGCCACGGTCGGCGACCCCGTCGCCGTCGTCCCATGTGCCGTCTACGCGGTCACCGTGCTCGGACTCTTCGCGATCAGTGCCGGCTACCACCGGATTCCGTGGAAGACCGCGCGTGCCCGGACCCGGATGAAACGCGCCGACCACGCGATGATCTTCCTGTTCATCGCCGGCACCTACACGCCGTTCTGCGCCCTGGGCCTCCCCTCGCCGACCAGCTGGTGGGTGCTGGGCATCGTCTGGGCGGGCGCGACCGCCGGTGCGACCCTCAAGATCCTGTGGCCCGGCGCGCCCCGGTGGCTGGGGGTGACCCTCTACATCGTGCTCGGCTGGGTGATCGTCGCGGTCGCCCCGGCGCTCGTCGGTGAGACCGGCGTGCTCGTCATGGTTCTGCTCGCGCTCGGTGGCGTCTTCTACAGCGTGGGCGGCGTCCTCTACGCGGCACGCTGGCCCGATCCGTGGCCGGAGACCTTCGGGCATCACGAGGTGTTCCACGCCTGCACGGCGATCGCCGCCGTGCTGCATTACATCGCCGCCTGGCTCGTCGTGCTCGGCTGACCTGCCCTTACGGTGACCGCGTGCGGTCCGAGCGGTGTAGCGATCGCTATGCTCGGTGCGTGAACCCGGACATGCGCGCCCTCCACCGCCTTCGCGGTGGGGTCGTCGGCGCGCTGTCGGCGAGCACAGCGGTGGCCGCGCACGGCCTCGCGGCCGGTTCGCCACCCCCCACCGCGTCACTCGTGATCATGACCGCGGCGTGCACTGTGCTCGGTTGGGCCATCGGCGCGACGTCTCGTCGTCGTCCCGGTTGGATCAGCACGATCGGGCTTCTCGCGGCCGGACAGTTGCTCGCTCACGTCTCCCTCACCGCGCTCGACTCCTCGTCGGCCCACCACACCGCCGCTGCGGCACTCACGCACACCCCCAGCCACTCCATGTTGCTGGTGCACGCGGTGGCGACGCTGCTCACCGCCGCCGCCATCCGCGTCGCCGAGCCCGCGCTCCTCAGCGTCCTGACCGCGATCGTCGCGCTCATCCGGGCCGTTCTCGACCCGCCCGCCGACGATTCGACCGTGCGCGTACCGCACCCGGTGGACAGCGACGCTCGGCCCCGTCTGCGCGCCATTGCCGCACTCGACACCCGCGGACCACCCGCCCTCACGCGCTGATCCATCCTTCGCCGACCCGTCATTCCGACGGGCCGGTCGGCGCGCGTCTGCCGTCCCACCCGATCGTGGTCGCCTTCCGCGTGCCGTCTTCCGCATGAGAGGCCAACACGTGTCCCTGTCCGACCTGTCCCGCCCCGAGAATCCACCAGAGAACCCACCCGGCAGCCCACCGGACGCCAGCACCCGCGGCCACCGGTCCGCCCCGACCACCTGGCAGCCGTTGCTGCGCCGCCTACACTTCTACGCCGGCATCTTCATCGCCCCGTTTCTGATCGTCGCCGCCATCACCGGGGGGCTCTACGCGATCGCCCCGTCACTCGAACAGATCGTCTACAGCGACCAACTCCACACCGAGAGCAGCGGCGATGCCCGTCCGGTCGCCGAGCAGGTAGCCGCGGCGGTGCGGCTCCGTCCGGACCTCACCCTGTCCGCGGTACGGCCGGCCACCGAGGCCGGCGACACCACCCGGGTCCTCTTCGACGATCCGGCACTCGGGGCATCGAAGCGTCAGGCCGTGTTCATCGACCCGGTGACGCTCGAATCGACCGGCGAGCTCGTGTCCTACGGCAGCAGCGCCTCGTTGCCGCTGCGCACCTGGCTCAGCGAACTGCACCGCAATCTCCACCTCGGAGAACCCGGCCGCATCTACAGCGAACTGGCCGCATCCTGGCTGTGGGTGATCGCCCTCGGCGGTCTGGCCCTCTGGATCACGGCATTCCGCGCCCGGCGAGAGCGTCGTCTCGCCGACCTCGTCACCGTCGACAAGTCGGCGACCGGACGCAACCGCACCCGCAACCGTCACGGTGTGATCGGCGTGTGGATCGCCGTGGGACTCATCTTCCTGTCCGCGACCGGACTCACGTGGTCGAAATACGCGGGCGAGAACGTCTCCGAACTCCGTACCGCCCTGAGCTGGACGACCCCCGGCATCGACACCGCGTTGTCCGGGTCGGCGTCGGCACCGGCCGGTCATGGCGACCACGCCGGCCACGGGGACCACAGCGGACACGGCGATCACGATCAGGAGATGCCGGTCGCGGCCGGGGAGGCGGTCGCGCAACTCGACCGGGTGCTCGACACCGCCCGGGCGGCGGGCGTGGACGGCAAGGTCGAGGTCTCGGTACCCGCCAGCGCGGACACGGCCTTCACCGTCGCCCAGACGAGGCAACCCTGGCAGTTCGGCCAGGACTCGATCGCGGTGAACGGGTCGACCGGTGCCGTCGTGGACGAATCCCGGTTCGGCGACTGGCCACTCGCCGCGAAACTCACCACGTGGGGTATCGCCCTGCACATGGGAATCCTGTTCGGCTGGGTGAGCCAGCTCGCCCTCCTGCTCCTGGCGGTGGCGCTGGTGCTGCTGATCATCCGCGGCTACCAGATGTGGTGGCAGCGGAGGCCACGACGCTCCGGAACCCTTGCCGTCGGCCGGCCGCCGTCTCGCGGCGCACTGCGGCGGGTGCCGGTGCCGGCGGCCGTCGCGGTCGTCGTGGTCGCGGTGGTCGTCGGCTGGTTCGTGCCCCTGCTCGGACTCAGCCTCCTGGCCTTCCTGGCGGTCGACGTCGCTCTCGGAATCCGCGAGCGGCACAGACGAACCGGAGCCGCCGCCGGCGCCGGGAGCGAACCGAGCGGGCCGACCATCTCGGCGTAGCCCGGGCGAACACGCGGCGGGGACGCCGGTGGCGCGGTGGTCGCAGACTTCACCTCCCCATCATGTCCCCGCCGCCTACAGGTGGAATCCAGGTCAGGTGATCCTGGTCGGGTGAGCCCATGGGCACATCGCGACGTCGATTCCTCAGCTGGTCGGCGCTCGTGACCGGCCTGGCGTTCACGCCCGGGCTCCTCGGGGAGACCCGACCGACTGTTCCCGGCACAGACCGCTCCGCGAACGTCTTCGGTCTGGGCGTCGCGTCCGGCGATCCCGTCCCCGACGGGGTCGTCTTGTGGACAAGGTTGTCGCGCAACCCCTTCGCGCCGAGTGGCGGAATGGAACCGAGACCGGTGCGGGTCGACTGGGAGGTCGCCGCCGACGAATCGATGACTCGGATCGTGCGTCGCGGCACCGTGCATGCGACTCCGGAGTGGGGACACAGCGTTCACGTCGATGTCCGCGGCCTGGCGCCGTCCGCGGACTACTTCTATCGGTTTCGGGCACTCGGCGAGATCTCCACCATCGGACGAACCCGAACCGCGCCGGCGCCTTTCGCCCGCGTCGAGAACCTCACGCTGGCCGTCGCGTCTTGTCAGAACTGGGCCGACGGCTACTACCACGCCTATGCCGACCTGGCCGCGCACGCACCGGATGTGGTCCTCCACCTCGGCGACTACATCTACGAGAAGCCGATCCCCGCACAGGGCGGCGCGAGAAGCGCTGCCGCCCTTCCGCTCTCGGCGACCCGAGAGGCCGTCGACCTCGAGGACTACCGGGATCGGTACGCGCTGTACAAATCCGACCCCGATCTGCAACTCGCCCACGCGATGGCACCGTTCGTGATCACCTTCGACGACCACGAGGTGGACAACAACTGGGCCGCCGCGGTTTCCGAGGACCATGCGCCACTGACCACGTTCGCGCTGCGTCGTGCCCGCGCCCTGCGTGCGTGGTGGGAGAACACTCCGGTCCGGATCTCGGCCCGGCCGAACGGCACCGTGATACGCGCGCACCGTCGACTGGGTTTCGGGGACCTCGTCGACCTCAACCTCCTCGACACCCGCAGCCACCGGAGCGATCAGGTCAACGGGGACAACGACACCGGCCAGAACGCGCGCACCGCCGACCCGTCCCGGACACTGTTGGGCGCCGAGCAGGAACGATGGTTGCTCGACGGCTTCGCGTCCTCCCGGCACCGATGGAACGCGATCGTCCAGCAGGTACCGATGGCCGATCTCGCACGCACCGTCGGCTCGACCCGTGCGGTCAGCATGGACGGGTGGAGCGGCTACGAGGCCTCGCGTGCCCGCGTGCTCGATGGTGCCGCCGACCGCGGCGTGCGCAACCTGGTCTCCCTCGCCGGAGACATCCACCGCAGCGTGGTCGCCGACCTCCGGACGTCGTACACAAATGAATCGTCCACGCGCGGCGTCGAACTCGCCGCGACGTCGATCACGTCGGGCGGCGACGGAGAGGACAGCGACGAGGGCGACCGGCGTCTGAAGGAGGCGTCACCCCACGTCCGGTTCGGCAACTCGCAACGCGGTTATCTCCTCAACCGCATCCATTCCGACCGGTGGGAGGCCGAATTCCGCGTGGCGTCGTCGGTGCGGTCACCCCGCGGCTCCCTGCGCCGTCGGGCGCTCATCACGATCCCGGACTCGACCGCCGAGGTCGACGTGGTCTGAGGTCGGCCGCGCGACCAGTTGCTCCCTAATCCGGAAGAAGCGACCCACCCCTGCTCCCTAATCCGAAAGAACCGCATAACCCCTGCTCCCTAGGGTGCGAGGAGCGCAAGCCGCCGGGCCGAGCAAGCGACGAAGGAGCGCGTCGAGGTCGACGAGCCTCGAAGGGCCTGGTGAGACACGTTGCGAGACCCTTCGTGGCTCGCTTCGCTCGCACCTCAGGGAGCAGGGGGGGTCTTTCGTGATCCACAGCGGCCGCCAGGCCACAGATACTGAGGTGCGAGGAGCGCACACCCCTCTGCTCCCTGAGCTGCAAAGAGCGCACACCCCTCTGCTCCCTGAGGTGCGAGGAGCGATAGCGACGAGCCTCGAAGGGTCAGCCCCGCGCGAGCGCCGCCAGGACCTGCGCGCTGGCCTCCCAGCCCATGCACTTGTCCGTGACGGATTTGCCGTAGACCAGCGGGGTGGCCTCGGTCGACTGTGCGCCGGGCTCGAGGAAGCTCTCCAGCATGACGCCACTGACCATCGAGGGCTCACCGGCCTCGCGGGCCGCCCGGAGTCGCGCGGCGATCTCGGTGGCGACCTCGGCCTGACGGACGTGGTCCTTGCCCGAGTTGGCGTGCGAACAGTCGATCATGACCCGGCCGGGCAGTCCCGCCGCGGCGAGCGCCG
Organism: Gordonia sp. NPDC058843; assembly: GCF_042743165.1. Classification (NCBI taxonomy): domain Bacteria; kingdom Bacillati; phylum Actinomycetota; class Actinomycetes; order Mycobacteriales; family Gordoniaceae; genus Gordonia; species Gordonia sp. NPDC058843. Next base: position 13,400 of record NZ_JBHYNC010000046.1, read on the forward strand.
CGGTCGCCGCCGACACGGACTCCGCGTCGAAGTTGGGACCGCGTGTGCCGCCGCGCAGGATGATGTGGCAGTCCTCGTTGCCCGCGGTCTCGACGACGGCGCCGTTGCCGAAGTCGTCGACTCCGAAGAAGACATGTTCGGCCGCAGCGGCTTTCACACCGTCGATGGCGACCTGGACGTTGCCGTCGGTGCCGTTCTTGAAGCCGATCGGCATCGACAGTCCCGACGCCAGCTGCCGGTGGACCTGGGACTCGGTGGTCCGAGCGCCGATGGCACCCCAAGCGACCGCGTCGGCGATGTACTGCGGGCTGGTCGGCTCGAGGAACTCGCAGCCGACGGGCAGGCCGAGGTCGATGATGTCGAGCAGCAACGACCGGGCGGTACGCAGTCCACGCTCGACGTCGAAGGTGTTGTCCATCCCGGGGTCGTTGATCAGACCCTTCCACCCGACGGTGGTGCGCGGCTTCTCGAAGTAGACGCGCATGACGATCTTGAGGCGCTCGGCGTACGCGTCGGCCAGCGGCGCGAGGCGACGGGCGTAGTCGATGGCGGCGATCGGGTCATGGACCGAACAGGGCCCGACGATGACGAGCAGGCGGTCGTCGCGCCCGGCGAGGATGTCGGCGATCTCGTCCCGGTCGCGCTGGACGGCGACGGCTCGGCGTGCGGACAGCGGCAGTTCGCTGCGGACGGTGTCAGGCGACGGGATCGGACGGAATGCCCTGATCCGGCGATCGGAAGTCGATTCGGCGTTGTCGTCGGATCGGATCGGGAGGTCCGGCAAGGTGGTCACGTTGTGTGCCTTTCGAGGTCATGCCCGTGTCGAGATTGCGACGAGGCATGCCCTGGGTGTGGTCGGAGCCCCGCTCAAATGACAAGAGCAGCGACCGTCTGGTCGCTGCTCGGGCTCCGGGTGTGTCGTACGCGCGTCAGTTCAACGCTTCATCATAGCCCCACCCGGAGCCTCGATAAAGCGCCAATACGCGCGCACGGTGCTGATCACGGCGACCACACTAGCACAGGGTCATCGCCGTTCCGCCGTCACGGGTGCCCGCGGTCGATCAGCTCGCTGAGCACGAGGATGGACTCCGATCGATCCACCGGGCCGGCCCGCCGGATGCGCTCGAGGGCCTGCTCGAGGTGTCGCACATCGCGGGCCATCACACGCAGGATCGCGTCGGCCTGACCGGTGACGGTCGCCGCGCTCACCACCTCGGGTATGGGTTCCCAGGCGGCCTCGAGCTGGTCGGGCGAGATGTTGCCCCGGCAGTACACCAGCACGTAGGCCTCGGTGGTCCACTGCATGGCCTGGGGGTCGACGACCGCGGTGAAGCCTCGGATGACCCCGTCGGCGACCAGTCGATCGACACGACGTTTCACCGCGGGAGCCGACAACCCGACCCGCTCCCCGATCTGTTGATACGTCGACCGGGCATCCCGGGTGAGACACGCGAGCACCTGCTCGTCGAGATCGTCCAGCGCCCGCAACAGAAGCCTCCTCTTCGCCATCACCACGACGATCTGTTGCGTCTGCACGCAACCGACGTCGATTGTTTGCACCAGATCTCGACGATACGCTCGATTCATGACGATGACGAGCCCCGACGCCGGTACCGATACCCATCCCGGCATCTCCCTCGACGTCGCCGAACCCCATGTGGCTCATAACTATTCGCCACTGCCAGTGATCGCGGCCACCGCCGAGGGGGCGTGGATCACCGATGTCGACGGCCGTCGCCACCTCGACTGCCTCGGCGCCTATTCGGCGGTCAACTTCGGCCACCGCCATCCCCGCATCGTCGCCGCGGCACTCGATCAGCTCGCGCGGGTCACGCTCACCAGCCGCGCTTTTCGGTCCGATCGCCTCGAACCCTTCTGCGCCGCACTGGCTTCCCTGTGCGTCAAGGACATGGTGCTACCGATGAACACCGGTGCCGAAGCGGTGGAATCCGGCATCAAGGTCGCCCGCAAGTGGGGCTACGACGTCAAGGGCGTGCCCGACGGTCGCGCCACGATCGTCGTGGCCGGCGGGAACTTCCACGGACGCACCACGACGATCGTCTCCTTCAGCGACGACCCCGAGGCACGCACCGGATTCGGCCCGTACACACCGGGATTCGTCCGCGTGCCGTTCGGCGACGTGGCCGCGCTCGACGCGGCGATCGACGAGTACACCGTCGGCGTCCTCCTCGAACCCATCCAGGGTGAGGCCGGCATCGTCGTACCTCCCGACGACTATCTGCCCGGTGCGCGGGCCCTGTGCACGGAGCGGAATGCGCTCCTCATCGCCGATGAGATCCAGTCCGGCCTCGGCCGGACCGGTCGGACCTTCGCGGTGGAGCACTGGGGAGTCGAACCCGACGTCTACCTCCTGGGGAAAGCGTTGGGTGGCGGACTGCTGCCGGTGTCGGCGGTGGTGGCCGACCACGACGTCCTCGGTGTCCTGCACCCCGGTCAACACGGATCGACCTTCGGCGGCAATCCACTCGCCGCCGCCGTCGGTCACACCGTCGTCGACATGCTCGCCGAGGGGACGTGGCAGCGGCGCGCGGCCGAACTCGGCGAGCACTTGCACGCCCGACTCGGAGACCTCATCGGCGACGGCGTCGTCGCGGTGCGCGGCCTCGGCCTGTGGGCGGGCATTGACCTCGACCCCGCACTGGGCAGCGGAAAGGACTTCTGCCGTCGGCTGTCCGAACGCGGGGTCCTGGCCAAGGACACGCATGGCTCGACCCTGCGCCTCGCACCGCCGCTTGTCATCACGGAGTCCGAGATCGACTGGGCGATGGAGCAATTCGTCGCGACCCTCCGCAGTCACGGGTGATCGCCCGTCGCGTGCGGGTCAGGTGTCGGCGGGCCGTCGGTCGTCGGTGCCCGCGGCACTCGTTGCATCCGGGGTTCCGGGTGCCTCCGGCACCGCGGTATCCGACTCGGCCGGGCCGGGCGAGTCGGTGCCCTCGTCGAAGGCCTGGTCGGCTTCGGGATGCTCGGTATCGAAGGACGCGGGCAGCTTCTTCAGTTGCCGGTTCATCGACCAGATCAGGAACGCGGTTCCGCCGAGCAGCAGCAAGATGACGAGCAGGCCCAGCGGTGAGGCCTTGCCGAACTCCGGCCCCTGCGGCTCTTGCGCGAGGACCATCACGGTGTCCACGACGGTGCTGCTGGTCATCACGCCTCGATCCCGGAGAAAAGGTCGGTCTCGGGCAACGCGGTCTTGACCCGGGTCTTGGCGAGCTCGAACTCCTCGGTCGGCCACAGCCGCTGCTGCCACTCCAGGGGTACTGCGAAGAACACCCCGTTCGGGTCGATCTGAGTGGCATGCGCGCGCAACGCGTCGTCACGCTGCGGGAAGTACTTGGAGCACTCGACCTGCGTCGTCACACGGCCCATGAGGTCACCGCGGCTCGGGTCCCACTTGCTGAGCCACTCGGCGAACGGACTCTCCTGTCCGTGCCGCGCGAACTCGTCAGAGAAGAGCACCATCCGATCCCGGATGAACCCGTGGGTGTAGTAGAGCTTCGACACCGTCCACGGTTCACCGGTGCCGGGGAACGCGTCCGGATCACCGGACTGCTCATAGGCGGCCACCGACACCTCATGACAGCGGATGTGGTCGGGGTGTGGGTATCCACCGTGCTCGTCGTAGGTGATGATCGCGTGCGGACGGAACTCGCGGACCACGCGCACCAGCGCCTCGGTGGCCTCGTCGAGGGGCACCGTCGCGAACGACCCCTCCGGGAGCGGCGGGAGCGGGTCCCCCTCGGGGAGCCCGGAGTCGACGAAGCCGAGCCAGGTGTGCCGGACCCCCAGGGCCTCGGCGGCCTTCGCCATCTCCTCGCGACGGACCTCGGTCATCCGCTCTTTGATCCCCGGCCGGTCCATCGCCGGATTCAGAATGTCGCCACGTTCACCACCGGTGAGTGTGACGACAAGCACTTCGTTGCCCTCGGCCGCATACTTCGCGGTCGTGGCCGCACCCTTGCTCGACTCGTCGTCCGGGTGCGCATGCACCGCCATCAGACGGAACACCCCCGACTTGGGGTCGCCGACGTGGGATTCGGTCACAGTTCCTCACCTTCGGATCGCTACTCCTCCCATGGTAGGTATTGACGCGTGAACAGTTCGGACGGGGGCGCCGCAGACGCCGGTGACGCACCACGCGCGACGCCTGAGACCGAGCGGCCGCACAGCGGTCCGCGCGCCACCTACCCGGAGCGTTCGGAGACCGCCCGGGGGCGTCGTCGCTGGTTCGTCGCCTTGTCGACCCTGGTCGTCGCGGCCGGCGTCGCACTCGCGGTCATCGGCTACAGCAAGTTCTCCTCGGCCGACGTGACCGGTGAGGCCACCGGTTACGAGATCATCGACGGCTCGACCGTCGCGGTGCAGTTCACCGTCGAACGTTCCGATCCGAGCCGGGCGGCCGCCTGCGTGGTGCGCGGTCGGTCCCGCGACGGCGGCGAGACCGGCCGTCGAGAGGTCCTGATCCCCGCGGACTCGGCGGAGCGCATCGGTGTGCGGACCGAGGTCACGACCTCGCGGCCGCCGGTGATCGGCGAGGTGTTCGGCTGCACCCTCGACGTGCCCGCCTACCTGAAGCAGTCGGCCTCGTGACCACCCCCTCGACCGGACAGGGCGCGTTGCCGGCGCCGCGCGCTGCGTTCGCCTCGATCGGCAGTCGGTACTTCCCTCTGCTGGTCGCACTCTTCGTCGGCGTCATGCTCATCAGCAACGTCACCGGCACCAAGGGTGTCGTGCTGTTCGACGACTGGCTCCGCGTCGATCTCGGGCCGATCCAGATGAACGGCCTGGTGACCGACGGCGCCTTCTTCCTCTTCCCGCTCGCGTACGTCCTGGGCGATGTGATCAGCGAGGTGTACGGGTTCCGCGCGATGCGCCGGACGATCCTCGCGGGATTCGCGGTACTGATTCTTGCGTCGCTCTGTTTCTGGTTGACCATTCATCTGCCCGCCGCCGATTTCTACGAAGGACAGGAGTCTTTCGAGACGGTCGCCGGTGTCGTCCCGCAATTCCTGCTCGCCGGATTGGCCGGTTATGTCGTCGGCGAATTCCTCAATTCCTTCGTCCTGGTCAAAATGAAGGAACGCGCCGGCGAACGTCGTCTCTGGGCCCGGCTGCTGGGTTCGACGATTGTCGGGCAATTCGCCGACACCCTCGTCTTCTGCTCGATCGCCGCGACCGCTCTGGGTATCTCCACCTGGGGAGATTTCGTCAACTACACGATCGTCGGGTTCGTCTGGAAGACCCTCGTCGAAATCGTCCTCATGCCGCTGACGTATTTCGTTGTGGGATGGCTGAAGCGGATGGAACCGACCTATCAGGACGCACTCGGGTCGGTGTCGCGCGGCACAACCGATGTGCCATAGGTCTCATCACCTGGTATCCTGGACGGATACACGGCTCCGCGAGGGGTCGTGTTGCTGCATTTTTAGCAGTCCATATGCTCCCAGGTGTAAACGGTCGCCCGGGGGCCGCGGACAACACAAAGGAGTGACCGATGACCGACACCCAGGTGACCTGGCTGACCCAAGAGTCGCACGACCGCCTCAAGAGCGAGCTCGACTCGTTGATCGCCAACCGTCCGGTCATCGCCGCCGAGATCAACGAGCGTCGCGAAGAGGGCGACCTCAAGGAGAACGGTGGCTACCACGCCGCCCGCGAAGAGCAGGGTCAGCAGGAAGCGCGCATCCGCCAGCTGCAGGAACTGCTGAACAGCGCGAAGGTCGGCGAGGCACCCACCCAGTCCGGAGTCGCACTTCCCGGTTCCGTCGTGACCGTCTACTACGACGGTGACGAGAAGGACACCGAGACCTTCCTCATCGCCACCCGCGAGGAGAGCGGCCAGGGCGGCCTGGAGACCTACTCCCCCAGCTCCCCCCTGGGCGCTGCGCTCATCGACGCCAAGGTCGGCGAGACCCGCGAGTACTCCGTCCCCAGTGGTGCCACCATCAAGGTGACACTGGTCAGCGCGGAGCCCTACCACGGCTGACGGATTTCTGGACAGAGCCCGGGACGGTTGGACCGTCCCGGGCTCTGTTTTTTGGTGCCGTGACCGGCACGCGCGGCTCCCGCGACCGACGAACCTCAACTCGACTGCTGGACTTCGATCGAAGTCCAGGAGTCGAGTCGAGGTTCGTCGGTCAAGCTGCGGGGAGCCGGTTCAACCACGGACGGAGGAGGTCTGCGAGCTCGTTCTTCTCGAGCGTCGACCACGTCCACCGGAGCACCATGATCCCCTGGGCTCGGAGCGCATCTTCTCGGCGCTTCTCCCGGATGAGTGCATCGCGCGGGGTCTCACCGGGACGAAGCAGTCGCCCGTACTTCTGGAGCCCATCGAACTCGCCGACAAGGGCTCCGTCCCAATCGAAGTCGACACGTGCCGGGCCCTCGTCGGTCTCGAATGTGTGCTGCATACGCGGCATCGGAAATCCGGCTTCGATCATCTGCGCTCGACTCCACGACTCCCCCACACTCTCCGACGCGGCGTCGGCATGCGAGAAAGCTCGTCGGGCGACTCCGGCGCCCCGCCACCGCCGTCGTGACCCGAGGAGCTGACTCATCGTTCCGGAATCGGCGCCGGCAGCCAGAGCCCGGTCGAAGACAACCAGCGCCTGGGCGAAGTCACCGGCCATCGCGACGTCTACCGCAGTGCGTTCCAGATTCGTGACCCGAACTCCGTTGACGCGGACCACGTGGTCGGGCGCCACCGGTCCCGCATGAACAATGCGCAAGCCGTGCCCGAACCCGCCGACCTCTTCCGTCTTCGTGAGATGGACGACCTCGCGTTCCGGATGCAACAGCGGCAGCGCGTGAAGCGCCGCCGCCGAGTCGTGACTGAGGATCGACGCGTCGCGGTCGCGAGCCGATGTGGCAACCGCGATCGATCGGAGTCGGTACTTGCGGTCTCCGGGATCCTCGGCTGACACATCATCGGCGGAGAACGCGCAGACCCCCGGGGCGAGACGAATCAATTCGCCGCGCCTCACGGCGGCAGTCACCGCGTCGTCGTTGATCCCCAGTCGCAGGGTCGCGGCGCGACGGATGAGTCCGTGTTCATCGGTCGGGAAAGTGTTCACGACACTTGGACGCACGGGAGCGTCCCACGGATCCAGTCGGCTCCGGCACAACCGCGCCGTGACCGGCGAACCTCATCTCGACTGATGAACTTCGATCGAAGTCCAGGAGTCGAGGCGAGGTTCGCCGGTCACGAAAACTCTTCGAGTGATCAGCCGAGGTTCACCGTCACACCACCGGAGAACATCGAGTCATGCAGCTCGATGGACGCCGGTGTCGCGCCCGCCGGCATGTCGTAGACCAGCTTGACGGTCACGGCATTCCCGGGATTGATGTTGTCCCACACCGGGATATCCGACCCGCCGAGCGCGATCTGGGCCGTGGTGTCGGGTTCGAAGCTGCGATCCTCGGCGTCGAACAGTTTCTGTCCTGTCGGAGAGAAACTCTGCGGCTGGTCCGAGGTGTTCTTCACCGACATGGTGACGACCACGAACTGCCCCTGGGCTTCTTCGGTCAGATAGGGATTGTCTCCCACCGAGGTCAGGCCGGGCTCGACGCCGGTCACCACGAATTCGAACTTGCCGTCGCGTACCGGAGTGTTGAGGCCAGGCACCGCATCCTCGCTGTCGGCGCCGGCCGGTTCCCCCTGCTCGGTCGCGGTGGAAGCACCCGAGTCAGCGGTGGTATCCGTGTCCTCCGAGCCTCCGCCGGAGGTGGCCGCCAGGATGATGATCAGCAGAACCACGAGGGCACCCAGGACCCAGGGCCACTTCTTCTTCTTGCGAGCCGGCGGCGCCGGGTAGGGCTGCGGCGGGTACGGCTGGGGCGGAGCGCCGTAGGGCGCCTGCCCGTACTGGGCGGCCCCCGGCGGCGGGGTCTGACCGTAAGGCTGCCCCGGGGGCGGCGCACCGTACTGGGGCTGCTGTCCCGGCTGTCCGGGATGCCCCGGCGCGGGGTTCTGGGGATTCTGGGGGTCGGTCATCGTATGTCCTTCTCTGTCGTGCGGCACCTGGGAAGCGGTCCCACATCTGCACGCACTGTCGCACCCGGGTCCGACAAAAACGTTGTCGCACAGTGTCATCCGAACAGACGAACCTTCCGGTCGGTCAACCCCACCCGAGACGGCCCTCGGCCGCAACCCGCGCGCGCCCGGGACTCGGATGGCGCACCGGTACCGGCGCCATGCTTGAATGTGACCCATGGCACGTTCCCATGAGCTGCAGACCTTCGATAACGACTTCTTCGACGATGCGCCGGTCCGGCATGTCATCGACGTCCGCCTGCCGGTCACACCGGCACGCGCGTGGGCCGAGTTCACCCGTCAGCACACGCTGGACTGGTGCCGCGCGATCAAGAAGATCGAGTTCGTGTCACCGCCGCCGTACGGCGTGGGGACACAGCGCCGAGCGGTCCTCGGGCCTGGATACGTCACCCTCGAGGAAGATTTCTTCGACTGGACCGAAGACTCCGAGAAAGGGCACTACCGCAACGGTTTCCGTGTTCTGAGGGCCAACGTCCCGGGCATCCGACGCTTCGGCGAGGCGACCGAGATCCTGCCCGCCGACGTGGGCTGCCGGCTCAAGTGGACCTTCGCGCTGGAACTGCCCACCTCCTCGCGGGTGGTCACCGCGTTCTCCGGCCCGGCGTCGTCGACCGTCTACAAGACCATCGAGGCCGACACCCTCAAACACTTCGCGAATCTCGAACCCGCTACGTAGCGATCGGCGCTTGCGTCGTCTGACGCGTCGCAACAGCACCACGTAAGCCGACGCAAGCCCGACGACAGGGGCCGGGTTCAGAGTTGTCGCCATGACAACGACAACCACTCCCCGGCCCGAAGCCGGGCCGGGACAGTCCCTCCACACCGACCTGGCCATCGAGGCGCGCGGACTCGTCAAGCACTTCGGATCGACCCGCGCGGTCAACGGCGTCGACCTCGCCGTCCCGACCGGATCGGTGTACGGCGTCCTCGGGCCCAACGGTGCGGGAAAGACCACGACCGTCAGCATGTTGGCCACCCTGCTACGTCCCGACGCCGGCGAAGCACGAGTCTTCGGATACGACGTCGTCGACGATGCGGTCGCGGTTCGTTCGCTCGTCGGCGTCACGGGGCAGTACGCCTCCGTCGACGAGGACCTCACCGCCACCCAGAACCTGGTGCTCTTCGCTCGCCTCCTCGGCTTCTCGCGGACCGCGGCACGGTCACGCGCCGACGAGCTGCTCGAGGAGTTCGCCCTCACCGACGCCGCCACCCGACCGTTGAAGAACTTCTCCGGCGGCATGTGTCGGCGCCTCGACCTCGCTGCCAGCCTGATCGACACCCCACCGCTGCTGTTCCTCGACGAACCCACGACAGGCCTCGACCCACGAACCCGCGCCCAGATGTGGGACACCATCCGTCGTCTCGTCGCCGGCGGATCGACCGTCCTGCTCACCACCCAGTACCTCGACGAGGCAGACCAATTGGCCGACCGCATCGCCGTCATCGATCACGGTCGCGTCATCGCCGACGGCACGGCCGACGAGCTCAAACACTCCATCGGTGCCAGCACCCTCCAGCTCGTCCCGGCCGATCGTGCCGACGCGCCCCGCGTGTGTCAGATCGCCGAGTCGATTCTCGGGCAGACCGCCACGTTGAGTCCCGAAGCAGCGCGGACGACCATTCCGCTGAGCACCGCCGAACTCGTACCCGACGTATTGATCGCGCTGCGCGAGAACGGGATCGGTCTCGAGGAGATCACCGTTGCGAAGCCGAGCCTCGACGAGGTGTTCCTCACCATCACCGGCAGGCCGGCAGAGTCCGACACCCCCGCATCCGACACCACTCCGGAGGCCCGCTCATGACCACGACCACCACCATCGACGGTCCCCCGTCGACCTCGATCACGACCCGCGTCGCACGCGCGCAGGTGAAGACCTCCATCAGCCTGACCGAGTCGTTCCGGCAGTCCTTCAGCATGGCGTATCGCGGTGTGCTCAAGATCCGGCACAACCCGGAACAACTCTTCGACGTCACGTTCCAGCCGATCATCTTCACGCTGATGTTCACCTACATCTTCGGCGGCGCGATCAGTGGCAACGTGGAAGCCTATCTGCCGGTGATCATTCCGGGCATCCTCGTGCAGACGGTGATCATGACCTCGATCGTCACCGGTACGCAGCTGCGTGAGGACATGGACAAGGGCGTGTTCGACCGGTTCCGCTCCCTTCCGATCGCCCGGATCAGCCCCCTCGCGGGCGCCCTGCTGGCCGATGTCATCCGGTACTCCATCGCGACCGTCCTGACGGTCGTGATGGGCGTGCTGATGGGGTGGCGCCCAGACCTCTTCGGCGTCGTGGCGTCGGCCGCGCTCATCATCGTGTGCAGCTTCGCGGTCTCGTGGATCTTCGCACTCATGGGGTGCCTGATGAACAGGGCATCTGCGGTGCAGGGCATCTCGATGATGATCATGTTCCCGCTGACCTTCATGTCGAACGCCTTCGTCCCGGTCGACACCATGCCCGGCTGGTTGCAGGGCTTCGTGAACGTCAACCCAGTGAGCCACCTCGTCACCGCGGTCCGCGAACTGACGAACTCCGGTCACGCCGGCATCCACGTCGTGTGGGCTCTCACCGGGGCCGCGCTCATCACCGCGGTGTTCGCCCCGCTCGCCGTGAAGGCCTATATGCGCAACACCTGATCGTGGAGCAGTCGCTGGAGCTCCTCGACGGCCAGGTGGCGCGGCACCTTCGGGTGTCGCGCCACCTCGTGGTCGCCCCCGACCTGTGCCAGCGCCCAGCGCCGCGCCCAGCTCAACGACGGATAGTCCTGTCGCCCGGGCAGACTCAGAGCCAGCTCGACGAGACGCCGCCCGCCGGAATCCGTGGGCCGGTCGGCGCCCCACAACACAGCGAAGGCCGATGCCACTGTGCCCGCCTGCGGGAGGTCCTGCCATCCCGGACCGAATGTCATGTCGTCGAGCCCCTTCACCATCTGCGGAACCAGATCCCATGCGGCGTCGACGTCCCCGCTGCGGACGAGTCCGGCGACGGCGGCGCACACCACCATCAGCACCGCGGGGTCGGCGACCCCGAAGGGGTGTTCTCGCAACATGACCCGTGCGGCACGTCGAAAGCCCGCGGCCACCTCCGTGCTCGGCGCACCGTCGACGAAGGCGAGTTCGGCCACACCCAGCAGGGCCGGTCCGGTCACTTCCGGATTGCCTTGTGGGTCCTCGGTGTCGAGGTCCCACTCGCCGGTGACCAGGGCGAGTTCGCGCCGAGCGTCATCCGGGAGGCCGTCGGCAAGGAGGGTGAGCGCGAGCACGGTCCGGATCTGACGGACGTCCTCGACCGCGTCCAGCGGTGCGAGCAGATCGATCCCGGCCCGATAGGTCGCGGCGGCCTCGGAATACCTGCCCTGCTGTCCGTACAGACTGCCGGTGCTCGTCTGTCGCATTCCCTGGAACCAGGACGCGTAGCGGCTGCCGGCGAGCCACCGGCCCGAGGCCGTCGAATCCTGTAGTGCCGGGCCGACCAGTCCGCGATTCTCTCGGAGGTGAGATCGCAGCGTCAGAGCCAGTGCGCGGACCTCGTCGTCGGACGCGGCCTCGGCCGCCCGGCAGATGATCCGGTACGCGCGCGTCGGATTCGACGCCAGCGCCACGGCGGACACGAACTCGCTCGCACGCTCGAAAGTGAGCTGCGCGCGATGGAGCGCGCGCAGAATGAACCTGGCAGTGGCCAGAATTCGGAGGTCGCTCGTCATCATCCCGTGCACGGCACCGACGATCGCGGTCACCTGCCAGTTCTCGCGCTCCGCGTCGGTCGGATCCGTGGGCGGGCGTGGCAACGCCGACACCACCCGGGCTCCCCACGCACGGGTCTCGCCGTGCAGACCGCGCACGGTCCAGTGATATGCCAATGCCGGGAACAGCGTCGTCAGCACCGCGACGAGACCGTCTGACGGTGTCACGACCGCGGCTTCACAGGCCGACCGGAGAATCCAGGTCAGGTTGTCGGCTTCCAGCGCCATGCCGGTCGCGCCGCGGAGGTGGTCCCCGTTCTCGGCACGGTCCCGCATGGCACTGACGAACTCGCGTGCCCATGTGTTCATCGCCGTCTCGACCTGGACGGCCCGGTCGGCATCCATCCGGGTTTCGCCGAACTCGCGCACCATCTCCAGCATCCGGAATCGGGCCAGTCCGTCGATCTCCGTCACCGACAGGAGCGACTGGTTGGTCAGACTCTCGAGGATGTCGTCGAGGACGGTTCGGGTGGTCCCGGTGACCGCCTCGGCCGCGGACCGGGCGAACCCACCGGGAAAGCGGCACAACTGGACCAGCGCCGTCCGACCGGCGGCGTCGAGCAGTTCCCAGCTCCACTCGATCACCGCGTAGAGGGTGCGATGCCGGTCGGGTGTGGTGCGGTCCGGGGACCGCAGGAGCGCGAACTTCTCACCCAACCGGTCGGCGATCTCCTCCACCGTCATCGTCCGGATGCGGGCGGCAGCCAGCTCGATGGCCAGGGGCAGTCCGTCGAGATGTCGGCACAGTTCGACGACGCGGTCCGCAGGCAGATCGGCATCGGGTCGCACGGCGCTCGCGCGTGCCCGGAACAGCCGCACCGCCGGCGAGTCCGCGTCGCCGGCCTCCAGGACGGGCAGCGGGTGAACCTGTTCGCCGGCGATGGCCAGCGGTGTGCGGCTGGTCGACAGGACACGGACACCGGGTACCGCAGCGGTGAGCTCGGCGACGATCCGGGCGCACGCGTCGACGATCTGTTCGCAGTTGTCGAGGATGACCACCGAGCCTTGCTCACGAAGCACGTCCTCGAGCCGAGCGGTCAGATCCCCGGGGGTCATGCGGGGCCGGCCGGTCGCGGAGAGGTCGGACTCCCCGACCCCGAGAGTGGCTGCGATCGCCGGGATCACGCCCTCGTCCGAGCGCACCGAGGCGAGCGAGACGAAGAAGATCGGCACTCCATCTGCATGGAGCCGGTGCCCGATCTCGGTCGCGACCCTCGTCTTCCCGACCCCGCCGGGACCGAGCACGGTCACCACGCGACCGGTGTCGAGCATGCCCACCACGGTGTCGAGGTCCGCTTCGCGCCCGATGAGTTCGGTGGTCGCGGAGCGCAATCCGACGGCACGCGCGTGCCGGTGCGTGCTGGTCTCCGGTGGTGGTACCGCCACGAGGATCTCGGCGTGAGCAGCCATGACCTCGGCACCCGGATCCATCCCGAGCTCGGTGGAGAGCCGCCGCCGCAACCGGTCGAACACGGCGAGCGCCTCGGCGGCGCGGCCCTCTCCGGAGAGGGCCCGCATCAGGGCGGTGTGGGCCGCCTCGTCGAACGGGTCTCGTGCGCAGCGCTGTTCGGCGATGGATCGGGCGGCCGCGAAGTCGCCCTCGGTGAGCGCGGCCGTGAGCTGCGCGGTGTCGAGCGCGTCCTCGATACGCCGGATGCGCGCGGACAGCGTCGCCACGACCGGGGACCCGTCGCCGAGATCGTCTCCGGGCACGCCGCGCCACCACCGCCGTGCCCGGTCGTGGGCGGTTCGGTCACCGTCGGCGAGCAGCTTCTCGACCACGTCGAGGTCGGTGCGGCTGTCGCGGAGCCGATAGCCGTTCTCACCACCCTCGAGGGCGCCCTCGGGCAAGAGCTTCCGGAGCCGGGACACCTGGGTGTGCAACGCACTCTGCGGCGAGCGCGGCGGATCGTCGGCCCACACGTCGTCGATCAGGCGATCCGCCGAACGCACGCGGCCGTCGGCGAGGGCGAGCGACACGAGCAGGCGTCGGGCTCGCAGACCCGGCACGTCGACGAGCCGGTCGGGGCTCTCCGCCCCCACGGGGCACGACCCGACCGCGATCGGGCCCAGCACACCGATCAGGGCGGGTCCGTCGGCAGACACCCAGACAGGTTAGCGCCGACATCCGCCGTCAGTCCCGCAGGAACCCCGCGTCCGCGAGAGCCCGCCGGACGTCGTGCTGGTGGTCGTGTCCACGGGTCTCGACGCTGACGGTCACCTGCACCTCGCCGAGGTAGAGGTCGTCGGCGACGCGCGAATGCACGACGTCGAGCACGCTGGCCCCCAGGTCACGGAGGAGTTCGAGGAGTGTGACGAGACCACCGGGCCGGTCGGAGACCGTGGCGGTCACGGTGAGGAATCGTCCGGCTGCGGTGAGCCCGTGAGTGGTGACATGGCGCAGGAGCAGCGGGTCGATGTTGCCGCCGGACAGCACGACACACACGGTTCCCGACAGCGCGAGGCGGCCGCTGACCGCCGCCGCGACCGCTGCCGCCCCGGCTGGTTCGACCACCAGCTTCGCCCGCTCGAGCATCAGCAGCAATGCCGTGCTCAGCTCTTCCTCGGTGACCGTGACGACCCGGTCCACGAGTTCGGCGACGTGCGCGAACGGGACCTCCCCGGGAATCCCGACCGCGATGCCGTCGGCCATGGTGTTCATCGCCGCGGCCGGAACCGGTCGGTTCTCGGCGAGCGACGTCGGCCAGGCTGCAGCCTGCGCCGCCTGCACGCCGACGACCTCGACCTCAGGCCGGCGCAGATGTACCGCGGCGGCGATACCGGCGAGCAGTCCACCGCCACCGAGCGGTACGAGAATCGTTGTGACATCCGGGATCTGCTCCAGGATCTCCACTCCGACCGTCGACTGTCCGGCCACGATGTCGAGATGGTCGAATGGATGGATCAGGGCCGCGCCCGTCGCGTCGGCGTGACGCTGCGCCTCGACGAGCGCCTCGTCGACCGTCGACCCCGCGAGCACCACCTCGGCGCCATACGCTTTCGTGGCTGCGATCTTCGGCAGCGCGGCCCCGGTAGGCATGTAGACCCGCGAGGTGATCCCCAGATCCGATGCCGCCCAGGCGACGCCCTGCGCGTGATTGCCCGCGCTGGCCGCGACGACTCCGCGCGCACGCTCCTCGGCCGACAGCCGAGAGATGCGCAGATACGCCCCGCGTGGTTTGAACGACCCTGTGCGCTGCAGATTCTCGCACTTGAGCCAGACCTGCGCACCGCTGCGCTCGGACACCACCCGCGACGCGATCGTCGGCGTCCGTCGGATCACCCCCGACAGTTCGTCGGCGGCGCGGTCGATGTCGGCGGCAGTCAGCAGCATGGAGACAGTATCCGCCATCACCGACCCGACGCGACCTCACGGAGCGCGCGCAGCGCACCCTCCAGCACCACCTCGGCGTCGGAGTGCGGGCCCTCGCCGTCCACCGCGTCGTCGACGCTCTGCGTTCCGTCGACGGCCGCGGCCGGGTCGAGTTCGGCACAGTCCAGCAGGGACTCGGCCAGTTCGCGCCGTCCCTGCAACCGCAGGAGCGCCGCGGCATTGCGAGCCGTGGTCCACAGCTGGGTGGGTTGTCCGCTGTCCCGCCACGCCTCCAGGAGTACGACGTATGCCTCGGCTGCGCGGCGCGTGTCGCCGACTCGGGTGAGGCACGACGCCGCTCCGACACGGGCGACGCCGACGATGAACGTCGCGCCGGCCTCCGCGGCACGATCGTGGGCGCGCTCGTACAGCGCGAGGGCCGTCGTCGGGTCGCCGGCCGCGACGAGTTCGGCCTGCACGTAGTCCAGGAAGGCATGCTGCGACGGACCGGCGGTGGTGTCGATCGCGGACCGTGCGTCGCCGAGCAACCGGGCGGCCCCACCCCGGTCGCCCGCATAGGAGGCCGCCAGTGCCGCCGACGCGAGGTAGGCCGGACCGATCGACTCCTGACGCCCGCAGTATGTCCACTCACTGATCGCGACGTCGAAGTCGCCGCGGAAATGCGCGACCGCCGCCAGGGCGGCGTGCGCCCCCACCAGTGGAACGGTGTCCGCCCCGGGCGCGCCCGGGGCGCCGGGGCCCTCGCCGCATCGGATCGCCTGCCGGGCGAGGTCGACCGCCAGGTCGAACTCCCCGACCAGTCGCGCGGCCTCGGCGGCGACCGACAGCACCCGGGCCTGACCGTCGTGCCCGTCGAGGAGCGGCGACCGCGCCAGATCGATTGCCCATGTCCACAATTCACGGATGTTGCGCCAGGTGCCGACCAGCGAAAGTGACGTCGTGATCGCGACGAGGACGTCGATCCGCCGACACCCGATGGCCAGGTCGCGGGCCGACCGCAGATTGTCCATCTCGGCGTGAAGCCGTCGATTCGCCTGCGGTTCGTCGGCCCCGAGCCAGGATGCCTCGATCTCGCGCGCCGTCGTCACACACTCCTCGATGAACCGGTCCTCGGCCGCGGCGAGCCGATCCGCTCGCTCGAGATGGTCGAGCAGGTAATGACGAATGAGGTGCAGCAGGCGGTACCGTCCGGCCGCCGCGTCGGCGACCACCAGCGAGCTGTCCACGAGCCGGTGCAGTGTTTCGACCGGATCGTCGGTCCCGACGGCGAGGGACTGGAAGGTCCGCAGCGTCACGCCACCCGGGAAGGGAGCGAGAGCGGTGAGCACCGCCTGGTCGGATGCGGACAGCAGGCGGAAGGACATGTCGACGCTCACCCGGAACGTCTGGCCCCGCCTACCGTCGACGCCGGAGTCGGTCGCGAGATCGAGTGCGCGGTCGAGCATCCGGGCGACGTCGGGCAGCGGCATCACCGCGGCCTGTCGGGCTGCGAGTTGGATGCCGAGCGGGAGCCCGTCGACGCGCCACAGGATGTCGACGAGGGCGGGAAGATCGCGCTCGGTCACGGCGAAGTCCGGGTTGCGCCGGCGGGCATGCTCGACGAAGGCGCGAATCCCGTTCTGCCGCAGAATCGTGTCGACCTCGGCGATGGTGGCGGCTCGGTGCGGGATCTGGAGGGGCTGCAGACGGACGACGTACTCGGCCGGTGACGCCAGGACGACACGCGAGGTCGCCAGGATGCGGACATTCGGCGCGCATCGCACGACTTCACCCGTCAACTCCCGGCACGACGACAGGACATGCTCACAGTTGTCGAGGACGAGCAGGATCGGATCGGCGGGCAGTGCACCCGCGACCGCTGCCGGGGAGACGGGCCCGTCGACGTCGAGTCCGAGTGTCGACGCCACCGCCGCTGCGACGCGGTCCTGCCGGGTGACCGCGGTGAGGTCGACGACGAACACGGCTTCGCCCGGGAGAACGGAGGGATCGGAGACGATGTCGAGGGCGAGCGTCGTCTTGCCGACACCACCCGTCCCGGTGAGCGTCACCAGCCGGTGAGCGGCGAGAAGCCGGACCAACTCGGCACGATCGCGCTCGCGGCCCACCAGCGGTCCGCCGGCCGGGGCCGGACGGGGATGGCCAACGGGACGAGAATCTTTCGGACCCGCACCCTCCGAATCAGCGTCGTCCGGACCCGTCCCGGCGGGGGATTCCCATCCGGCGGCGACGCTCTGCTCGAGCGCGGCCAGCGCGGGGCTCGGGTCCAGACCCGCGGTCTCGCGCAGTCGCGCCCGGAACGCGGCCGCGGCCGCCATCGCCTCGACCGTCCGTCCTTCGGCCGCCAGGGCACGCACCAGGAGCCGAGTCGCGTTCTCGCGTATCGGCGTCGCGGCCACCGCGGCGACGGCCTCCGTCACGGCGGTCGGGTCGCAGCTGTCCACCAGCGCGTCGAGGTGCGCATCGTCGAGTCTGCGACGCAGTTCCGCCAGGGCGGCCCGCTCGGCGGCGAGGTCCGCGATGCCGGCGAACTCGCCGAGTGGCTCACCTCGCCAGAGCCGGGATGCGCGCGCGGTCAGTTGCAGCCGGGCGTGCGGATCGGACTCCCCGGCGGCGGCGGCGAGCAGGTCGCGGACGACGTCGGCGTCGACCGTCACGATCAACCGGTATCCGGCGGGACGCCGCTCCAGCAGGTGGGCGGAGGCACCGAGGTGCCGACGCAGACGTGACACGAGATTGTGCAGTGCCGCAAGGGGTTCCCGGGGAGGCGACTCGCCCCAGAGCGCGTCGACGAGGCGCCCGGTCCCCAACCCGTGGCGACCCGCGGTGGCCAGCAGCGCGAGCAACGCGCGGCGGCGGTCTCCGGTGACCGGGACCCCACGGCCGCCGACGGACAGCGTGAGGGGACCCAGCACCCCGACATCGACTGCCGGAGACGCGTCGCCGTGACCGGCCGCCCCGCGATCGTCCATCCCCTCGTCCCGATCTCCCGTCCCGATCTCCCGGCCCCACCCGGTTGCCCAGCAATCACCCAGGATGAGCGTAGGTCTCCACCGAGACCCACGTCCGGTATCGGTCGAGACCGATCGCCGAGATCAGTCCCGCGGTCTGCGATCGCTGGGCCCGCAGCGCCCCGATCTTGCGGTCGAGCTCCGGACCGTCGAGTTCGACACGCAACGCGACCTTGTCGCCCGGGCACTGTCGGGGCCCGCCGAGCACCCACATGTCGAATTCGCGCGCGAGGTCGAGTTCGATGCGACGACCGGTGGCAACCGGGTGCAGAATCCTCGGATCGGCAGCCGACTGCCCGACGGCCCGGGTGACCCAGCGGTGGACGGTGCGGTGGTCGGGGTGACCGGTGACGCCGTCGGGGCCGAACGTCAGCACCGTGTCGGGCCGGACGTCGTCGAGCAGGGCGACGACGGCGGCGACGGGCGCGGCGGGGTCGAGTGCCTCCAGTCCACCGTCCGGCAGGTCGAGCCAGTGATGCTCCTCGATGCCGAGTGCGGCGAACGCGTCGGACAACTCATCGGTCCGCACCGCGGCGAGGGCCGACCGATCGGCCGGGGTCGCGTGCTCATCGGCCGCCTCGCCGCGGGTCGCGGTCACGCACACGACCCGGCCGCCCGCGTCGCGGGTCGCCGCCATCACCCCGCCCGCCAGATAGGTCTCGTCGTCGGGGTGCGCCCAGATCGACATCACCGTGCCGAGGTCGGTCACCTGCAGCTCCTGGTCCGCGGCTGCATACGCGTCTCGTGTGGTCGTCATGTGCCGATGGTCGACCGACCCTCTGTCACGGCGCTGTCACCGTCCTCGGTCGTCGTGACAGCGACATGACACCACACCGGCGCAGGCTCCGGGACACGACGCCGGCGCAGGCGTCGCCCCCAGAATTCCGAACACGAGAGGACGTGTCATGACCACCACGACAGATTCCGCCGGTACCGAGACCGACACCGCCGTCGACCTCGCTCGCGTCGAAGCCTTCGCCGGCCAGGTGAGCTCCGACCTCACCCACGCCTATCACTCGATCAGTACCTACCTTGGCGACCGTCTCGGGCTGTGGCGGACGCTCGCCGAGCTGGGCATGGCGACCAGCGCCGAAGTCGCGCAGCGCTCCGGGCTCGCGGAACGATATGTGCGCGAGTGGCTGTGCGTTCAGGCCGCCGCCGGGTACGTGACCCTCGAGTCGCACACACCGGGAGAGGCCGACGTCTTCGGTCTGCCCGTCGAACACGCGATGGTCCTCGCGGACGACAACAGCCCGGCTGCGGTCGTCGCCGGCTTCGAGGTCGCCGCGGCCGTGTGGGCGGGGGTCGATCGGCTCGCGCACGCGTACACGACCGGCGAGGGTGTGCCGTGGGGTGCGCACGATTCGCGACTGTTCACCGGCGTGCAGCGCTTCTACGCGACCATCTACCGGGCGTCGCTGCTGACGGAGTGGATACCCGCGATCGACGGTCTCGCGCAACGTCTCCGGGCCGGCATCCACGTTCTCGATGTCGGATGCGGGCTGGGGGTGCCCACCATCCTGCTCGCCGAGGCGTTCCCGAACTCGACCTTCGTCGGTGTGGACACCCACGAGGAGTCGATTCGCCAGGCGACCACCGCGGCCGAGTCCGCAGGCGTCGCCGACCGCGTCCGATTCACCGTCGGTTCCGCACACGACTACGGCGACACGTTCGACGCCATCCTGTTCTTCGACGCGTTGCACGACTTCGGCGAACCGGTGCAGGCCTTGAACCACGCGCGCATGTCGTTGCGTACCGGGGGTCAGGTCGTCGCCGTCGAACCGTTCGCGCACGACTCGCTGGCCGATAATCTCACGAATCCCGTTGCGCTGCTGTTCTATTCAGGCAGCTCATATCTGTGCGTCCCACACAGCGTCGCCGACGGATCGACGTCACTGGGTGCACAGGCCGGGCCCGAACGTCTCCTCGAGGTGTTCCGCGCCGCCGGGCTCTCCTCGGCGCGCGTCGCAGCCACGACGGCGTCGAACCTCATCCTGGAGGCGCGGCCCGTTCCCTGAGGCGCGGCGACCCGTCAGCGCAGCGCGTTCTCCAGGTCACCGAGGATGTCGTCGATGTCCTCGATACCGACCGACAGGCGGACCAGGTTGGCCGGGACCTCGAGCAACGATCCCGCGGTCGAGGCGTGCGTCATCGCCCCGGGGTGTTCGATGAGCGACTCGATGCCGCCGAGCGACTCGGCCAGCGTGAACACCTCGGTCCGGGCACAGAAGTCCTTGGCGTCGTCGAGGCCGCCCTTGACCAGTACCGAGACCATGCCGCCGTAGCGCTTCATCTGCTTGCCCGCGACCTCGTGGCCCGGATGGTTCTCCAGACCCGGGTACAGGACGGCGTCGATCTTGTCGTGGCCGGCCAGGAACTCGACGACCTTCTCCGCGTTGTCGCAGTGCCGATCCATCCGGACACCGAGGGTCTTGATGCCACGCAGCGTCAGGAATCCGTCGAACGGTCCGGGAACCGCTCCGGCGCCGTTCTGCAGGAACGCGAACGCCTCGTCGAGCTCTTCGCTGTCGGTGATCAGGGCACCCCCGACGACGTCGGAGTGCCCGCCCAGGTACTTGGTGGTCGAATGCAGCACGACGTCGGCGCCCAGGACGAGCGGCTGCTGCAGGTACGGCGAGGCAAAGGTGTTGTCGACGACGAGCTTCGCGCCGGCCTCGTGCGCGACGGCGGCGAGGGTCTCGATGTCGCCGACGTTGAGCAGCGGGTTGGTCGGCGTCTCGGTCCAGACCAGCTTGGTCTCCGGGCGGATGGCGTCGCGCACCGCGGCGACATCGGACACCGGCGCCACCGAGTACGTGATCCCCCACTGGCTGAAGACCTTGTCGATCAGGCGGAAGGTGCCACCGTAGGCGTCGTTGGGGATGACGAGGTGGTCACCGGGACGCAGCGTCGAGCGCAACAGGCAGTCGGTCGCCGCCATACCGGAGGCGAAAGCCCGTCCGTAGGTGCCGCTCTCGAGCGCGGCGAGGTTGGCCTCGAGCGCGCGCCGGGTCGGGTTGCCGGTGCGCGCGTACTCGAAGCCGTCGCGCAGTCCGCCGACGCCGTCCTGGGCGAAGGTCGAACTCGCGTAGATCGGGACGTTCACCGCGCCGGTCTGCGGATCCGGATCGTAACCGGCATGGATGGCGCGGGTCGAGAAGCCTTGCCAGCGAACCGAATCCGCGGCACTGCGTCGTTCACTCACGGTGGTGCTCCTATCCGACGATCGGGTGGCTCGACACGAAGGCGAGCAGGTCGTGGCGCGTGATCACGCCGATGGGCTTGCCGTCTTCGACGACCATGAGCGCGTCGCTGTCACCGAGCGCCTTGGTGGCAGCCGACACCGGCTCACCGGATCCGATGAGCGGGAACGGCTCACCCATGTGCGCCGACACCGGATCGGCGAGGCTGGCGCGCCCCTCGAACACCGCGCTGAGAAGGTCGCGCTCGGTGACCGCACCCGCGACCTCGCCGGCCATGACGGGCGGCTCGGCGCCGACGACCGGCATCTGGGAGACGCCGTACTCGCGCAGGATCTCGATCGCGTCGCGCAACGTCTCCTGCGGGTGGGTGTGCACGAGGTCGGGAAGGGCGCCGGTCTTGCCGCGCAACACATCCCCGACGAGAGATTCCTTGGTCTTGGCGTCCAGCGGGGTGCGCAGGAAGCCGTAGCTGCTCATCCACTGGTCGTTGAAGATCTTCGCCATGTACCCACGACCGCCGTCGGGCAGCAGGACCACGACCACGGCATCGGGACCCTCACGTTCGGCGACCTGCAGCGCGGCGACGACCGCCATGCCACAGGATCCGCCGACCAGCAAACCCTCTTCGCGCGCGAGTCGCCGCGTCATGTCGAAGGAGTCGGCATCGGAGACGGCGATGATCTCGTCCGGGATCTCCGGGTCGTAGGCCGACGGCCAGAAGTCCTCGCCGACGCCCTCGACCAGGTACGGCCGACCGGTCCCACCGGAGTAGACCGAGCCCTCGGGGTCGACGCCGACCACCTTCACCGCACCGTCGGAGATCTCCTTGAGGTAGCGGCCGGTACCGGTGATGGTGCCGCCGGTGCCGACGCCGGCCACGAAATGGGTGACCTTACCGTCGGTGTCGGCCCAGATCTCGGGCCCGGTGGTCTCGTAGTGACTCTGCGGACCGGCCGGGTTGGCGTACTGGTTGGGCTTCCACGCACCGTCGATCTCGGTGACCAGTCGATCCGAGACGCTGTAGTAGCTGTCCGGGTGGGACGGCTCGACCGCGGTCGGGCACACGACGACCTCGGCGCCGTAGGCACGCAGGACGTTGCGCTTGTCCTCGCCGACCTTGTCCGGACAGACGAACACGCACTTGTATCCGCGCTGCTGGGCGACGAGCGCCAGTCCGACGCCGGTGTTGCCCGACGTCGGTTCCACGATGGTCCCGCCCGGCTTCAACTCACCCGACGCCTCGGCCGCGTCGATCATCCGCACGGCGATACGGTCCTTGCTGCTACCACCGGGGTTGAGGTACTCGACCTTGGCGGCGACCAGGCCCGATCCGGGCGAAGTCACCGAGTTCAGTTTGACCAGCGGGGTGTTGCCCACCAGGTCGACGACGTGATTGGCGATGCGCATGCGTCCATGGTCCCAGAACCGCCACGAACAGCGACACCCGGCCGTTGCCAAGTCGAAGCCCCCTAAACTGGCACTCGTGTCCGGTTCGAGTCGCAAGGGAATCGTCTCCGGGAAAACCGTGCGAGATGTCGGCGCCACGGCGGCGGCCACCGCGGGGGCAGCCGGCGCCGGGTGGGCCGCCTACAACCTGCTCATCAGTCAGGCCGCCGAGGCTCGCGTCGTCATCCCGCACCGCACCGACAACGCCCCCGAAGGCGATGGCGTGTACCGCCCCGACGGCACCAGCGGGCGCTTCACCAGGGACACGCCGTACGACCTGTTTCTCGTCGTGTTCGGCGACTCGACAGCCGCCGGCCTGGGCGCCGAGACCGCGGACGAGACGCCGGGTGTGCAGATCGCCCGGCGCGTGGCCGAGGAGACCGATCAGGTGATCCGCTACGCGAACAAGGCGATCGTGGGCGCGACGTCGAAAGGCCTCGCGGCGCAGATCGAAGCCATGTTCGTCTACCACGAGCGGCCCGACGTCGCCGTCATCCTCGTCGGCGCCAACGACGTCACCGCGCGCAACAGTCCCCTGCCGTCGGCACGGCGCCTCGGCGAGGCGGTGCACGCGCTCGTCGACGGGGGCGCGAAGGTGGTCGTGGGCACCTGCCCCGACTTCGGCGTGGTGACCGCGATCCCCCAGCCCCTCCGGATGTTCCTGCGTCGCTGGGGACTCGCGCTGGCCGCGGCGCAGCGATCGGCGGTTCGCGCCGCCGGGGGCCGGCCGGTCCCGCTTGCCGACCTGCTGACCGAGGAGTTCCTCGCGCGGCCCGAGCACATGCTCTCGCCCGACCGCTTTCATCCGTCGGCCGCGGGTTACACGCTGGCCGCGGACATCCTCGTGCCCGAGGTGCTCGCCTCGATCGGCGAATGGGGGCCCACGCCGCTGCCGGAACCTCCCAAGGTGTCCGAGGCCGTCGAAGAAACACGACTCGTCACACGTTTCAGGAGACGTATCGCACGGTCGTGACCTGGAGAGATCCCGATGGTCCGACCGTGAAACCAAGCAGATGCTTGGTGCGGTAGTTTGAACGCATGCCTGAAGCCGTCATCGTCGCCCACGCCCGTTCCCCCATCGGCCGCGCCGCCAAGGGATCCCTCAAAGATGTCCGGCCCGACGAACTGTCGCGTCAGATGGTCGAAGCCGCACTCGCCAAGGTGCCCGAGCTCGACCCCGCACTGATCGAGGACATCCACTGGGGCATCGGCCAGCCCGGCGGACAGGGTGGTTACAACATCGCCCGGGTGATCGCCGTCGAGTTGGGTCACGACCACATCCCCGGCGTCACGGTGAACCGCTACTGCTCGTCGTCGCTGCAGACCACCCGCATGGCATTGCACGCCATCAAGGCCGGTGAGGCCGACGTCCTGATCTCCGGCGGCGTCGAGAGCGTGTCGAGCTTCGGGATCTCCGGCGGCGCCGACGGTGCACCGAACTCCAAGAACCCGCTGTTCGACGACGCGATGGCCCGTACCGAGCGGACGGCCGCAGGCGACGCCGGCATCTGGCACGACCCGCGCAAGGACGACGTCATCCCCGACGTCTACATCGCGATGGGCCAGACCGCCGAGAACGTCGCCTCCTTCACCGGCATCTCCCGCGAAGACCAGGACCGGTGGGGCGTGTTGAGTCAGAACCGCGCCGAGGAGGCCATCAAGTCCGGGTTCTTCGAGCGCGAGATCGACCCGGTCACCCTGCCCGACGGTTCACTCGTCACCACCGACGACGGTCCGCGCGCAGGTACGACCTACGAGAAGATCTCGCAGCTCAAGCCGGTCTTCCGCCCCGACGGCACCATCACCGCCGGCAACGCGTGCCCGCTGAACGACGGCGCCGCGGCGCTGGTCATCATGAGCGACACCAAGGCGAAGGAACTGGGCCTGACCCCGCTCGCGCGCGTCGTCGCCACCGCGGCCACCGGCCTGTCGCCGGAGATCATGGGGCTCGGCCCGATCGAGGCCATCCGCAAGGTGCTCCGGGTCTCGGGGATGTCGCTGTCCGACATCGACCTCGTCGAGATCAACGAGGCCTTCGCCGTGCAGGTCCTCGGTTCGGCCCAGGAACTCGGCATCGACCACGACAAGCTGAACGTGTCCGGCGGGGCGATCGCCCTCGGCCACCCGTTCGGGATGACCGGTGCTCGCATCACGACCACCCTGCTCAACAACCTCCGTACCCACGACAAGACCTTCGGCATCGAATCGATGTGTGTGGGCGGCGGTCAGGGCATGGCCATGGTGCTCGAGCGCCTCAGCTGATCGAGACCGTCTCCGTCTTGTCGACACCCCCCGCCGTGTTGGGTCCCCGGATCGCAACACGGCGGGGGGTTGTTCGTCTGTACACGAACCACGCGATGACGACCGCGCCGACGATGTAGATCTCGGCGGGGATCGCCCACACGTTGTTGGTCGCGGTGTTGTCGTGGATGTAGTACTGCGAGATGTGGCCGGCGAGGTCGCCGCCGTAGCTGATCGCCAGCGCCCAGACGGCAGCGTCGAGCCATCCGCCACGGTTACCGACCCGGAAGCAGAGCACGCCGAGAAAGCCCACAGCGATGTCGTTCCACCCCAGCTCCCACTGGAACATCGACGGGATGAAGTCCGGTCCGATGCCTTCGGCGATCTCGGGGGCGTTCGGGCCGACGTGACCGATGCCGGCGAGAATGCCGAATGCGCCGCCGGGAACGAGTATCCAGAGCAGCACGAGTTCGGCTGCGCGGCCGAGGGTGCGGCGCCGCACCGATCGGTCCACCAGGATGTGCACCACGGCGCCGATGATCATCAGCGCCAGCTGAATCAGAAAGAACACCATGTCCGCACGGTAGAACCGAGGTGGTGGATTCGGCCCGCGAACGTGGCATGGCGGCACATTTCATCGCCGACCGCCCTCGACACGACAGCGGCCCCGCACCTCGAGAGG
>NZ_JBHYNC010000047.1:0-39100 GCF_042743165.1 Gordonia sp. NPDC058843
CGCACCTCAGGGAGCATGGATTTCGGACACTCACGAGTGTTCTTTCGTGGTCCACGACGGCCGCCAGGCCGCAGATACTGAGGTGCGAGGAGCGATAGCGACCCCCGTCCTGCTCCCTGAGGTGCGAGGAGCGATAGCGACGAGCCACGAAGGGCCCGGCGAGGAACATCACCAGCCTCAGCGACCGACTTTCCTTCCCCCTCAGCATGATCGGAGGGCATTGTGCCCTTCGACCGTGCTCAGGGGGACGAACTTTCTCGGCCCATCACGCCGCATAGCCGGCCGGCGAGCAGGGTGACGTTGTGAGCGAACTCGGCCGATCCCGCAGGAGCGCGGATTACCCTGACCGCCATGATCACCGCGGTGCACACACTGATCTACTGCGACGACCCGGAGGCCGCCCGCGCCTTCTTCCGCGACGTGCTGGGCTTCCCGCACGTCGACACCGGCGGCGGCTGGCTGATTTTCAAGACCGGTCCCAGCGAGCTCGGCGCACACCCCAGCGCATGGGAGCACGAGGGAACCGCCGGCCGCACCGACCAGAAGTTCGACGTGTCGTTCATGTGCGACGATCTCGAGTCGACGATGCGCGAACTCGCGGACCGGGGCGCGGTGTTCGCCGGCACGCCGGTCGACGAGGAGTGGGGCGTGACGGTGGGGGTCAAGGTTCCCGGCGCCGGCGAGATCACGCTGTACGAGCCGAAGTATTCGCCACCCGCCCTCCAGTGAACCGAGGGCGACACGGCCGAGCCCACTCTCATTCGGTCGCATGAAACCCGACGATTCGCGTGTCCGCTCGCGGTAATCTCCCGAGGTCACCGACCAGGAGGAGCCGACCGTGGGCAGTCCCTACGACCCGAACCAGCCGACTGCCATGGGTCCGCAGGGGCCGCAGCAACCCGGATGGCCGCCCGCCGGAGGCCACCAGCCCGGCGATCCGCAGGCAACTCCGGCACAGCCGCCGCCCCCGGGGTCGTTCGGTGGACAACCGTTCGGGCAACCGCCACATGGCCAGCAGCCCTATGGCCAGGGGCCGCAGGGTCAGCAGCCGTATGCCCAACAACCGTATGGTCAGCAACCGTATGGCCAGCAACCATTCGGCCAGCAGCCGCCACCGCCGTCCTCCAAAGGCGGCAAAAAATGGTGGTTCATCGGTGGCGGTGGACTCATCCTCGTACTGATCGTTGTCGTCGCAGTGGTACTGGCGCTGACCCTGAGCGGCGGTGACGACGAACCGTCGATCCCGACCGCGTCCGCGCTCGAACTGGTGCTGCCCGAAGACCAGTTCCCGGACATCACTGGCGACTTCACGACCGAGACGGGTAGCACCGACGACGATGGCAGCACCGTGGACAACGAGAAGTGCGCAACGCTGGTCAACTCCCAACAGACCACCGGCGAGCGTGCCGAACGCGAACTCACCGAGACCTCATCGTCGAGCGAGATCCTCTTCGGCCTCGACAACTACAGCGCCGACGTCACCAAGCCGGCCGACAACGGCTACGACGAATTCGACGAAATCCTCTCCGCCTGCTCCTCTTTCACGTTGACTCTCGACAGCGGCGACGTGCCGGTCGCACTCACTCTCGACGAGGTGGAGCTGCCGATCGACGGCGACTACAAGGCGGTCCGGATGACCGGGGCGTACGAGGTCAGGTCGCTGGAGCTCCACCTCGCGGGGATTCTCGTGATCGGCGAGGAGCGAGGTGTGTCGTTCTCGGTCACGCACAACACTGTCGACGACACTCCGCCCGCCGTGGACTCCGCGGTCAACAACAATCTGGCCGAGATGTTCGCGGCGCAGCGACAGGTCATCAAGGACGCTGCGTAGAGTCCAGCCGTCCTCAGAGGAGCATCCGCGCCAACGCTTCCGGGTCGTCGAAGATGCTCATGTGCCAGGCGCCGGATCGGATGACGAACTCCGAACCCGGGATCCGACGATGCATCGCCTCCATGGCGGCGACGTCGGACACCGTGTCGTGTTCGGCGGCCAGGACGGTCGCCGGGCACGCGATCGACGACGTGCGTTGCGAACAGTCGAACACTGCGATGGCACGCAGCGCCGACGCCCAGGATGCCCGGTCCGCGGTGGCCACCGCGTCGCGCGCGTACTGGACGACCGGGCTGTCGGTGCGCAATTCGTCTGAGCTGAACCATCGTCGGAGCGTGCCGTCGACATCGACGGTGCCGGTTGCGACAGCGGCGGCCGCCACATCGAACGCCGGGAAGGGTGTGTCTCGCGTGCACAGGAGGGTCAGTCGCGAGACGAGGTCGGGTCGCGAGATCGCGAGTTCGAGTGCCACCTGTCCACCGAAGGAGTGGCCCACCACATGCCAGGGCGCTTCGGCCGGAACCGACTTCGCGACTTCGGCGGCCAGCCGCGCCTGCAGGTCAGTGCCCACATAGCCCGGCGGTGGGTTGATCGCCGGGGTGATGACGTGGCCGTGTGCGGACAGCTCAGCACGGACGCTGTCCCACACCGTCGGCGACAGCGGAGTCCCCGGCAGGAGTAGCCAGGTCGACGTACTCGCAGACGGCACTCTCACTCCTGTGGCGCATCGATGACGGACGGTTCGTTCAGCGTGGTCGAGGACGACCGTCGTCGCAGAACATGCGTGCACCTTACGCCGGGCAGATCGCCGGAGTCCCTGGGCGGCCGGCGCCGCGATGAGGTCCGAGTGCGGAAACCGCCCGGAACCCTTGCAGCTTTTGTCAGCGACCACTAACGTTAGCGCAGAACGACGAATCTGACACAAGGAGTCATCATGCGCGTCGACGATCTGCAGGCGTCTCTCGACCGGGCCCAGACGCTGGGCGGCACAGCACTCGTGGGGCCCTCGGACCTTCCGGACGGTTACGGTCGCTTCGCGACGTTCGCCGACCCCGACGGCAATGCGATCGGACTCTGGGCATGACCGACAAGGTGCCGGGCGTCGACGAGGCCCTGCGCGCGATGGCTGAGCCCCGCCGCCGTGCCATCCTCGAACTCGTTTCCCACGAGGAGCTCACGGCGGGCGACATCGCCGCACGATTCGACGTCAGCCGCACCGCGATCTCCCAACACCTCACGGTGTTGAAAGACGCCGGATTGCTCGCCGAGCGTCGCGAGGGGACCCGCCGGATCTACCGCACTCGACCCGAAGGCATCGACCGACTGCGCGACCTGCTCGACGACATGTGGGCGTCATCCCTCGACGTCGCGCGGCAGCTGGTGGAGGCCGAACGCGGACTGACCGACGACGAGGTGAACCGTGCCGGGTGAGCGCGAGATCGGCGAGTCCCCCCGTGCCGACGGCGGTTCCGTCATCCCGCTCCGGCGTCCGCCGATCCGCCAATCCACCACCGTCCGCAGCGATCTCGACCATGTCTTCACCACGTTCGTCCGAACCATCGGAGTCTGGTGGCCGCTGCAGCCGATGTCGATCGGCGGATCCCGGGCCCGCACTGTGACGATCGACGAATACGCCGGCGGGCGGGTCTACGAGACCTGGGACGACGGCACCACCGCCGAATGGGGTCGCCTCGCGGTATGGGAGCCCCCGAACCGGTTCGTCATGTCGTGGTTGAACACCCCGGCGCCGACCGAGGTCGAGCTGGCGTTCACCTCTCTCGGTCCGGCTTTGACGCGAGTGTCCGTGGAGCACCGCGGCTGGGAGCATCTCAGCGAGGACCAGTTGCGCGAAGACTGCGCCGCGCCAGGCGGTTACAGCTCCGGCGCGTACTACGGCGGCTGGGCCGCAGCCCTGGCGGCGTCGGTCGCCGCCATCGAATCCACCCTCCCCTGACCACAGAAGGCTCATCTCATGTCCCACTTCGTGTACAAACTCGTCCCGCCCAGGCCCACCTTCGGGCCCGGGGACATGTCCGACGACGAGACCGCCATCATGGGCCGGCACGGCGCGTACTGGTCGGGCCTCCTCGCCGACGGCACCGCCGTCATCTTCGGACCGGTGGCCGACCCGGTCGGGAACTGGGGCCTGGGCGTAGTGCGCGCCGATTCCGAGGACGAGGTCCGAACGATCAGTGCCGCCGACCCCGCCGTCACCTCAGGTCTCGCGCGCGTCGAGATACTCCCCATGCCCGCGGGCATCGGACGCGACTGAAAGTCGAGACCTTCGCAGTAGCGCTGTCGACCGCGGCCCCATCGGTACGTTGCAACCGATCGCGCAGACGTGATGTCACCGACTTCCGGCGGCACCTTCGTCACGTCACTACACTGGCGAAATGAGCAATCCGGCAACCGATCTGACGCGGGGACAGTTGACGCGGGCAGTGCGGCTGCTCCAGGGCCATGTGCACTTCGACGCCGCGCTGCTCATCCACCAGCCGGAGGGCGCACGGTCTCGGATCGTGTCCCGGGTGGGGTACTCCTCGGGCTCGGCCTGGGCCTTGCAGCACCTGTTCCCTCGTGATTACGAGGTCGGCTTCACCAACCGACTCAATCCCGCAGACGGCCTGCCCCTGTCTATCAGTGACGTCGGCGGAAAGGTCCGCGAAGAGTTCACCCGTACCGTGCTGTTCGAGCAGTACCTGAGGGCCGAGGGTTTCGCAGACGGGATGACGGTCGAGTTGTTCGACGGTGGCGATTACGTGGGTCTCGCGCATTTCTCCGCGCGACGCCCCGATGCCTTCGCAGCGCCACAGCGCGCGCTGGCCCGCGACCTGTCGGGCTTGCTGGCGCTGGTCCTGAGACCGGACCAGGCGTCCGAGGACGTTCAGCGAGTACCGTCGGCCGATCCCACGGACTCGGCCGCCCCGACCCCGTCCACCGTCTACCTGCGCCGGGGCGCTCGGACCCTGTCGGCGGGTCCGGTGGATGTTCCGTTCGTCGCCGAAGCCGCGTTCGTGCATCTCGTGGGCGACTTCGTCGAATGCGGCGACGGCGAACTCCGACACCTGTGGTGGTACCAGGGGGCCTGGTATCGGGTGACGCTCTCGCGCCTGGGCGACTTCGGCGACCTCAGGGTGACCGCCTGGCCGGTGACCTCCGCGCAGGTGTGGCACCTGAGCCGGCAGGAGGTGCGGGTGCTCAGTGGGCTGGTGGTGGGGCGCACCGACGCCGCGATCGCCGCGGGACTGGATCTCAGTCCGCGGACGGTGCACACGCACATGGTGAACATCCGGCGCAAGCTCGGGGTGGACCGACGGACCGAGGCGGCCGCCCGAGCGACGGCGACCGCCACGGTCATCCCCGGCCCCGCGACAGCCCCCGTCGCCGAACTGGCACGGATCTACCGCGACTCGTTCCCTAGGTGATGTCCGCCAGCAGCTCCGTGGCTGCGTCGACCGCCTCGCGCTCGTGGGCGAGCAGGTCATCGCCGCCCATGGGACCCAGGATCGGCGCGAACGCATCGGCTGTACCGGTCGAGACGCCGGCGAGCTCCTCGACCACCGCCAGCCCGCAGAACGGAACGTAGTACGGGCTGTAGCCACCCTCCTGGAGACAGACGAGTTTCCCGTCGGCCACCTCATCGGCCACGTCGATGATCTTGCGGGCCAACGATCGGAATCCGTCGGCGCGCAGCATCATCCGCGCCAGAGGGTCCATCATCGATGCGTCGAATCCGCTCGCCACGATGATGAGTTCGGGCCGATACGCGCGCAACGCTGGCAGCACCACGGCGTCGAAGGCGTACTCGTATGCGCCGCTGCCCCCACCGGGCGGCAGCGGGACGTTGAGCGTGTAACCGAACCCGTCGCCGGAACCCCGCTCGTCCCGGAATCCCGAGTCGGACGGGAAGCAGCGATCCTGGTGTACTGAGATGTTCAGCACCTTCGCGGACTCCCGGAAGATGTCCTGGGCACCGTTTCCGTGGTGGACATCCCAGTCCACGATCGCCACCCGTTGCAGCCCAAGCATTTCAAGCGCATGGGCCGCAGCGATCGCGCCGTTGTTGAAGATGCAGAACCCGCGGCCGGTGGCGCGCTCGGCGTGGTGTCCCGGCGGATTGATGAGTGCGTAGGCGTTCCTCACGGTACCGTCGGCGACCGCGCGAACGGCTTCGATCGCACCCCCGGCCGCGAGCAGCGCGATGTGGTGGCCACCGTTGCCGAACGGCGACACCCCGTCGCCGGCGTCGCCGCCCTTGGGGAGGGCGCTCTCGGTCACGATGCGCTCGTAGTGAGCGGCGTCGTGGACGCGGAGGATGTCCTCGCGGGTCGCGGGCCCCGGCTCGAGTTGCCGCAGCGAGGCGATCAATCCGGACGCACTGATCAGCTCGTGGAGCCGTCGCTTGGTGTCGGGGTGTGCGACGTGATGCGCGATCGGCTGCGTCAGTGCGTCGACGCTGGGCGGGAAGATGCCGCCGCTGCCTGTGTCCGCCCACCCATAGAGCGTGTTCCAGATGTATCCGGTGGTCGTTGCCACGATCGTTCCTTCCGTCCGAACCGGTGTGTCGGTGGACACAGCATCGTGGGAACGGTGACGGCTGTCATCGGTACAAATACCGAGTGAGGATCGCAGTCGGGACGGTCGACATCCGGTCTGGTGTCGGAGCGACCCATGAGAAAAGCCCGTCCCGACATCAGTCGGAACGGGCTTCATTCGGTGGAGCTAAGGGGACTCGAACCCCTGACCCCCACACTGCCAGTGTGGTGCGCTACCAGCTGCGCCATAGCCCCGTATTTTGTTGTTCCGCCCTGTTCAAGGGCACTGGCGAAGTTACACCATCTCGGCGATGGCAACCAAATCGCCAGGACTCCGGTCGGGGCCTCCGACCGGAGTTCCGACGATCAGGCGTTGCCGCCACCAAGGATGCTGTCGAGCCAGGCATTGCCCTCGAGGACACCGTCGACGGGCTCGCCGTCGTGCAGCACGGTCGGGGTGCCGACCTGGCCGCCGGTGGCCTTCGACAGTTCGTCGGTCGACTTCTGCGCATTCTCCTCGGCCTGGGCGACCTTCGCGTTGTCGGTGATGCAGGTCGCGGTCGCCGGGGTCGCGCCCTGCTCGGTGGCCATCCGCGCGAGCTCCGGGCTGGTGATGTTGCCGGTGCCGTCCTCGGGCGGCTGCGCGGCGAACAGTGCGCTGTGGAATCGCAGGAACAGGTCCGTGTTCTGCTCGTCCGCGACGCATGCCAGTGCGCCTGCCGCACGCGAGCTGTAGTCACCGGTCGCCGACCGCGAGTTCAGGAACTGGAGCGTGTGGTAGCGCACGCGAAGCTTACCCTCGGTGACGGCCTTGGTGATCGCCGGACCGGACTGCTGCTCGAACACCTTGCACACCGGGCACATGGGGTCCTCGAACACGTCGATCAGGGGCGCGTTCTCGGGGCCGACGATCATCGTCGAACTCGACGCCAGCGCGGCCTGATCGGTCTCGCCGTTGCCGCGTCCGCTCCACCAGATCCCGCCGATGACGAGCCCCGCGATCACCAGGATCGCGACACCGCCGAGTACGTACGTCATCGTGTTCGACGGCGCGCTCGGCTGATACTTCGAATTGGTGGTGCGGGGCACCGATGCTCCCGGCTTGCGCTTCTTGCTCACATTCCGACAATAACGGCGTCGCGCTGATAATTGTCTGAGGGATGGACGGGTCCGGGGCCTACAGGTGAGCCCAACCCGCGATCAGCTCCCCAGCGCTGCGTCGACGACCTGTTGCGCCTCCTGCTGCACCTGCGCGAGATGCTCGGCGCCCTTGAAGGATTCGGCGTAGATCTTGTAGACGTCCTCGGTACCGGACGGACGCGCCGCGAACCAGGCGTTCTCCGTCGTCACCTTGAGCCCGCCGATCGGAGCGCCGTTGCCCGGCGCCTTCGTCATGATCGCCGAGATGGGTTCGCCGGCCAGTTCGGTCGCTGTCACCTGCTCCGGCGACAGCTTCGAGAGCACGGCCTTCTGGTCGCGGGTGGCCGGGGCGTCGATCCGCGCGTACGACGTCGAGCCGTATTCCTCGGCGAGTTCGGCATACCGCTGCGACGGGGTCTTGCCCGTCACCGCCAGGATCTCCGACGCCAGCAGCGCCATGATGATGCCGTCCTTGTCCGTCGACCACGGGCTGCCGTCGAACGTCAGGAACGACGCCCCGGCGCTCTCCTCACCACCGAAGGCGACGCGACCGTTCAGCAGTCCGTCGACGAACCACTTGAAGCCGACGGGCACCTCGAGTAGCGGCCGGCCGATCCCGGCGACCACCCGATCGATCAGTGACGACGACACGAGCGTCTTACCGACAGCGGCCGACTCGGACCACTGCGGCCGGTGCGTGAAGAGGTAGTCGATCGCGACCGCGAGATAGTGGTTCGGATTCATCAGGCCGGCGTCGGGCGTGACGATGCCGTGGCGGTCGGAGTCGGCGTCGTTGCCGGTCGCGATGTCGTACGAATCGCGGGCGGAGATGAGCGAGGCCATCGCGTTGGCCGACGAACAGTCCATCCGGATCTTGCCGTCGGTGTCGAGGGTCATGAACGAGAACGTCGGGTCGACAGTCGGGTTCACCACCGTCAGATGATCCAGGTTGTACCGGAACGCGAGCCCCGCCCAGTACCCGACGGAGGCGCCGCCCAGCGGATCGGCCCCGATGCGGATCCCGGCGTCGTGGATGGCCTGCATGTCGACGACACTGCCGAGTCCGTCGATGTAGTTCAGCAGGAACGAATAGTCCTGGACGTACTCGCTGTCCCGGGCGCGTTCGAACGGGATGCGCGCGACACCGTCGAGTTTCTGCTCGAGGAGTTCGTTGGCCCGCGCGGCGACGACCGAGGTGATCGTCGTGTCCGCCGGACCGCCGGTCGGCGGGTTGTACTTGAACCCACCGTCTCGCGGCGGATTGTGCGATGGCGTCACGACGATGCCGTCCGAAAGCACCCCCGGGTTGTCCTGGTTGAACATCAGGATGGCGCGACTGACCGCCGGGGTGGGCGTGAACGAATCGCTCTCGGCGGTGTAGACGGTGACTTCGTTGGCCGCGAGCACCTCGAGCGCGGTGCGCCACGCAGGGACCGAGAGTGCATGGGTGTCGAAGCCGATGAACAGCGGGCCGGAGATCCCCGCCGACCGGCGATAGTCGACGATCGCCTGCGTGGTCGCCAGGATGTGGGCTTCGTTGAACGCATTGTCGAAGCTCGATCCGCGATGCCCGGAGGTCCCGAACACCACCTGCTGCAACGGGTCTGACGGATCGGGCGTGTTGTCGTAATAGGCACGCACCAAGGCGTCCACATCGACGAGGTCTTCGGGCAGGGCCAAGGTACCAGCGCGAGGGTGTGCCATACCGCGATTCTGCCACTCCACGCGGCGTTCGCCCGGTTGACGAACCGATCCGTTCGACCGCGACAACCGAATCGCTACGGTGAGACAATCGCCGATGCCGCGTCGAAGGGGCCTGCACACATGCTGATCTCCGGATTGCCCGGGTTGTTGTCACCCGGACGCCGATCCCCCGGCCTGCTCGTGCTCGTTCTCCCCGGCGGCACGGACAGCAGCCGCAAACCCTTCAGTCCCCGGCAGCCATCCGCGCTGCGGATGTACCCGTTCACCTGGTCGCTGCGGTTGCGCTTCGGCCGGTCGGTGCGCGTTCACCAGGTCGGCTACCGCGTCTACGGCTGGAACGGCGACGAGAACTCGCCCATGCTCCCGGCCCGCGCGGCGCTCGACGAGATCTGCCGGCGGTACCCGGGAGTGCCGGTCGTCGCAATCGGACACTCGATGGGCGGACGCGTGGCCGCGCACCTCGCCGCCGACCGCCGGGTCATCGGTGTCCTCGGACTCGCGCCCTGGTGGCAGTTCGCCGACTGGCGACACATCCAGCCCGGAGCCCGGGTCGTCGCGGTGCACGGCGACGCCGACACCCGCACACTGGCGAAGCGGACCCGCAAGGGCATCGACGAGCTGTCGGCCCTGGGCGTAGATGCGGAGTTCATCCCGGTGCCCGGCGGCGGTCACGCCATGCTCGACCACATCGGTCTCTGGCAACGCAGCGCGCTCGATTTCGTCGGCGAACGCCTCTCCGCGCTGCGCGGCGCCTGATCGTTCAGCGCTGATCGTTCAACGCCTGATCGTTCAACGCCTGATCGTCATCGCTTGGGCCGGGCGCCCGCCAGTTCCTCGGCGAACTCGGGGTAGAACGCGACGTATTTGTCCCCCGCGAGCACATAGAGCGGGTCGTCACCGGTGTCGCCGAAGGCCTGCTTGCGGAGTTCGGTGCGCATGTTCTTGAACGTCGAGGTGTGCTCGAGCGCGGGAACGATCCGGACGAACAAGGGCACGGCGTACGCGGGCAGGCCGTCGCGCACGTGCCGCGCCAGTCCGTCGGCGTCGAACGTCTCGCCGTCGCGCAGGCTGATCGCGGCCATACCTGCTTTTCCGTCCACCCCGGGAATCGGCACACCGAACACAACTGCCTCCTCGACGGCGGGGTGCGCGTCCAGCACGGCCTCGACCTCGGTGGTGGCCACGTTCTCACCCTTCCAGCGGAAGGTGTCGCCGATGCGGTCGACGAATCCGATGTGCGAGAAGCCTTGGTCGCGTACGACGTCGCCGCTGTTGAACCACTTGTCGCCCTTGCGCTTCGCGTCTCGGACGATCTTGCGTTCGGTCGCCTTCGGGTCGGTGTATCCGTCGAAGGGAACACGCGAGTTGATCTGCGCCAGAAGCAGACCGGTTCCGCCCCGG
Organism: Gordonia sp. NPDC058843; assembly: GCF_042743165.1. Taxonomy (NCBI): domain Bacteria; kingdom Bacillati; phylum Actinomycetota; class Actinomycetes; order Mycobacteriales; family Gordoniaceae; genus Gordonia; species Gordonia sp. NPDC058843. The sequence continues at coordinate 10,612 of NZ_JBHYNC010000047.1, forward strand.
CCGACCGGTTTCACCCGTCCGTCGGGACCACGCAGCGGCTCCCCGGTCTCTTCGTCGTATTCGACGATCGTGTAGGGCAACGGCGAGAACCCAGCCGTCTTGGACAGTCCGAAGACGTTGATGAAACCGATGTTCGCCTCACTCGCCGCGTACAACTCGACGATGCGGTCGATACCGAATCGTTCGGTGAACGCGTCCCAGATGTCCGGGCGCAGTCCGTTGCCGACGGCGAGCCGGAGGCGATGCGCGCGATCGGTCGGCTTCGGCGGCTGCGCAAGCAGATAGCGGCACAGCTCGCCGATGTAGGCGAACGCGGTCGCGTCGTTCTCGATGATCTCGTCGATGAACTTCGACGCCGAGAACTGTTTGCCGATGGCCAGACAGGCGCCCGTGGAGAGGACCGACGAGACCGAGATCGTGAGTGCGTTGTTGTGATAGAAGGGCAACGCCGTGTACATGACGTCATCGCCGCGCAGCCGGATTCCCAGACCACCGATTCCGTTCATCGCCACCAGCCAGCGGTAGTGGCTCATCTTGCTGGCCTTGGGGTAACCCGTTGTGCCCGAGGTGAAGATGTAGATCGCGGTCGAACCCACCTCGATCGATTCGGTGACCGGCCGGTCGAGCGGAGAGCAGCGCGCGGTCAGCGTCGCGAGATCGGTGAACGTGTACTCCTTGTCCGGTCGGCAGGCGACCGGAACCGATTCCAAGGCCTCGAGTAGATCGCTCTGATAGAGCACCGCTTTCGGCTCGATGAGCCCGAGACTGTGCTCGAGCACCGCGCCGCGCTGGTTGAAGTTCAGCATCCCGCAGATGGCCCCGATCTTGACGATCGCGAACATCGCGATCACGACGTCGGGATGGTTGCGCGACAGCACTGCGACGACGTCCCCCCGGCCGACGCCCTCGCGAGTCAGGAAGTCCGCGAGCCGATTTGCGCGGGCGTTCGCCTCGCGGTACGTGATCGACTCACCCTCGAACCGCAGGAAGTCCCGGTCGGGGTACTTCTGGGCGCTCTGCTGGAACCGCTTCCCGATCGACATCTTCGTGGTCGGGGGCTTCGGGAGCATCTCGGGTAGGGCGCGGAGGATCGTGCCGGCGTCACTGCGAAGCGACGCGACTCCCGACACCATGTCGGCCAGCCGGATGTCCGGCAGGAGCCCTGTTCCCGACGCGTGATCAACCATGTTCCCAGCCTCCCCTGTGTGTTGGACGACACACACCCTAGCCGGGGTTCCCGGTCAATGACACGCCGGGGCAGATTCGTTCCAAACGATCGGGTTGCGATTGATCCCGGTTGACACCCACCGTTGGCGGGCGAAACCGCAACGCGATCGACCTGGCCGTCGGCGTCGAGGCTTGGCGAAGGCCGAGCGACCGGCCACACTGTCCTGATGACCGACACCTCGCCGCGATCGACGAGCGAACGTCCCACCGGCCCCCTCGACGGCGTCACCGTCCTCGAGTTGGGCACGCTCATCGCCGGCCCCCACGCCGCACGGTTGCTGGGCGACATGGGCGCGGAGGTCATCAAGATCGAGGCGCCGGGAAAGCCCGACCCGATCCGCACCTGGGGGCAGGCCGAGGTCGACGGCCATCGGTTCTACTGGACGGTGCACGGACGCAACAAGAAGGCCGTCACGCTCGACCTGCGTTCGGAGCGAGGCCGCGAACTGTTCCTCGATCTCATCGAGCGCGCCGACGTCGTCGTCGAGAACTTCCGGCCCGGAACGTTGGAGCGACTGGGGATCGGGCCAGATGTGCTGTCCGCGCGCAATCCGGGAATAGTCGTGGTTCGCGTCTCGGGCTACGGCCAGACCGGCCCGGACTCGACACGCGCCGGGTACGCCTCGGTTGCCGAGGCCGCCAGCGGTCTGCGCTATCTCAACGGCTATCCGGGACAGCTCCCACCGAGACTGGCGTTGTCGCTGGGCGACACCCTCGCCGGCATGTTCGCCGCCCAGGGCGCACTCGCCGCGCTGTACCGACGGTCGGTGACCGGCAAGGGTCAGGTGGTCGACACCTCGCTCATCGAATCCTGTGTCGCGGTGCAGGAATCGGCCATCGCCGACTACGACGCGGGTGGCGTCGTACGCGGCCCGTCGGGCACCCGGCTCGACGGCATCGCGCCGTCGAACCTCTACCCGACCAGCGAGGGCACCCACGTCATCATCGCCGCCAACCAGGACTCGGTCTTCGCCCGCCTGTGTGCCGCGATGGGACAGCCCGAACTCGCCACCGATGAACGGTTCGCCGATCACGCCGCGCGCGGGCGCAACCAGGACGAACTCGATGCGCTCATCGGCGAATGGTCTCGGCAGTTCACGCCGGAGAAGTTGACCGACGTGCTCGGCGCCGCGGGAGTCGTTGTCGGACCGGTCAACTCGGTCGCCGAGGTGGTCGCCGACCCGCACCTGCAGGCACGCGGGATGATCGCCGAACACTACGACGAACGCGCCCAGCGCACCGTGCTCGGACCCGGCGTCGTGCCGCAGTTCAGCGACACCCCCGGTGGCATCCGCAACGCCGGTCCCCCGGCCCCCGGGTGCGACAACGAGGCCGTCTACGGCGGTGTGCTCGGACTGTCCGCCGACGAGATCGAGGATCTGCGGTCCTCGGGAGTCGTGTGACTTCGCAGCCCGGATACGACGCTCTCGCCGATCTGTACGCCGAGACGTTCCCGTCCCCGTTCACAAACATCCTGCAGCGCCACGCTTTCGGTGCATTCGTCGAGCACATCCGCGAGAGCGGAGTTGCCGGAACGGTGATCGACGTCGGATGCGGGCCAGGTCTGCTGACGGCCGAACTGGCCGCCCGCGGGCTCGATGCCCTCGGCGTCGACCCGAGTTCGGAGATGCTGCGGATCGCGCGATCGAAGCATCCCGAACTCCGTTTCGTCTCCGACGACGCGCGTCTCGACGCGCCGGAGCTCGCCGGCGTCACCGTCGCAGCACTACTGGCCCGCTTCAGCCTGATTCACCTGCCACCCGAAGCGGTGCCCGAGGTCGTGGCCGGTTGGTTCGACCGAATGGCCGCGGGGGCCGTTGTCCTGGTGGCCGGCCAGACGACCACCGTCGACGAGATCGTCGAGTTCGATCATCGCGTGGCGCCGGCGTGGCGGTGGCACCCCAACCGCATGTCCGCCGCGCTCGCCGATGCCGGTTTCGACGAGGAATGGCGAACCGTGCATCGAGCCGACGACGACCATCGATTCCCCGAGTTCCACCTGCTCGCGCGGCGAAGGTAGCCGCGGCGAGAGGCCGAACTAGAAAGTTCGGCCAACCGAAACTATAGTGTCGGCATGCCCAAGCCCGCGCGTCGTCGGTTCGTCACCGTAGTGGCGCTCCTCGCTGCCGTCTGCACGATCGTCGCGGGGTGCACGCTGTCGAGTCGGCTACCCGACGAGAAGGTCGTACTCACCACGTTCACCGTGCTCGCCGACATCGCCTCCGAGGTCGCCGGCGACCGTCTGCAGGTGGAGTCGATCACCAAGCCGGGCGCCGAGATCCACGGCTACGAACCCACCCCCGGCGACATCCGGCGCGCCGCGACCGCCTCACTGGTCCTCGACAACGGCCTCAACCTCGAAGCCTGGTTCGCCCAATTCGTCGACGGCCTCGACGTCCGGCACGTCGTCGTCAGCGAGGGCGTCGAACCGATCGACATCGCGTCGGATGCCTATGCGGGTAAACCCAACCCGCATGCGTGGATGAGTCCGGTCAACGTGCAGATCTACGTCGACAACATGGTGCGGGCGTTCACCGAACTCGATCCCGACGGCGCCGCCACCTTCGAATCCAACGCCGCCGCCTACAAGAGGCAGCTCCAGCAGGTGCAGACCGACCTCACCTCGGCCTTGGCCGAGCTGCCCGCCAACGAACGGGCTCTCGTGACCTGCGAAGGCGCGTTCTCCTATCTCGCCCGCGATGCCGGGCTCACCGAGCGCTACATCTGGCCGGTCAACGCCGAACAGCAGGCGACGCCGCAACAGGTCGCCGCCACGATCGACTTCGTCCGGGAGAACCGGGTTCCGGGCGTCTTCTGCGAGTCCACGGTCTCCGACGCTCCGATGAAACAGGTGGTCAACGCGACCGATGCGCGTTTCGGTGGCACCCTGTACGTCGATTCGCTGTCCGAGGCCGACGGCCCCGTACCCACCTACCTCGACCTCATCCGCCACGACGTCGCGACCATCGTGTCGGGCCTGACCGGGAGTAACACGTGAACGCCTCAGCGACAACCGGTTCCGCCATCGACGTGGCGGACGTGACCGTGCGGTACGGCGACATCGTCGCCCTCGACCACGCATCGGTACGTGTACCGGCCGGCCAGGTGTGTGGCCTCGTCGGCATGAACGGATCGGGCAAGTCGACCTTGTTCAAGACGATCGTGGGGTCGGTGACCCCGACGACCGGCACGGTCCGGCTGGGCGGCCGGACCCCCACCGCTGCACGTCGCGCCGGCGCGCTCGGCTACGTGCCGCAGTCCGAGGACATCGACTGGAGCTTCCCGATCTCGGTCCGCGACGTCGTGATGACGGGTCGCTACGGCCATCTCGGGTTCACCCGACGTCCGAAGCGTGCCGACCACGACGCGGTCGACGAGGCCCTCGCACGCGTTGAACTCACCGACTTCGCCGACCGCCAGATCGGTCGGCTCTCCGGCGGTCAGCGAAAGCGGGCCTTCGTCGCCCGCGGAATCGCGCAGGAAGCCGAGATACTGCTGCTCGACGAACCGTTCGCCGGCGTCGACAAACGAAGCGAGGCAACCATCACTGCCCTGCTGCGCGAGCTCGCCGATGCCGGGACGACGATCCTGGTCTCGACGCACGATCTGCAGGTCCTACCGGAACTGGCCGACGAAGCGATCCTGCTGATGCGCCGGGTGATCGCGCAAGGCGCACCGACCGAGGTGATCACGACGGACAACCTGGTTCGCGCGTTCGGTCTCGATCCACTCGCCCGCCCGACATCCGGACACCGCGAGTCCGAACGCCACGAGTCCGTACGCCACGAGTCCGATCGCCACGAGGAGGCCTCGTGAACATCGTCGACCTGCTCCTCGATCCGTTCGCGTACGCGTTCATGACGCGTGCACTGTGGGCGACGCTGGTCGCTTCGGTCGTATGCGCGCTGCTGTCGTGCTGGCTCGTGCTGATCGGTTGGTCACTGATGGGCGACGCGGTCTCACACGCGGTGCTGCCCGGTGTGGTCCTCGCCTACATCGTCGGCGTGCCGTTCGCCATCGGCGCGGTCATCTTCGGCTTCATCGCAGTGGCGCTGATCGGCGTCGTACGGGACGGCGGCCGGGTCAAGGAGGACGCCGCCATCGGCATCGTCTTCACGACGCTCTTCGCCTTCGGACTGGTCCTGATCTCGGTGACGCCGAGCCAGACCGACCTGAACCACATCATCTTCGGCAACCTGCTCGGCGTCTCGACCTCGGATCTCGTCCAGATCGCGATCCTGGGCGCGATCGTGGCGACGCTGCTCCTGCTGAAGCGACGCGACTTCACCCTGTACGCCTTCGACCGCACGCACGCCTTCGCCATCGGACTGAGTCCCCGACTGCTGGGCGCCGCCCTGCTCGCGCTGCTCGCCCTCACCGCGGTGACCGCCCTACAGGTCGTCGGCATCGTCCTGGTGGTGGCGATGCTCATCATCCCCGGCGCGACCGCGCGGCTTCTCACCGACCGTTTCGGCCGGATGTTGCTCATCGCGCCCGCCGTCTCGGCGATCTGCGGTGTCATCGGCCTGTACGTCTCCTACTACCAGGACACCTCTCCCGGCGGGATGGTCGTCCTCGTCCAAGGCATCGCGTTCTTCCTCGTCTATCTGTTCAGCCCCACCCACGGGGTGGTGACGAAGCGTCGCAAACACCGGGAGAGTGCCGCGGCCGACGCGGCGGTGGTCTGACGCCGGTCTACCGGATGTGCGCGATCGAGACCGCGGCGCGTCGTCGGAGTGCGCCCAGAGTTCCCAGCCGCGGCCGGACGAGTTCGAGCCCCGCGTGGTCGGCGATGTGCTCGACGACCTCGTCGATCGACCTGTTCTCGTTGGACATGTGAGTCGCGTACTTCTCGTGGGCAAGGGCGGCGACACAGCGGTTCGTCTGCTGCATCGCCCACGTCTCGTCGGCTCCGACGATGCGCCCGAACATCGCGGCGGCGCGAGTGCGGAGGCGGCGATGGATCGTCGCGCTCGACGACGTCAGGGCGTAGTGGCGGACATCCACCCCTCGCGAGCGGAGGCCACCCACGATCTCGTCGAAGTACGCGTCCTCGACGAGCGTCATCGGGACGATGACCGGACCGTCGGACGATCGATCGGCCTGCACAAGGGTCTCGAGCACGGCCGATCGCCACTGCGGGCGATTCTGGAAGTCGCCGCGCTCCCCTGCCGGGAGCATGCGGTGGATGGCGAACCCGATCAGTTCGGGATCGGCCACATGGGACGTCGCCAGACGGCGGTGGAGTTCGTGAGCGGTGTGCGTCTTGCCCGCACCGAAGGCCCCGTTGATCCAGACCAGCATGCGGGCCACCGTACCGATCGCAACGGGGCGACCCCACTGACGGAGAACGCCCCACCTGGCGAACCAGGTGGGGCGCTTACTCGTGGAGCTGCCGGGAATTGAACCCGGGTCCTCCGTCGTGTTGTTAGGGCTTCTCCGTGTGCAGTCCGCTATGTCTCTACTCGGATCTCTCGGTCACGCGAACAAGCCGAGATGACGATCCCAGTCGCTGTTTGGTGTTCCGTCCTCACCCGCGACCGGCGAGGACGGTGAGCTCCCATAGATGATGCCGGCATCCGGGTCTGGGAGCATAACCCGGGCCGACAGACTAGCCGGCGCTACTTAGGCAGCGAGGGCGTAGTCGCGCTGATTGGAATCGGCGCTTAATTGGTTGCTGCGACGCTCACGGTGGTCTCCAGCCTGCACCGACACGCTTCCCCTATCTCGACGCACGAAGTCGAAACCGATCAGCCCCGAGTAGGACCCGCCGACCGAAGTCAGCGACCACTTCAGTCTAACAACTCGTCATCCAGAGTTCATTCCCATTGTCGGTCGCGTCGATCACCAGCACTTTCCCAGCTCGTCGCCAGGCTCGGCCCAGGAGACGCCGGAATCGTGGAGATCTCGCAGCCGAGCTGAGCTCGGAGACGGACGACAAGGGAGAGTCCATGAACGACCCCACCCAGCCCCCCGCCCACCGGGCCGACGCCGCGGCCGACGCACAGAATCCGGACGACGCGGCGACGCGCTCACCGGACCGGGCACCCACCGAGCCGATCGCACCCGATGACGATCGTCGGGCTCCCGCGACCGACGCTCCCGTTGGTCCCGCCCCTCAGTCCGCACCGGTCGACCGCAAGACGGCCCCGGCCCGGAGTGCACTGATCGCCGGCGCAGCCGGACTGGCCATCGTTGCGGGCGCACTCGGATTCGGCGCCGGCTACATCACCGGCGACACGACGTCCGAGCGGCCCACACCCGGCGCCGTCTGGCAGCAGGGCGGCAACGGGACGCAGATGGGTCAGCACGGGATGGGCGACACCGGCGCCTGACTCAGCCCATCCCCTTCACGCGACGCCCGACCTCACGTTCGACCTCGCGCTGCGCGGTGCGCTTGGCGATGTCCTGGCGCTTGTCGTGGGCCTGCTTTCCGCGGGCCAGCGCCAGCTCGACCTTCACCTTGCCGTCGTGGAAATACATCGACAGCGGCACCAGGGTGAGGTTGCCGTCGCGGATCTTGCCGACGAGGTTGTCGATCTCGCGCCGATGCATGAGCAGTTTGCGCTTGCGCCGTACGGAGTGGTTGGTCCACGATCCGTTGCCGTACTCGGCGATGTGCAGGGCATGCAGCCACACCTCGCCGTCGTCGATCGTCGCGAAGGCATCGACCAGCGACGCCTTGCCTGCGCGGAGGCTCTTCACCTCGGTGCCGACGAGCACGATTCCGGCTTCGTAGACGTCGAGGATGGCGTAGTTGTGCCGCGCCTTGCGATTGGACGCGATCACATTGCGTCCCTTTTCCTTCGGCATGCACTCACCTCCTCGCCTCGTAGGCGACCAACTCGTTGCTGGTCGCCGACAGTCCGAACCGCCGGGACGGACGGATCATTCCCGGACATAGACACGAAGCGTGACATATGCGGTCGCGCCCGCCAACACAATTCCGCCGAGGACCAGCCACGGTGCGACGAACAGCACGTCGGTCATCTCGATCCGCGCGAAGAAACTGACCCCGTACAACTCGCGTAACGCGTTGTCGAAGAAGAACTTCTTGGCCAGCAGCAGACCGCCGATGGCCAGCACCGACCCGACAAAGGCCGACACCACCGCCTCGAGCAGGAACGGCAGCTGGGTGTACCACCGGGTGGCGCCCACCAGGCGCATGATCGACACCTCGGTCCGTCTGGTGAAGGCCGCGACCTGAACGGTGTTGATGATCAACAGGATCGCGGCGATGGCCAGCACCGACGCGATGGCGAACGTCGCGTTGCGGACACCGTCGAGGACACTGAAGATCCGCTGGACCAGTTTGCGATCGTCCTTGAACGCGTCGACACCCAGATCTTTCCGAGCCGCGTACTTGGTGAGCACCGCGTCGAACTGCCCCGGATCGGAGACGCGCACTCGCAGGGAGGCCGGTAGCGTGCCCTCCACGATGTTCTCGGCGAGATCGGGGTTGTTCGCGAAGATCTCCTTGGCACGCTTGAAGGCTTCGTCCTTGTCGAGGTAGGTCACCGAGGTCACCCCCGGTTCGTTCTCGAGCCCGCGACGAAGCTGGGCGCACGGGTCGGACTCGCACTGCGGATCCCGTTCGGTCACCTCGGGATTGAGATAGAACTCCATCTCCACCCGATCGAGGAAGATCTGCTGGCTCTTGTCCGCCATCTGGATCACCAGCAGACCACCGCCGAACATCCCCAGTGTGATCGCGGTGGTGATGATCATCGCGATGGTCATGGTCGCGTTGCGGCGGAGTCCGTGGAGAACTTCGCTGATGATGAAATTCGCTCGCATGTCTGCTCAGACAGTCCTTGGGTCTCGGTGAAGTGTGTCGGGGCCGGCGGCGCGTCAGCCGATCCCGTACACGCCCTGTGGGTCGTTGCGGACGAGTTCACCGCTGTCGAATTCGAGCACCCGTCGTCGCATCGCGTCGACGATGTGACGGTCGTGCGTGGCCATCACCACCGTGGTGCCTCGGCGGTTGACGCGGTCGAGGACATCGACGATCTCCTCGCTGGTCTCGGGATCGAGGTTTCCGGTGGGCTCGTCGGCCAGCAGCACGAGCGGTCGGTTCACGATGGCGCGGGCGATCGCCACTCGCTGCATCTCACCGCCCGACAACTCGTTGGGCATGCGGTCGTGTTTGCCTTCGAGGCCGACATACTCGAGCACCTCCGGCACCACCCGCTGGATGGTCGAACGCGGCCGGCCGATCACCTCGAGGGCGAACGCGACGTTCTCGGCCACCGTCTTCTTCTGCAGCAGCCGGAAGTCCTGGAACACACACCCGATGGACTGGCGCAGCTTCGGCACCGATCCCGCGCGCAGTTTGTTGACGTGGAACTCGCCGAGGTACACCTCGCCGCTCGTCGGCCGGTCCTCTTTGAGGAGCAGGCGGAAGAACGTCGACTTACCCGACCCCGAGGGCCCGATGAGAAACGCGAACTCCCCCTTGTCGACCTCGAGGCTCAGATCCCTGAGAGCGGGTCGACTGGACGCCTTGTACTGCATCGTGACGTTCTCCAGCTTGATCACGATGTGCCAGTGTAACGACGACTCCTGAGAGTGCGTTCAGGCGCGACACTCCGCCGCTCGGACCTGACTGACCAGCGGTTTTCGGCCCGCGTCAGCGTGTCGGGACCGTGGTGGTCGGGGTTTGCCCGCCGAAATTCGGGAACGGGACGTTGGGCAGTCCCGGAATGGTCTCCCGGCTCGTACTCGGCGTGGGCGCCCGGGTCCCGTCCGTCGACGAACCCTCCGTCTGATCGACGCCACCGGTCGTGTCGGTGGTCGACGGCTCCGTGGTGGTTGTCGTCGAATACGTCGACGGTGGGGGCTCGTACGTCGGTTCGACGGTCTGCGATGTCGTCGGCGCGGGCCGCGCGGGCGCAGGCGCCACGACGCCGTAGCGCTGCGAGGTGTACCCGTACAGCACGCAACATGCCAGGAACACGGCGACGAGGATCGCGGTGCTCGTCCGGAGTCGGGTCCGCGCGATGTGGCCCCAATCGATCCGCCGCCTGCCGTCGGACTCGTCCGGCGACTGCTGCGGTGGTGGGTCCTGCGGTGGGATGCCGTCCGTCGGGATGATCTGTGTCGGATTGTCGTCGCCGGGGATGTCCCTCCCGGGCCGACCCTCGCGCGGCACACTCTCCCCGGTCTCGTCCTCGCCGGGCCTGTTCCGGCCCGGGGTGTCCGGTGTGTCGACCATCAGTCTCCCCCGTCCCGGTTGCCCTGATCGGCGTGTGTCGCCGGCGGCCCTCCCGCGGAGCGGACCTCGCGGGCGGGCACGTTGATCCCCTCACGCGCCAATGCCCGGATGATGTGCACCCGCAGTGAACGTCCCACCTCGAACTGCTTGCCCGGCAGGGTGCGAGTCACCATGCGCACCGTGATCGCGTCGAGTTCGAGGCTGATGACGCCGAGCGACGACGGCGCATCGAGCAATATGTCATGCCACCGCGGCAGCGCGTAGAACTCGCGGCCGACCCGGTCGAGCGTGTCATTGACGAGCCCGATGTCGGCCTCGGACGGGACCGGCACGTCGATGACGGCGCGCGCCCAGTCCTTCGACAGGTTGGTGGCCTTGACGATCTGGCCGTTGGGGACGGTGATGACCTCCCCCTCGGCGGTGCGCAGCTTGGTCACTCGCAGCGTCACGTCCTCCACGGTGCCCTCGGCCGGCGCATTGCCCGTCACCGTCAGGTTGACCACATCGCCGTACCCGTACTGCTTCTCCGCTACTACGAAGAACCCGGCCAGGATGTCCTGCACGATGCGCTGCGCGCCGAAACCGAGGGCGGCACCGATCACCGCGGTGGGGCCGGTCAGACCACTCAGCGGGATGCCGAACACCGACAGCGAGTGGACGATCACGATGATCGCGATCACCACGATCAGGGTCCACGCCACGACATCGACCAGTGCGCGACGATGCTTGGCATCTTCGGTCTGAACGATCAGGTCGCTGGTCGAGAAACGCGAATCGACGCGCGAGGCGTACTTGTCGGCGAACCAGCGGATCAGGCGGGCCAGCAGGACCGCGCCCAGGATCCAGATCACGATCTCCAGACCGCTGGTGACCAGCCAGACATAGACCCGACCGATGAGCAGTTCGGTCGGGCTCGGCGCAGCGGCCAGCACGAGGTCGGCGGTGGAGGCGATCACGCTTCCGCGGTCGCCATCCGCCAGCGGATCCCGGCCTCGATGAACTTGTCCAGCTCGCCGTCGAGCACCGACGTCGGGTTGTTGTCCTCGACACCGGTCCGCAGGTCCTTGACCATCTGGTACGGATGAAGCACGTAGGAGCGCATCTGATTGCCCCAGCTCGAACCGCCGTCACCCTTCAGCGCGTCGAGCTCGGCGCGTTCCTCCAGCCGTTTGCGGTCGAGCAGCTTGGCCTGCAGGACGCGCATGGCCGACGCCTTGTTCTGCAGCTGACTCTTCTCGTTCTGGCACGTGACGACGATGCCGGTGGGGATGTGCGTGAGGCGGACCGCGGAGTCGGTCGTGTTGACCGACTGCCCGCCGGGGCCCGACGACCGGTAGACGTCGACCTTGATGTCGTTCTCGTCGACGTCGATGTGGTCGGTGGTCTCCACCACCGGCAGCACCTCGACCTCGGCGAAGGACGTCTGGCGTCGGCTCTGGTTGTCGAACGGACTGATCCGCACGAGGCGGTGCGTGCCCTGCTCGACCGAGAGCGTGCCGTACATGTACGGGGCCTTCACCGCGAACGTCGCGCTCTTGAGGCCCGCCTCCTCGGCATAGGAGGTGTCGTAGACCTCGACGCCGTACCCCTTCTGCTCGGCCCACCGGATGTACATGCGCATCAGCATCTGCGCCCAGTCCGCTGCATCGACGCCGCCGGCACCGGAGCGGATGTTGACCACGGCATCGCGTGAGTCGTACTCGCCGGCGAGCATCGTCTTGACCTCCATCGCCTCGATGTCGGCCCGCAGGCTCGCCCGTTCCGCATCCGCATCCGCGACAGCCGCGACCTTGTCGTCACCTTCTTCGGCGTCGGCGAGCTCGTAATGCACGGGGAGGTCGTCGAGGCGCTGGCGGAGTTCGGACACCTTCCGCAGCTCCGACTGCGCGTGCGACAGCTCGCTCGTCACCTTCTGGGCGTGGTCCTGGTCGTTCCACAGGTCCGGATCCGACGCCTGCATCTCCAGCTCATCGATGCGACGACGGAGCTCCTCGAGGTCGAGCACCTTCTCCACGGTGGTCAAGGTGGCGTCGAGGGATTCGAGGTCTGCGGTCACGTCGGGATGCACGGTGATCCAGACTACCGACAGTTCGGCGCGCCAGCGCCCAGGAGGATCAGAGTGGGTCGGGACCCGGTTCGGGCATGACCCCGAACCGCCACGACGTGGCAGCCTTCTGCGGTTTGTAGAGAACCGGCAGATCGTCGCCGATCTGGGGCCACGGGTCGCCCGACCCGAGCACCAGCGTCCCGTACACCTCGGTGGGACTGGTCTCGGGACCGACGATGGTCCCGGAGATCGTGCAGAAGCGGTCACCGTTCTTGTCGGTGGCGCTCTTGCTCGGCTCGTCGTCGCGGTCGGAGACCCCGACGATCGTGAACGTGCCCTGTACGAACTGGGAGGCCTTCGCCGCCGACAGCGGCTGCGGATTGCGACCGCGCTGCCACTGCACCACCAGCGCCACCACGAGGGCCGCGATCAACAGGGTGAACGTCACGGTCAGCCACATGACAGCTACCCTACCGGGCATGTCCGTCCCTCCCGGCTCGACGAAGTTCAGCGACGACGTCGAACTCGCACTCTCACTCGCCGATTCCGCCGACGCGCTGACGATGGACCGGTTCGGGGCCGTCGACCTCCGGGTCGACGACAAGCCGGATCTCACACCGGTGTCCGACGCCGACCTGGCCTGCGAAACCCTGATCCGCGAGCGACTTTCGGCCCGTCGTCCGGGCGACACCGTCCTCGGCGAGGAGTTCGGTGGCGACGTCGCGCTGACCGGGCGGCAGTGGGTCGTCGATCCCATCGACGGGACCAAGAACTTCGTGCGCGGCGTCCCGGTGTGGGCCACCCTGATCGCGCTCCTCATCGACGGCGTGCCGACGGTCGGCGTGGTGTCGGCACCGGCCCTTCGCCGACGCTGGTGGGCCGCAACGGGTCTCGGCGCGCACACGCGCTTCGACGACGAGGACGTGCGACGCCTCTCGGTGTCCGGGGTCGCCGACCTCGGTTCGGCGAGCCTCGCGTTCTCGAGCCTGTCCGGCTGGGCCGACCGCGGCATCCGGGAGCAGTTCATCGGCCTCACCGACCGGGTGTGGCGCGTCCGTGGCTACGGCGACTTCTTCAACTACTGCCTGGTCGCCGAGGGCGCCGTCGACGTCACTGCCGAACCCGAGGTCTCGCTGTGGGACCTCGCGCCCCTCGACATCCTGGTGCGCGAGGCGGGCGGACGCTTCACCGCTCTCGACGGAGCGCCCGGCCCCGCCGGCGGGAGCGCGGTGGCCAGCAACGGACTGCTGCACGACGAGGTGGTGGGTGCGCTGCGCCCGTCGTGACACCCCGCTCACACCTGCGTGGCGCTCTCCTTGTCGAGGACCCGGAACTCCGTCGCCTCGGCCTTCATGTCCGTCAGTCGCCCGTAGTGGATACCGCTGCCCGCGTCGGACAGGATCGCCTGATGGATGGGCACGGCGACCCGGGGAGCCATCGCCCGCAGGTAGTCGACCGACTCGCTGAGTTTCATCCACGGCGCGGCCGAGGGCAGTGCGAGGACGTCGACATGCTCGAACGGGATGTAGAACGAGTCTCCTGGATGCATGAACCGACCCGGCTGATCGGCGGTGCCGAGGACGTAGGCGACGTTGTCGACGACCGGGATCTCGGGATGGATCACCGCATGTCGGCCGCCGGTGAAACGCGCGGTGAGCGAACCGATCTCGATCTGGTCGCCGCTGCGGGCGGCCGTCCACGCACCGGCGACGTCGTCGTCGTTGAGTTGGGTCGTCGTCTGCGGGTCGGCGTAGAGGATCGCGCCGGGGTTCGCGGCGACGAGGTCGGGCAGCCTCGCGACGTCGCAGTGATCGGGATGCTGGTGGGTGATCAAGATGGCGTCGAGACCGCTGATGCCGTCGAAGCCGTGCGAGAAATTCCCCGGATCGAAGAGCACCTTGGTCCCGTCGATCTCGACGAGCAGACAGGAATGGCCGAAGTGGGTGATCTGCATGTATCCACTGTGCACGTTCACACGGCGGCACGCTCACACGACGACCGGGAAGAACCCCCAACCGAACGCGGCGTCGAGAATGCGCACGAAACCGTAGGTGAGCCACACCCCGAGCAGGACCGCACCGACCGGGCCGAGGACGAGGTCGCGCCAGCCGGCGAGCGGTCCCCCTCGACGCCGCACGAGGGTGACCGTCGCGGCCACGACGGTGACCGCGGCCAGCACCAGGAACACCGGACCGAACACGTTGAACGTGAACGCGGACCCGACGTCACCGTGCATGAATGCGACCCAGCTGCGTGTGAGTCCGCAGCCGGGACACGGCAGGCCGGTCATCACCGCGAACGGACACAGCTGCGGCCCGCTGTCGACGCCGCTCGGGCTGAACACGCAGGCCGCGCCGAGCGCGGCGGCACCGACCACGGCGACGGTCGTCGCGCCCACCACCTGATTGACCGATAAGCCCTGCTCGCGGCGGTGATCGAGGGTCATGCGGCCAGGGTAGCGGGTGTCAGGGCGGGCGGTGTCGGGCAAGTGCGTGACAAACTTCTTACTCCAAAGTAAGGTTGGGACTTACTACCGAGTAAGATCGGTCCGAACCCACTGATATTCACGCACACGTAGGTCCACAGCGCCCCCACCCGGGGCCACTGGAAGAAACGGCTGGTGATCATGACAACTCACACCGAACCGCGCGACACCTCCGCAGTCGGCCGCAACCCGCATCCGCGCAGCTTCATCGGCACCGCGATGCGCGTCCTGAGCACGGTGACGGGCTCGGAGTTCGCCGAGAAGTACAAGATCCGCGAGCCCATCAACCGGATCGCTTACCAGGGCACCAAGACCGGCTTCCAGACCCTCGGTGCCGCCAACCGTGCGTTCAAGGCTGCCCAGGGCGGCTCGGGCCAGGCCAAGCGCCTCACCAGCGCCCCCAAGGACTACTTCAACCTCACTCCCGACGACGAGCAGCAGATGATCGCCGAGACGGTGAAGGAATTCGCCACCGAGATCCTGCGTCCGGCGGCCCACGATGCCGATGCCGCGGCCGCCGCGCCGGAGGACCTGGTCAAACGGTCCGCCGAACTCGGCATCACGATGATCAACGTCCCCGAGGAGTTCGACGGCGCCGCGTCCGAGCGTGGCGTCGTGACCAACGCGCTCGTCGCCGAGGCCATGGCCTACGGCGACATGGGCCTCGCGCTCCCCCTCCTCGCACCGAGTGGCGTGGCCACTACGCTCACCAACTTCGGCACCGACGAGCAGCAGCGCACCTATCTACCCGACTACGCGGGCGAGAACGTGCCGCAGTCGGCGGTCGTCATCGCCGAACCGCGCCCCCTCTTCGACGCGTTCGCGCTGAGCACCAAAGCGACTCGCGTCCCCAGCGGATTCCGGCTGAACGGCGTCAAGTCGTTCGTCCCGGCCGCCGGATCGTCGGAACTGTTCATCGTCGGCGCCCAGCTCGACGGCAAGCCCGCGCTGTTCCTCGTCGAGTCCGACACCAAGGGACTCATCGTCGAGGCCGACCCGGGTATGGGTGTGCGTGCCGCCGGGATGGGCCGTCTGCTCCTGCAGGACGTCGCCGTGCCCGCGACCGCGATCGTCGGCGGCGAGGGCGACGCCGCGACGGCCGCCTTCCGCGACGTCGTGCGCCTCTCGCGTCTGGGCTGGTCGGCTCTCGCGGCCGGTACCGCACGCGCTGTCCTGGACTACGTGATCCCCTACGTCAACGAGCGTGAGGCGTTCGGCGAGCCGATCTCCAACCGCCAGGCGGTGGCCTTCATGGTCGCCACGATGGCCACCGAGGTCGACTCCATCCGCCTGGTCACGCTGCGCGGAGCCGCGCGCGCCGAGCAGGGCCTGAGCTTCGCCCGCGAAGCCGCCCTCGCCCGCAAGCTGACCATCGACAAGGGCCTGCAGATCGGTCTCGACGGCGTCCAGCTGCTCGGCGGCCACGGATTCACCAAGGAGCACCCCGTCGAGCGCTGGTACCGCGATCTCCGCGGCGCCGGCATCGGCGAAGGCATCGTCGTCCTCTGATCTGTCTCGACACACATCGAAAGCACCGACATGAGCATCAATCTGGAACTCCCGAAGAAGCTGCACGTCACCGTCGATCAGGCACATCAGGCGGCGGCGGAGATCTTCCGGCCCATCTCCCGCAAGTACGACCTGCGCGAGCACGACTACCCCGTCGAACTCGACACGCTGGCAAGCCTTTACGACGGACTCTCCGAGACCGGCCAGGCCGGCGCGGGCGCCGACGGCGGCCGTAGCCAGCAGAAGAAGGAGAAGCCGCGGGCCGAGGGCGCCGTGGTCAACGGCGGCAACATGCAGTCCGTCGTCAACGTGATCGAGACCTCCTGGGGCGACGTCGGCCTCATGCTGAGCATCCCGTACCAGGGCCTGGGCAACTCGGCGATCGCCGCGGTCGCCACCGACGAGCAGCTCGAGCGGTTCGGCAAGGTGTGGGCGGCCATGGCCATCACCGAACCCGGTTTCGGCTCCGACTCGGCCGCGGTCTCCACCACTGCCACCCTCGACGGCGACGAGTACGTCATCAACGGCGAGAAGATCTACGTGACAGCGGGTTCCCGCGCGACGCACATCGTCGTGTGGGCAACCGTCGACAAGAGCCTGGGCCGCGCCGCCATCAAGAGTTTCGTGGTCCCCCGGACGCATCCGGGCGTCACCATCGAACGACTCGAGCACAAGCTCGGCATCAAGGTCTCCGACACCGCGGCGATCCGCTTCGAGAACTGCCGCATCCCCAAGGAGAACCTGCTCGGCTCCCCCGAGGTCGACACCAAGAGGGGTTTCGGCGGGGTCATGCAGACCTTCGACAACACCCGTCCCCTGGTGGCCGGCATGGCCGTGGGAGTCACCCGCGCCGCACTCGAGGAGTTGCGCCGCATCCTCGACGAGGCGGGCATCGAGGTCGACTACGACCGCCCGGCCGCCGACCAGCACGCCGCGGCAGCCGAATTCCTGCGGATGGAAGCCGATTTCGAAGCCGCCTACCTGCACACGATGCGCGCCGCGTGGATGGCCGACAACAAGCAGCCGAACTCCACCGAGGCGTCGATGTCCAAGGCCAAGGCCGGACGCACCGCCACCGACGTCACCAACAAGGTCGTCGAACTGACCGGCACCCTCGGCTACTCCGAGCGGCTGCTGGTGGAGAAGTGGGCCCGCGACTCGAAGATCCTCGACATCTTCGAGGGCACCCAGCAAATCCAGAACCTGATCATCGCGCGACGCGTGCTGAACAAGAGCAGCGCCGAACTGAAGTGATCGGCTGACGGACAACGTCATTCGGCCCCGCGACCTCACCACACCGTCGCGGGGCCGAATTGCGTCGCAGGTAGGACGACATCGGCGGACAGGACGATCAGAGGGCCCAGACCAACCCCATGCCGGCCGCGCACGCGCTGGACGACGCGACAAGGGTCCCGACGGCGTACGCCGCCGCCCGGATCCCGTCCCCCCGTTGCGCCAACCGCACGGCCTCGAAGGATGCGGTGCTGAAAGTCGTGTAGCCGCCGCAGAAACCGGTTCCGACGATCAGCTGCCAGTCGTGTGACGCCCCGTGGAAGACGACGAGGCCGGCGAGCACTCCCAGCAGTGCCGACCCGCTGACGTTGATCGCCAACGTGCCCCAGGGCGTCGTGGTGGGCCACCGGTGTCTGACCGCTCCGTCGACGACGAACCGGGTCACCGCTCCGAGCGCGCCCGCCAGCATCACCGCGAGCGCGATCATGACCGCGCCACCCGGGAGGCGAGCGCGATCCCGCAGGCCGCTGCGATGAGACCGAGCACCACACTGATGACCGCGTAGGACAACGCGGTCACCACCGCCGCCACCCGTGTCAGTTCGGTGATCTCCAGCGCGAAGGTGCTGTAGGTGGTCAGCGCCCCACAGATCCCGGTCCCGCCGAAGAGGCGTATCCGCTGGCGCCACCCCCCGTCGTGGCCAAGCCTCGCAAGCAGTTCCAGGAGTGCCCCCAAGATGAACGCGCCGATGATGTTCACCGCGAACGTCGCCCAGGGCCAGTGCCCGTGCTGGGCCGGAAACACTTCCTCCGCCCCATACCGCACGCCTGTGCCGATGAGTCCCCCGGCGAACACCCAGGCGAGCGCGTGCACCCGGAGGTGTAGCGGACGTTCGTCGGGATCGACGGGGAGTTCGCGGTGCTCGTCTCGGTGCACGCGCCAAGTGTCCGCTAGGTGACGGTCACATACAACACGATCAGGTAGATCGGCACCAGTACGTCGAAGAAGAAGATGGGACCGGCGTTGCCCGCCTTGAAGTTCCGGTGGGTCACCATCTCCCGCACATGACCCACGGCAGCGCCCAGGTAGAACACCGAGAACGCGATGATGGTGGCCAGGGTGAACTCGTCGCCGAAACCGGACGCGATCACACCCAGCACACCCGTCGCGAGGCTGGCGAGCCCCACCTCCCACTGCCACGGCGTCTTCGGCGGCCAGCCGATGGATTCGGCGATCGGCTCGCCGAAGAACATGTGCCCGCACCCGGTCATCCAGCCCTGCACCCCGATCATCCACAGCACCGAGTTCTCGAGGAGGTCTCGACCGAGATCACCGCCCGGCATCACGATGTCGATCACCGTCGTGATGATCGTGCCGACCAGGCCGACGAACGGCACGAGCCGAATCGTGGTCCGCAGCACCGAGTCGAGCATCACTCAGCCCTTGAGCTGATCGGCCAGGGCGGTGAGCACTTCCGGGTCCTCGATGGTCGAGGGCACCGTGTACTCTTCGTGATCGGCGATCTGCCGCATGGTCTTCCGCAGGATCTTGCCCGAGCGGGTCTTCGGCAGGGCGGGTACCACCGTCACGTCTCGGAACGTCGCGACCGCCCCGATCTCGTCGCGCACCATCGCCACGAGCTCGCTGCGCAGCGTGTCGGCATCGATGTCGACGCCGGACTTCAACACCACGTATCCGCTGGGACGCTGTCCCTTCAGCTCGTCGTGGATGCCGATGACCGCGCATTCGGCGACTGCCTGGTGCGACGCCACCACGGCCTCGATACTGCCCGTCGAGAGTCGATGTCCGGCAACGTTGATCACGTCGTCCGAACGGCCGAGGACGACCACATAACCGTCTGCGTCGACGAAGCCCGAGTCGCCGGTCAGGTAATACCCCTCGAATGCCGACAGGTACGACGCGCGGTACCGCTCCTCGTCGCGCCAGAGACCGGCGAGTGTACCGGGCGGCAGCGGCAGGCTGATGACGATGTTGCCCTCCTGCTCCGCGCCGAGCGTGTTGCCCTCAGCGTCCACGACGCCCACCTGAAAACCGGGCACGGGCACCGTCGGCGATCCCGCCTTGATCGGCATGGGTTCGAGCCCACGGAGATTCGCCGCGATCGCCCACCCGGTCTCGGTCTGCCACCAGTGGTCGACGACCGGTATCCCGAGCACCTCCGACGCCCAGGTGAACGTGTCCGGGTCGAGTCGCTCGCCGGCGGCGTACAACGTCTCGAGCGAGGACACGTCGTAGTTGCGCAGTTCGGCGGCGTCCGGATCGGCCTTGCGGATCGCGCGGATCGCGGTCGGCGCGGTGAACAGGGCCTTCACCCCGTGGTCGGCGATGACGCGCCAGAACGCACCCGCGTCCGGGGTGCCCACCGGCTTCCCCTCGTACATCACCGACGCCGCCCCGACGAGCAGCGGCCCGTACACGATGTAGGAGTGTCCGACGACCCACCCGACATCGGAGGCCGTCCACCACACGTCACCGGCGGCGATGTCGTAGATGTTCGCCATCGACCACGTCAGCGCCACCGCGTGCCCGCCGTTGTCGCGGACGACACCCTTGGGTTTGCCGGTGGTTCCCGAGGTGTAGAGGATGTACAACGGATCGGTCGCGGCCACGGGGACCGGGTCCACCGGGCCGGCATCGGCCAGCACCTCATCCCAGTCGAGCCAACCGTCGTGATCGGCTGCCGCACCGTCGATATCGGGACGGTTCTTCACGATGACGACACGCGGCGGCGTGGCCGACAGCTCGATGGCCTTGGCCACCAACGGTAGGTACTCCACGACACGGCCGGGCTCCAGGCCACCCGAAGCGGTGACGACGGCCACGGGCTCGGCGTCGTCGATGCGCGTCGCGAGCTCGCGGGCGGCGAACCCGCCGAAGACCACCGAGTGCACGGCGCCGATGCGCGCACACGCGAGCATCGCCATGGCCGCCTCCGGGATCATCGGCATGTAGATCACCACACGATCCCCGGCGCCGATCCCCTGCGCCGCCAGAGCTCCGGCAAAACGCGAGACCTCGTCGAGCAGTTCGGCATAGGAGAACCGGCGAACCTCGCCCACCATGGCCGAGTCCCAGATCAGCGCGGTGCGATCACCGTGTCCGGCCGCCACATGGCGGTCGAGGGCGTTGGCACAGGTGTTCAGGCTCGCATCCGGGAACCAGCGGTAGAACGGGGCGGCCGAATCGTCGAGTGCCCTCGTGGGCGGCCGCGCCCAGTCCACCGCGGCGGCCGCGTCGAGCCAGAACCCCTCGCGATCGTCGGCCGCCCGTGTGAACGCCTCGATGTACCGGCCCATGGCCATCCCTTCGCCGTCGTCGTGACAGGCACCGCCTCGCCCGGGTGCCGTATCGCCTCTCGAGCGTATCGGTGTGCCCGCCGCCGCGAAGGACGATCTCGACTCCTGCGCCGGTCTGTCTGCGGCTCGTACCGAGCGGTCGAGATGCGCGCCCGATCAGCGCCCTGCGACGGTGGACACCGCAGTGGTGACCTGATCGAGGAAGTTCCGGATCGTGTTCAGATCCTCGTCGGAGTATTCGTCGGCCGCACCCGCCGACGTCGAGACCCCTTCGGCACGACCCGGGTCAACATCATCGGAACAGCGGGAACGCCGCCGCTGATCCTGCTCCCCGGCGGAGGGGCGACCTCGATGTCCTGGGTGAACGTCGTCGACCGCCTCGCGCGAACACGCCGGGTTCACGCGCTCGACCTCATCGGCGACGTCGGCCGTTCTCGCGTGAGTCGGCCACCGCAGACCACGGGCGATCTCGCCGGACAGACCGGCGCGGCCACACCGAACCCCGAATGGTCAGAGATGATCTGCGCCGGAGCGCAATTCCCGACCCCGCCGACCGTCGTACCGAAACGTCCTACCAGCGGGGCTCTTTCGGTTCTCGGAGGGGGCAATTCGATCGCGTACGAGAATCGCTCCCGCCGGCGCGAATCACGATGCTCGCCAGCGGCAGTCACCACACGTTGTCCCCTCGAACCCGCGGACGAGATCGCCGATGCACTCGTCTCCGCCCTCGAGGAGAACCAGACGTAGTCCGCCGCAGTCAGTACAGATACGGGCGGAAGCTGTCCTCGGTGAACCGTTCGTTCCCGGCTTCGGGCATCACGCGTCTGGTGATCTCCGCGACCGACGGCAGCGCATCGGGCCGCCAGGTGTCCGGCTTCCACAGGTCCGCCCGGAGAAACGCCTTGGGGCAGTGGAAGAACACCTCTTCGACGGTGATCTCGACCGCGAGAATCGGTCTCTTGCCGCTGATCGCCAGGTCATCGAAGTAGTCGGCATCGTCGACGATGCGGGCGCAGCCGTTGATCCGGAGAGTGTCGCCGCGTCCGGGCACGACGAAGATGGCGCCTGCATGGGGGTTCCGCAGAATGTTCAGGTAGCCGTCGACACGGCGGTTGCCGGGCCGCTCGGGTATCGCGATCCGGCTGTCGTCGATGACATGGACGACCTTCCCGGCCGGGTCACCCTTGGGCGACACATCCGTGCGTCCGTGGTCGTCGGCGGTCGCGAGGAACACTATCGGCGACTGCGCGAGCCATTCCCGATCGACATCGGCGAGTGAGCTCCTCACCTTGTCGCGGACCATCTCCACGGGATGGCCGACGATCTCACGCAGCTTCGACTCGTCGGTGATGTGCATGAGCACATCGTGTCACGGTCGGCGCTACGCGGGTTTCGGCGCCGGCACGGGCCATGGAAAGCTCCAGGTGGCATCGCGGAGGTCATCGGCGAGCGGGGCCTGCCGGCGATGATGGATCGAGCCGTCCGTGACGACCAGGGCGACCTCGTCGTCGAGTCGACGGGCGAGGCGGCGGGCCATCCAGCCAGGTCGTCCCCGGCCGGTTCCGACGACAACGGCTCCGGCGCCCGTGCGCTGCGCAACCCGGTGCAGGACCGCCGCGGGGTCGCCGTCCTCGCTCATGGTGGACACCTGCAGGGCACCGTGCCACTTCGCCAGCTCGGCGGCGGTCCGCAGGCACTCGTCGACGCCGGCCCGCCCGGTCAGCAGATAGGACTCGTGCTTCAGGGCGTCGTGGAGTTCGGTGTCGGCTTCCGTGCGCCGGCGTCGGGTGGCACAGAGCAGGATGAGGTCGTGCGAGTCGCCCAGCATCGCCGCGGCGACCTTCACCGCACGCAACGACGCCTCGCCGTCGTCGATCCCGACGACGACCCGACGACCGAGCCCTTCGCGGCTCGGGTCGAGAACTGTTCGCGCGTCGCGGGTTTCGAAGCGTTCCCACCGATCACGTCGTAGTCGCAGCGTTGTCATCGTGTCCTCCTCGGGTCCGTTGTCAGCTGCTCACAACGCTATGGAGGCAACGAGTCCTGGTCGCCAACCCGCGGGTCGACCTGTTCTCCACCCCAGGGTGGAGACCGCAATCCACCGCGGGGCGGATGTTCGGGGCCGGTGCGGAACTATCCTGGAACGGTGACGGGCTTCACAGCGAACGTAGGTGCCGGGCTGCGACGCCGGGTCGAGCGGGCCGGCGGCGAGTATCCCCCGCTGTATCCCGCGGTCATCCTGGGGTCCAGCGTCGTGGTCACCCTGGTGTCGACGGCGCAACGCCATCCGTTCGATCAGGTCTGGTGGGTGGTCGCCGCTCTGGTGCTCGCCGCGCTGACCCTGGCCATGGATCTGTCCCTACCGCCGACCTCGTACGCGTGTTTCGGGATCATCGCCAGCTCTGTCTGTTTCCTGATGGTCCCGACGCCCACCGATGCCGCACCACTCCAGCTCGTCCTGATGGCGGCGATCGCCGCTGCGATGTATCCCCTGCTCACCGGAATGACCGTCATGGTCGCGTGCATCGCGGTGATCGTCTGGTTCGGCGCCTTCGGCGGCCTCGGCTCACCGGCCCTGTACGCACTCGGCGTCGCCTGCGGATGGCTGATCGGCTACATGATGCTGATCCAGAAACGACTGGCCGACAACCGGGCTCGCGTACTCGCCGAACGTGCCGACCGCGCCGCCGGCGACGAGCGCCGGCGGATAGCTCGCGAGATCCACGATGTCATCGCCCACTCGCTGTCGATCACCATGCTCAATGTCACCGGGGCCCGCCGCGTCCTGGAACAGGACCGCGACATCGAGGAGGCTCTCGAGGCGCTGTCGGACGCCGAGCGTCAGGGCAGGCAGGCCATGACCGAGATCCGCAGCATCGTCCACGTGCTGGGAACTGCTGGACCGTCGGGAACCACGGCGCCGTCGCCGGGTGCCGGAGACCTGGTCCGGCTCGTCGAGGACTACCGCAAGGCCGGCGTCGACATCGACTTCTCGCTCGCGGGTGACGTCACCGACCTCCCGCGTCCGGTCGGCGCCGCCCTGTACCGCATCGCCCAGGAATCCTTGGCGAACGTCGTCAAACACTCGACCGGCAAGTCGGCGTCGGTGTCGGTCTCGGTGAGCGACGCGGTGGCGCTCACCATCGAGAATCCCGCGACACAGGGCCGACCCCGGCAGTGCGACGGCACCGGCATCGAGGGGATGACCCAGCGCGCAGCGTTGCTCGGCGGCACACTGCACACCTCACATCGCGCGGGAACGTGGTCGGTGCGCGCGACGCTGCCCGCCCGATCGATCGCCGACGGGGTGCCCGCATGACGACGACCGGGCCGACCGACGTCGCGGCCGAGCCGATCCGGGTCCTCCTGGTCGACGATCAGGAACTCATCCGCACGGGGTTGCGACGCATCCTCCGCCTCCGCGACGGCTTCGACATCGTGGGCGAATGCGCCGACGGCTCCGAGGTTCTCGCCGGGATCGCCGAACACCGCCCCGACATCGTCGTGATGGACCTGCGCATGCGCAACGTCGACGGGATCACCGCGACAACCATGGTCCGGACGCTCCGGGAACCGCCACCGGTGCTGGTGCTGACCACTTTCGACGACGACGTCCTGCTCTCGCGTGCGCTCCGCGCCGGTGCGGCCGGATTCATCCTCAAGGACTCTCCTGCCGAGGCGCTGATCTGGGCCGTCCGCGCTGTTGTCCGCGATGGAGCATTCCTCGACCCCGCGGTCACCGAACGCGTCCTCCGGGGTTTTCGGCGATCGGGCCGTGAACAGGTGACCGTCGCCGCCGGCCTCACCGACCGCGAGACCGATGTCCTGCGACTGATCGCCCGGGGCCGAACGAATTCGGAAATCGGTTCCACCCTTGGCATTTCGCAGGTGACCGTCAAGAGTCACATCAATCACATCTTCACGAAGCTCGACCTGCGGGACCGTGCAGCGGCGATCGTGTATGCCTTCGATCACGGACTGGTGGTCGCCGAGTACGACTGACCGGACCAGCCGCTCAGTCGTGCGCGTCGAGCAGGTGGACGTCGACGCCGTCGGCGAAGCGATACGGGCCGGCCATCAGCAGACCACCGAAATGTTTTCGCAGACGCGACATCTCGGCACGGACCGTGACCGTGCGGTCGTCGACCCCGAACAGGTGAGTGGACACCCGGGCCGCGGTCACGCCTTCGGGATGACGGGCCAGAAAGGTGAGGATGTCGCCGTGGCGCGGCGAACAGCGGTGCGTCCACGCCCCGCTGGCGCCCTCGACGGTGACCTCGACATGTCCCCCGCCCGACGGCCCGGTCGGCACCCGCACGACCACCCGGGTGGTCGCAGCCTCCGATGTCTCGGCGACGCGCACCAACCAGCCACCGGGTAGCGCCTCCACGTCGCACTCACCGAGCGCAGTGACGAAGATCCGGCCGGGCCCGAGCCGTGGCGGCAGAACGAGCCGGGGTCGCGGGGACACGGTGTCCACCGCCGCCACCCAGCCGTCAGTGTCCACCGCCAGCGCCGGGCCGGGCATCCGGGCGAGGATCGGCGCGGCAACCGCCCGCAACGAGTCGAGCCGGCGGTGATGGCTCTCGCGGAGTTGCGACTCGGCGAGCCTGGCGACGGCGTGAACGAGCGCCAGGGTGGTCGGATGGATGGTGGCGGCCGGGCCGCTGACATCGACGACACCCAGCATCTCGCCGGTCCGCGGGTCCTTGATCGGTGCACCGGTGCACGTCCACGAGTGATGGCTCCGGGCGAAGTGCTCGGCCGAGAACACCTGAACCGAACGACCCGACATGAGTGCGGTACCGATCGCGTTGGTCCCCACCGAACCCTCGGCCCAGTCGGCTCCCTCGACGAATCCGAGACCGTCGGCACGGGTGAGCACCTTCGACGACCCGCTGCGCCACAACACGCGCCCCCGGGCGTCCGACACGACGAGGATGTTGTCGCCATCGGCGATCAACGAGTCCAGGCCACGCGCGAGTTCGTCGACGACCTCGGCGAGGCCGGAAAGCCGCCGACGTTCTTCGAGCTCCTCGAGTTGCAGAGTCCGGTCGGTGGCACAGTCCACGTCCGGGTCCAGACCGGCTCGCCGGAGTCGCCGCCACGAGTCGTCGATGACGCTGCGTGGACGGGCGGGCATCCGGCCGCCCGACATCGCGGCGTCGTGCACAGCACTGAGAACGGAGGCGAACTGCCGTGGATCGTCTCCGGCGTGCACCGCCGGCTCCAGCTCGGCGGACGGATCGTAGTGGTTCATCACCTCGATTGTGCGTCACGTCACAGCTGACGACAACGGTCCCCGCCCTTCGCAACCCCTTGCAACCCTTGCCGCCGACCGGCCCCGGGGCGTCTGCTGTCCACAACCCGCTGTGTTCCACATCACCATCGCGGGCACGCACTCGAGGAGACATCATGACGCAGACACTGGAACCGGTCGTCCCACCCGCACCGGGAACGGACGGTGGTCGGACCGCCGTCGACCGCACCCCGCAGCAGCGGATCGAGACCTGGCTGAGGGACTTCGAGTCCGCTCTCGCCGCCCTCGACATCGAGCGTGCGACGAACAGCTTTCTCACCGACAGCTATTGGCGCGACCTCACCGCGTTCACCTGGAACATCAAGACCGTCGAAGGGCATGAGCAGATCGCCGACATGCTGTCCGCCCGTCTCGCCGACACCCGGCCGTCGAACTTCGCGGCCACGGAACCGGCGACCGATGACGGTGACGGCGTCGTCTCCGCGTTCATCGGCTTCGAGACCGCGGTGGGGCGCTGCGAGGGACATCTCCGCATCCGTCCCGATGACAGTGATGGAGATGGCGGGACAGACAAAGCCTGGACTCTGCTGACGACGATGCAGGAACTGAAGGGCCACGAGGAATCGTCGGGTCCCGCCCGACCGCTCGGGGCGGTACACGGTTCCGATCCCGACACTCGTTCCTGGGCGGAGAAGAAGGCCGAGGAGGAACTGGCCCTCGGACGAGCCACCCAACCGTACGTCCTGGTCATCGGCGGCGGCCAGGGCGGGATCGCACTCGGCGCGAGGTTACGCCAGCTCGGTGTCCCCTCGGTCGTCGTCGATCGTCACGAACGTCCCGGCGACCAGTGGCGCAAACGCTACAAGTCGCTGTGCCTGCACGACCCGGTCTGGTACGACCATCTCCCGTATCTCCCGTTCCCCGACAACTGGCCGGTGTTCGCACCGAAGGACAAGATCGGTGACTGGCTGGAGTTCTACACCAAGGTGATGGAGGTGCCGTACTGGAGCAAGACGACATGCCTCTCCGCCGCCTACGACGACGCCGAATCCCGCTGGACCGTCGAGGTCGACCGGGACGGTGAGCGCCTCACGCTCCATCCGACCCAACTGGTCCTGGCGACGGGAATGTCCGGCAAACCCGCCGTCCCGTCGGTACCGGGGCAAGACGTGTTCGCCGGCGAACAGCACCACTCGAGCGCGCACCCCGGACCCGACGGGTACGCCGGCAAGAAGGTCGTCGTCATCGGATCGAACAATTCCGCCCACGACATCTGCAAAGCATTGGTGGACAACGGGGTCGACGCGACGATGGTGCAACGGTCCTCGACCCACATCGTGAAGTCGGACTCGTTGCGATCGATCGCCCTGGGATCGCTCTACAGCGAGGAGGCCGTGGCCTCCGGGATGACCACCAAGAAGGCAGACCTCACCTTCGCCTCACTGCCCTACCGGATCATGCACCAGTTCCAGGTACCGGTCTACGACCAGATCCGTGAGCAGGACAAGGAGTTCTACGACCGTCTAGAGGCGGCCGGCTTCCAGCTCGACTTCGGCGACGACGACTCCGGCCTCTTCATGAAGTACCTGCGCCGCGGGTCCGGCTACTACATCGACGTGGGGGCCAGCGAACTCATCGCCGACGGCACGATCAACCTCGTCCACGGACAGCTGGACCACCTCACCGAGACGTCGGTGGTCCTCACCGACGGCACCGAGATCGACGCCGACGTGGTCGTGTACGCGACGGGATACGGCTCGATGAACGGCTGGGCAGCCGACCTCATGGGGCAGGAGGTCGCCGACCGGGTCGGAAAGGTCTGGGGACTTGGTTCCGATACGACCAAGGACCCGGGCCCGTGGGAGGGCGAACAGCGCAACATGTGGAAGCCGACCCAGCAGCCGGGCCTGTGGTTCCACGGTGGAAACCTTCACCAGTCACGTCACTATTCGCTCTATCTCGCCCTGCAACTCAAGGCACGATATGAGGGTATTCCGACGTCCGTCTATGGACTCGCGGACGTGCACCATCTGAACTGACCCGACCCCGTACCCGACAACGAGAAATGCCCCGCAACCGGTGGGGTTGCGGGGCATTCTCAGATTGTGTTCGGCGGTGTCCTACTCTCCCACACTGATTAGGGTGCAGTACCATTGGCGCTGGAGGGCTTAGCTTCCGGGTTCGGAATGGAGCCGGG
>NZ_JBHYNC010000048.1:0-38592 GCF_042743165.1 Gordonia sp. NPDC058843
GCTCGCTTCGCTCGCACCTCAGGGAGCATGGATTTCGGACACTCACGAGTGTTCTTTCGTGGTCCACGACGGCCGCCAGGCCGCAGATACCGAGGAGCGAGCCAAGTCCGCAGAGGGGTGGCCCTCCGCAAGCTCCGGGCGCTCCTCAGGGAGCAGGGTCAGAGCAGACAGATCTCCGGACGTTGCCGAGAGCCCGAACTTTCGGCAGTGTTGTGTGATGAGCGACAACGAGAGCACACAGGTCACTGTCCAACGCATCATCGAGGCGCCCGTCGACGCGGTGTTCGACGTTCTCTCCAATCCCGAACGGCATCAGGCGCTCGACGGTTCGGGATTCATCCGCGGCGTGGACCACGCCGACCGCATCCAACAGGTGGGGGACGTGTTCACGATGAACATGGCCGGCGACCACATGGGTGGCGAGTACAAGACGGACAACCACGTCACGGGTTACGCCAAGGACAAGTTGCTGGCGTGGAAGACCGCACCCGCCGGCACCGAGCCGCCCGGATGGGAATGGCTGTGGGAGCTGGAGTCCCAGGGCCCCAACGAGACCCTGGTGCGCCACACCTACGACTGGTCGAAGGTCACCGACAAGAAGCTGCTCGACAAGGTCAAGTTCCCGCTGGTCACCGAGTCCCAGCTCGACGACACCCTCGGCAGGCTCGCCGCGGAGTCGGCTTCCTGACGGACCCTGGTCACTCCGGCTGCCCGCCAACGGTTTCCGCGTCACGAGGACGACGGAACCGGGCGGGCAGCCAGGCCGGATTGGTGAGCACCAGCCCGGCCAGCAACGCCACCACGCCCAGGACAGCGGTGCCGATCGGGACGAGGCGGCCCCAGATCAGGATCGGGGTTGCGAGATCGGAAGCGAGGTCCGTCATCCGGGTCTGCGTGTCCTCGTCATAGGTGAAAGTTGCTCGCAGGTGCGGTAATTCGAAGTCGGCCGGGACGCCTTGTGTGCCGTCGGGGAAGCGGTACACCTCGTCGACGGTGATCGTGGCGTCGACGATCGTGCCGGTCCTGGTGTCGACGGCGAGGTCCCACGAACTGCGGTGGTGCAGGTTCGCGGTCAGCGGCCGGCGCGTGTCGCCGATCCCGAACCACGACCCCGGCCGCGTGATCGAGACATTCGTGCCGACGGGCCGGCCGAGGGCCTCGCGGGCGAGGTCGGTGTCGGGGATCTCGGCGCGGAACCGGGCGACGTCGCGGCCGAGTACCTCGGTGTCGCCGTCGTAGGTCAGCGGCACGGTGGTGCGGGTGACAGTGTCGAAGTACTCCCGGTCGGCCGGTTCGGTGTCGAAGGGCAACAGATAGGTGACGCCGCGGCGGTCCGGGACCAGCACGGCGGCCTGACCGCTGTCGTACTGGATCTCCGACGCCCCGCGTGCGGCGAGTCGCGGCAGCGCGTTCTTCCGGTCGAGCGTCACCCGGTCCTTGATGGCGTTGACAGTGGCGTCGTTGCACGGCTGCGCCGGGTCATCGGAATCGACGCCGGGCCGCGGATCGCCTGGGTCGACCTCGCGGTCGCCGATGCGCAGCGCCTCGGCCTGGATCGATGTGCCGGCCTGCACGGTCACCCGGTGTTCGTCGGATGGTTGCACCGCGACGACGCGCTGCTGGCGGACGAGATCGGCGCCGACGGTCCGGGCCGAGCGGGTCTCGAGCGAACACCGGTCGAAGATGGTCGCGTCATCGGCGGTGGCGACGGTCGTGAAGTCGGTACTCAGCGGGATGGTGCGGAATCCGCCGACGAGCAGTGTCGGCAGCGCGATCGTCACCGCGAGCAGAAAGGCGCCGACGAAGATCAGGGTCGGTCCGGCGAGGTCCGCGGCCGACCACCGACGTGGCTCCGGACGAGTCTCGGAGTTCGGAAACGACCCGGACGGCGGCGACCCGGACGGCGGCTCGGACGGCGAGGACATGGAGGCGAGGGTACGCAACGCCTCCCGGCTACCCTGTCAGCAGCATGACCAGCGCCGACCCCGACCCCATCACCGCCGAGGCCTCCACAGGCTCCGCCCGGCGGTTCTATCCGCAGCTCGAGGGCATGCGGGCCATCGCCGCGATCGGGGTCCTCGTCACCCACGTGGCCTTCCAGACCCGCGCGGTCGAGATCCCCGTGCTGGGACCGGTACTCGGTCGCCTCGACCTCGCGGTCGCCCTGTTCTTCGCGCTCTCCGGCTTCCTGCTCTGGCGACCGTGGGTCGACGCCGCGCATCGCGGCACCGGGCACCCGTCGGTGTCGAGGTACTTCCGCCACCGGGTGGTGCGCATCTGGCCGGCGTACGTGGTCGTGGTCGCGCTGGTCATCCTGCTGCTCCCCGAGGCGCAGGGCGCCGACGCCCAGGTCTGGCTGGCGAACCTCACACTCACCCAGGTCTTCGTGCCGCTCACGCTGACCGCGGGTCTGACCCAGATGTGGAGCCTCTCGGTCGAGATCGCGTTCTACGCTCTGCTGCCGCTCATCGGGTTCGCGCTGCTGCGGCTTCGCGGGAAGCGCCTGCGTGCGCGCGTCCCGGCGCTGGTGGTCCTGGCCGCGGTGAGTCTGGGCTGGGCCTGGGTCGGCACCTCGCTGCCGGTGGCCGACGGCGTGGAGACCAAGAACTGGGTGTTCGGACATCTGGCGTGGTTCGTCGCGGGTCTGGTCCTGGCGGAGATCGCCGGAGTCCTCGACTCGGTGCCGGGGCCCGGGGCGTCGGCACCCGGCCCATACCGGCCAGGGCGCTGGATGACGCGGGCGATCCGCGTCAGCGCCAACCGTCCGCTGATGCTGGGTGTGGTCGTGGTCGCCTACGCGCTGGCATGCACAAGACTTGCCGGTCCGACGGGGCTCGGCGAGGTGACCGAGATCGAGTTCGCCACGAAGATGGTGCTCGGCGCGCTCTGCGGTTATGCACTGCTCGCTCCGCTCGTGTGCAACGAGGGGCCGTTCCGCTTCCTCACCTCACGCGTGATGCTGGCGCTCGGGAGATGGTCGTACGGCATCTTCATCTGGCACGTCGCGATCCTGGCAGTGGTCTTCCCGCTGTTCGGCATCGTCCCGTTCAGCGGCGACACCCTCCTGGTGCTGGTGATCACCCTCGGTCTGTCGATCGGGGTCGCCGCCGCCAGTTACGCATTCATCGAGGAGCCGACGCGGAACTGGTTGCGTACCCGTGAGAGCCGTCGCCGCACCCGCGTGCGCCACGTCCCGGCCGACACGTCGTCCTCGCCCGGTTCGTCCTCGCCCGGTTCGTCCTCGCCACCGCCGGCCGATGCCCCGGTCGACGGCAACTCGTCGACGGCCGACCAGAACACCAGCCACGCCGTCATCGACAGGGCCACCACCGCAGGCAACTGAACCCACCACTGCGACCCGTGGTAACCGCCGGAGGCGTGCCACGGTCCGGCCGCGAGTCCGATCGTCGCAGTCATCATCGCGACGAATGCCGCGGTGACCCCGCTTCGCTGCGGTATCGCCGCGGCGAGGGCGCCGACCACACAGGCAGCCGCGAGTCCCCACCACCCCGAGATCAGCCACGACGCGGCGAGCACCGCGCCCCCGGCGACGAGCACCGTGCCGCGCCCGGCCGGGACGACGATCGGTTCCCCGACCCGCGTACGCCGCGCCGACGGCCACCACGCGGCGGCCAGGAGAAGTGCCATGAGCGCGAGGCCGATCACCAGGGCCCACCGGTACAGCGAATCGAATCGGTACGTGAGGTCGATGGTCCCGGCCGTGCCGGCGGGCACCACCCAACCCTGTTGCCAGCCGTCGACGACGACCGGTCGCAGCCGCGTCCCGTCGAGTTGCGCCTGCCACCCGGGATTGGGGCTCTCGGGCACCACCAGCAGTCGTTGCGGACCGCTCTCGACGGTCACCGCACGCCGCACCTCCGACCATTCGGTCACCTCGGGAGCCGAGGACGCCGCTGCCGACACCGGCTCACCCTTCACCAGCGAGAGCGCGTCGACCGTGAAGGCCTCGCCGGGATTGACCGACACCTCCTGCTGGCCGGCAGGGAGTGCGAGCCGGCCGTCTCCGCATGGGCGGCCGATCACGGGTTGTCCGTTGCGTAGGTCGGACACACTGGCGCGCAGGGACATCCGGAGGACCTGCCCGGCGGCCGTCAGGCCGATCCCGTCGTCGCAACCGATCTCGACGACACGGTCGGCGTCGACGCCGACCGCCGGCGAGGGCGACACCCGGACCTCGGCGATCCCCGGCGGGGCGGGGCTGGCGAATCCGAGGCTGTTGACGTCGATCAGGTCGGATTGTGCACGGATGGTGATCTCGACGCGGTCGGTGACGGCGGGATCGAGTCGCACGAGGCCACTTTCGTCGACCTCGCGGATCTGCTCACCGGTTCCGAGGTCCACGGCGACCTCGGTGGGCGCGGCGGGATAACCCCGGGGCGCCTCGATGGTCAGCGACTCGACCCGCTGCGCACGCGGGAGATCCAGCGTCAGGGTGGGACTGTTCTCGTCTTCTCCTGCGCTCTCATCTGCGGCACCGTCGTCGGCTGCCCCACCGCGCGCCGGGGATCGTTGCTGATCGGGGATCTCCGGTGCGGTCCATGACGTTCCGGGGTCGCCGTCGACGGCGGCCGCGGGCCCGCCCCTGGGGTCGGACACCGGTCGCGGACCGCGTGCGGTGACCCGATCGTCCTCGGCGAGGAGCCGGTCGAGGGCGTCACCCGGTCGGGGTCGCAGGATCGCCGTGGGGGAGACGGTCACATCCGACGGAACCGACAGTGCGCGGCCGAACACCGCCGACGTCTCCGGGGACAGGCCGAGTCCCGGTGCGCACCTCGTCATCTCACGGGCCGGATCGGAGACGCAGGACGCTCGCCCGGACAGTTCCTGGTACAGCAACCACTGGGCTACGTCGGTGCCGGCCTCGAGTTGGGGCAGGACCACGCGATGACGGATGCGCAACGGCGTCACGGTCCGCAGGTCGGACACCGTGACCTCGCCGAGCGCGAATTGATTTCCAGCCGTGCCGTCGTCGGTGCGCAGCGCGCGGATCTGGAGCCAGCGGGTGGCCCCGCTGGGCGCGGTCACCGTGATCGGTTCGCCCGGTTCGAGCCCCGAGACGACGGTGCTACCCGCCTCCGTGGTGATCAGCGCACTGGTGACGTCGGGTCCGAGAGCCTTCGCGGTCGTCAGGGTCAGCGCGAGGTCGGTCCGTGGCGTCGTGAAATCGATGCGCATCCACCGCCCGACCGCGCTCTCGAGACCGCCGCTCACCCAGGCGCTCTGCGGGTTGCCGTCGAAGGCGGCGGCCGCCGAGTTGGCCGGTGAGGTCTGGCCGGGCTGGACCGCGTCCGCGGCCGACCCCGACGTCGACACTTCGACCTCGCCACTCCGGTTGTCCAGCAACCACTCCCCGTGTACCAGGGGCTGGCCTTCGACGGGGTAGTCGGCGGCGGCGTTCTGGGTCCGACGCGGGTCCGCCGGCGAGCGGATGGCGGAACTGTGGTCGTCGACGCGGCCGAAGTCGGTCTCCCGGTCGCTGGGTGTGTCCGTCACGATCAACGGACCGTCGACGACCCCGGCGCGACGCGCGTCGGCGTCGAGGACGACCGGCCCGAGCGGCGGGAGTCCGAGTCGCGCACGGACTTCGGCCAGCTCGGCGATGGCCTCGGGTCCTCCGGCCACCCGGGGGAGCCCCGCGGTGTCGACCAGTCGCGGCCCGGTGTCGGCGGTCGGTGCGTCGGAATCGCCGACGGCGAAGATCTGGATCGCGGGTATCGAAGGCCGCAATCCGTTGTCGCGCACCACCCCTCGAACACTCGGCGGACCGATCTGCGGACCGAACTCGGCGACGCGCCGCAGTCCGGGCGAGTCGTCGAGTGCCTGTTGCGCGAGCAGGGGGCGGGTCGACCGAGATGTCTCGGGGTCGAGATCGGCTCGTAGGACGACGAATCCGATGCCCTGCCCGGCCAGGGTCGCGGCCAGTCCGGGTGACCCACGGCCCGCGGCGATCTCGCGCTGCACGGAGTCGAGGGCGCGGATCGCGCCCGGCGGGGTGAGCGGGATCGCGTCGCGGACCGCCCACGGGGTGTCGGACAGGGGTTGCAGCGGCTCGTCGCGGGTGAGTCCCCACAGCTGGTCGGCGAACGGGGCGCCGGGGACGACCAGTGCGCGGGCGGGCGGGGCGCCGTCGGAGCCTTCGCTGTGCTCGGCCAGCCAGTCCGCGGTCTGCTGCCAGTGGCGTGGGATCGCCTGGTAGGTGCCGTTCGGTGCGAGCTGGCCGGTCCACATGAGCGATCCGGCGCCGATCACGGCGACGAGCAGGACGATCGCCGCGGCGACCGGACGCGAGCGCTGCGGCTGGGCGAAGGCGGAGAGGATCTCGGCGCGACTCGCACTGCCCGGCAGCGGGACCCGCGCCAGCAGGTGGGCGACACCGAGGACCAGGGGGATGCGGAGCAGCGGCTCGAACTTGTGGATGTTGCGCAACGGCGCGCCGGAGCCGTCGAGAAAGGCGCGCACCTGCTCGGCGATCGGTGACCCGAGCTCACCTGCGTAGCCGACGCACATCAGGACGAGACCGACCCCGAGGATCGCGACGAGGCGGCCACGGAACGGCATGTGCCGCATGCACAGTCCGGCCAGACCGGCCGCCGCGATCGTCCCGGTTGCCAGGACCGCGGCGGGCTGGGTGACGAGCACCGCCCCGGCGACGCGCTCCGGGGACACGAAGGGCGTCCACGAACTCGCCCCGCGCAAGACCTCGGTGAGGGAGGTCCACTGCGTGGTGACGCGGGACGATTCGATGTAGTCGAGGAACGGCGGACTCACCCGCGAGAGGATGAGCAACGGGACGACCCACCACGCGCAGGCCAGGGTCAGGCCGGCGGCGGTCCAGGCGCCGAACTGCCACCATCGTCGGTCCCGCGGGTTGTGCAGCAGCCACCACAGCGCGGCCACGCCGAGTGCAGCGAGGGTGGCGACGGCGTTGACCGCACCCATCAGCGCCACCGCGGCCGCCGCGCGCGCGGCCTCCCGCCACAGTGGGGTGTCGTCGTCGACGGTGCGGGTGTCGAGTGCGCGCGCCACCGGGATCAGCACCCACGGGGCGAGCATCATCGGCAAGGTCTCCGACGAGATCGAGCCGAGGGTGGTCAGGACCCGAGGGCTCAGCACGAAGACGGAGGCGGCGATGATCCGCGAGGCGGGCGAGCCCAGCCGCAGCGTCTCGGCGAGGCGGACGATGCCCACGAAGCCGACGGTGAGCAGCACGGCCCACCAGAGACGCTGCACGATCCACGGCGGGACGGCGAGGAGGTCGCCCAGCGCAAAGAACGCGCCGTGCGGGAAGAAGTAGCCGTAGGCCTGGTTCTGCACCTGCCCCATCGGCGCATTCGGCGTCCAGAGGTGCGCGGCGCGTGCCAGGAAGCCCAGCGGGTTGGCGGTGAGGTCGAGTTTGGTGTCGGCGGCGATCCGGCCCGGCGACTGCACCAGGCAGATCAGCAGCGAGATCGCGGCGACGACGGCGACGCCGCGGCGGCTCAGCCCAGACCGATCGAGGGTGGACCGATCCGGTGGAGGAGGCGGAGTACTCAGTTGCTGCTGCCGTCGATCAGGGGACGCCGGGACCGGCGGCGTCGTGGATGTGTCAGTTGGTCTCGCCGGCTCCGCCGCGCGAACCGTAGTCCACCGAACCCTGGACGAATCCGTTGTTCGGGCTGATGTTGTTCAGGTCGGTGGACGGGCTGTTCTCGGAGGCGAGGAACCCGCCGAGGAACACCGCGCCGAGTCCCACCAGGATGCCGGCGACTCCGGCGACGGCTCCGGCGACAAGGCGGTTGTTGGTCATGGCGATGAAACTACCATCGCCGGAGTCCGTTTCCGGGTGACACCCGCTGACACCTGCGGATCCGGCCGGCCGGGCTCATCGCCGAGACCGCACTTTCGTCAGGGTGCGATCCCACAGCAGGCGCGCACTCGTCTTCAGCAGCTCGGGTTTGTCGACATCACGGCTCAGCAGCATCGTCGAGGTCGCGATCGTCGCCGCCGAGGCCTTGGAACGGTGCCCGGAGTCCAGATGCGGTTGCGGGTCGTACTCGATCATCAGCTGGATCGCCGCGGCCCGGGCCCGTCCGGCGATCTGATCGGTCAGCCACAGCGCGAGGTCGATGCCCGCGGACACACCGGCCGCGGTGACCAGGTCGTCATCGGGAGTGGCGCGCACGATGCGCTCGTCGGACACCGCCTTTGCCCCGTGCAGGGTCAGCGCCGTCATCGACGACCAGTGTGTGGTGGCGGGTTTGCCCTCGAGCAGACCCGCGGCGGCCAGGACGATCGAGCCGGTGCACACCGACGTCGTCCATTGCGCGCCCGGTCGTACGGCACGCAGCCAGGAGAGGACCTTGTCGTCCTCCGACGCGGCGAAGCACCCGGGCCCGCCCGGCACCAGAACGACATCCGGCGATGGTGTCTCGTCGAACGAATGCGTGGCCCCGACGACGAGCACGCCCGAATCGGCGACGATCGGTCCCGGCTCGTGCCAGACGAACCGAACTTCCGCGTCGGGCAGGGCGCGCAGCACCTCGTAGGGGCCGATGAAGTCG
Organism: Gordonia sp. NPDC058843; assembly: GCF_042743165.1. Lineage (NCBI taxonomy): Bacteria > Bacillati > Actinomycetota > Actinomycetes > Mycobacteriales > Gordoniaceae > Gordonia > Gordonia sp. NPDC058843. Next base: position 8,562 of record NZ_JBHYNC010000048.1, read on the forward strand.
AGCGCGGTGAACCGGGGGTAGAGGACGATCGCGATCTGGGTCATGAGGGCCTTTCGATTGTCGGGATGGCTCGTCTAGCGGAAGGTGCGGCGGTACTGGTCGGGAGGCACGCCGAGGCGGCGGACGAAGGTGCGGCGCATCGTCTCGGCCGACCCGAACCCGCACCGGGTGGCGATCACCGGCATCGTGTCGTCGCTCTGTGTGAGGGCACGACGAGCGGCGTCGGTGCGGACCCGTTCGACGTAGGTGCCCGGCGCCTCGCCGGTCTCGTCGGTGAAGATGCGGGAGAAATGGCGCGGACTCATCGACGCGTCGCGGGCGAGATCGTCGACGCGGTGCGGCCGGCCCGGCTCGGCCTCGATCCGCTCCTGGATGTCGCGGATCGCCGTGCGACGGGCCCGCGGCATCCACACCGGCGGCGCGAACTGGCTCTGGCCGCCCGGCCGGCGCATGTAGAGGACGAGCCACCGCGCGACGAGTTGAGCGAGTTCGGTGTCGTGGTCCTCTTCGATCAGGGCCAGCGAGAGGTCGATCCCGGCGGTGACGCCCGCGGAACTCCACACGCGGTCGCAGCCGCGCACGAACAAGGCCTCGGCGTCGACCTGCACCGCGGGATACCGCTCGGCGAGAAGCCCGGTCACGGCCCAGTGCGTCGTCGCGCGTTTGCCGTCGAGCAGGCCCGCCTCGGCAGCGAGGAACGCGCCGTTGCACACGCTGACGACCCGTCGCGCGCGTTCGGCGGCCCGTCGGATCCAGTCGACGAGCTCGGCGTCCCGGGTCGCGTCGTGGACGCCGGTGCCGCCCGGCAGGATCAGGACGTCGAGCGGGTCGGCCGGATCGGGCAGCGGATGTGCGACGAACTCCAGGCCGACGCCGGTAGGCACCGACGAACCTGATCGCGACACCAGACGAAGGTCGTAGCTCACCTCCGCGCCCCGGTCGGCGAGAGCGATCGATGCGGTGGTGAACACATCGGCCGGACCGGTCACGTCCAGGGCCTGCACCCCGGGGAACCCGAGAATCAGCACCGTTCGCGTCATGAGGACATCGTTTCCGACCCCGGGCGTGGCGTCCAGGCCACGCATCCCACAGATCAGGACATCTGCTGCTGGTTGAGCCGTGTCGAAGCCACCCCACTGCTGGTTGAGCCGGCCCCGGGCGAAGCCGCCGGGCCGAGCAAGCGACGAAGGAGCGCGTCGAGGTCGAGGCGCCGTGTCGAAGCCACTTGGTGACCTCGACAGGCTCGGCCAGCAGAGCTGCGCTACAGCGTGACCTGAGGCTCCTTCTCGCACTTGGCGGGAACGATGAACACCGGGCGGTGGCAGTGCTTGAGGACTCGTTCGGCCACGCTGGACCGCAGGAGCGCCTTGAGCCCCGACGCCCCGCGGGTACCGGTGACGAGCAGATCGACGTCGAGACTCTCGGCGGCCGCGACGAGCGCGCCCCACACGGTCGACTCGACCTCGACGAGAGATCCCCGTGCGGTCAGCCCGCACTCGGCGGCCAGCGCGACACCCTTCTGGTTGATGGCGGCGGCTTCTTCTTCGAGTGCCTGGTCGACCCCGGCGTCGAGTTGGGTGTCGATGAACGGCTGCATCCCGCCGGCGAGAGTGGACATGCGCGCCGGCGTCATACCGCCGGGCTGCCAGGCGGTCACGACCACTGCGGACTGCGCGCGAAGGAATTGTCCGGCGTAACGAATGGCGCGGTCGGCGTTCGGTGACCCGTCGTACGCGATCATCAGCGTTTGTGCGGCACGATTTCCGCCGCTACCGCTCGCGGCGGTGGCGGACCCGGACGAAACGGACCCCACGTCCATCGGCTCAGACTACATGCCAGACTCGTGCCATGGGCCCAACTCGCAGACCTCCGCGGATCCGAAAAGAGCGGATCCGGAATGCGTGGATCCGGAATGCGACGACGACGGGAACGGTCGCCGTGCTGTGTGCGGCGCTCGCGGCATGCACGTCGTCGACCGCCGACTCGCCGCCGCCGACGCCCTCCTATCCGGCGTCGACACAAGCTCAGGCATCCTCGTCGTCGATGCCGAACGCCACTCCGGTCGCGAACGCCTGCGGTGCAACCGAACTGGCGAAGCTGTCGGTCCGTCAGAAGCTGGCGCAGCTGATCGTCGTCGGCGTGACGGGGGCAGCCGATGCGCAGCAGATCGTCGAGAACGAGGAGATCGGCGGGATCTTCGTCGGGAGTTGGACCGACAAGGCGATCCTGACGAGCGGTGCGGCGGCACGCATTTCGCAGAACTCGTCGATCCCGCTGATGGTCACCGTCGACCAGGAAGGCGGCCGGGTGTCGCGCCTGTCCGCGCTCGGCATCGATCACGCATCGCCCCGCGAACTCGCCCAGACCAAGACCCCCGAGCAGGTGCGGGCGATCGCGGCCGATGTCGGCCGCAAACTCAAGCGACTCGGTGTCACCGTCGACTTCGCTCCCGTCGCCGATGTCAGCGACGAATCCGACAACGAAGTGATCGGCGACCGGTCCTTCAGCAACGACCCGGCAGTCGTCACCGAGTACGCGGGTGCGTACGCAGCGGGGCTCGCCGATGCGGGAATCACCCCCGTGTACAAGCACTTTCCCGGCCACGGACACGGTTCGGGCGACAGTCATCTCGGTGTCGTGACCGTTCCGTCGCTGGCGGAGCTGCAGGACAGTGACCTCGTGCCGTTCCGGACGTTGTTGCGCGACCCCGGGACCGCGGGCGCGATGGTCGGACACCTGATCGTGCCCGGACTGACGAAGGGGCTGCCGGCCAGCATCAGCCGGCCCGCGATCCAGATGTTGCGCACCGGCGTCGGCTACGACGGCCCGCGGTTCGACGGCGTGATCTACTCCGACGACCTGTCGGGTATGGCGGCGATCAGCGCGCAGTACCCCATCGAACAGGCGGTGGAGAAGTTCATCCTCGCCGGCGGCGACGTCGCGCTGTGGTTGTCCACCGACCGTGTCGCGTCGGTGCTCGACAATCTCGAGCGCGCGGTGTCGGCCGGCCGGCTCGCGCCCGCCCGCCTGGATGCCAAGGTCGTGCGCATCCTGCGGTCCAAGGGTGTGGTGAACTGTTGAACTGCTGAGACCCCGGGGCCGACGTGACTGGGGGTTTCACCTTACCGATTGGTAAGTTGTTGATATCGTCTGACGGAACAGATGTGGTGAACGGAGGTGGTGGTCATGTCGGGCGGAACCAAGCGCCTGCCACGCGCGGTGCGCGAGCAGCAGATGCTCGATGCGGCCGTCAAGGTGTTCTCGCAGAACGGCTTCCGCGAGACCTCGATGGACGCCATCGCCTCCGAGGCGCAGATCTCCAAGCCGATGCTGTACCTGTACTACGGCTCCAAGGACGAACTGTTCAGCGCCTGCATCGCCCGTGAGTCCGGTCTGTTCATCGACGCGATGAGCGTCGGATTCGATCCGTCGCTCAGCCAGCGCGAGCAGGCGGTCACGGTGATTCGCGAGTTCCTCCGCTTCGTCCACGAGCACCGGCAGTCCTGGCGGGTGCTGTACCGCGTGGCCATCGGCACGGCCGGTTTCGCCGGCATCGTCTCCGAGAGCCGCCAGCGCGTGACCGAGATGGTCGCCCAGCTGATCAAGGCGGGTACCACGGTCGAGGGGGCCAGCGAGCTCGACTTCGAGTTGACCGCTGTCTCCATCGTCGGCGCCGCCGAGGCTGTCGCCGACCGCATCACGGAGGGCGACGTCGACCTCGAGAAGGCGACCAACCTCCTCGTCGGCATCACCTGGCGCGGCCTCAAGGGTGTCGGTACCGACTCCTGAGTGCGTGCTCCCGAGTTGCCCGCGCAACGAATCCGTTACCGCGCACCAAATCCGCTCCCGCTCACCAGATTTCGGTGAGCGGGAACGGATTTGGTGAGCGAAAGTCCTCAGCCCTCCCGCGTCGTCGCGGTGAGGTGCGGGAACCCCTTGCGACGATCGCGGATCGAGATGTCGAAGTTGCCCTTCCCGTCGATGCGGCGGGCGTAGAGGTTCACCTTGGCCGGCAACAGGATCGGCTTGCCGAACCGCACGTCGTAGGTCACCGCGTCGGGCAGCTGTGCCTCGACGTTCGCGACGGCGGCTGCCGCACTCCACATCCCGTGCGCGATCGCCTTGGGAAAGCCGAAGGCCTTGGCCGGCAGGTTGCCCATGTGGATCGGGTTGCGGTCGCCCGAGGCGGCCGCGTACTCGCGGATCCGCTTGAGGTCGACCGCGAGGATCGCGTCCGGGGGCGGCGGGGTCTTCGACTTCGGTTCCGGCCCGCGCGGCTCGTCGGACAGGCTGGTGCGCTGCTGCTTCAGGAACGTCGCCGTCTGCGTGGTGACCAGTTCGGACCCGACGCTGATCTCGCTGACGACGTCGATCAGGATGCCCTTGCGGTGCTCCCGCAGGTTCTGCGCATGCGTCACGATGTCGAGCGGTTCGCCGACCGCGATGGGCCGCTTGCGCTCGATCGTATTGGTCATATGGACCGAACCGACGGCGCCGAAGGGGAATTCGTCGGAAGTCATCAGCTTCATCACCACCGGGAACTGCAGCACGAACGGGTAGGTGAGCGGCAGGGTGTCGCCGAACCGCTGCCCGGTCGCGTGGCAGTACGCCTGGAGAGCGGCCGAATCCACCCGGAGGCCGTCGAGCCGGTAGCGCGTCTCCGGTGCCGTGGCATCGGCCGGTACGCGCGGCGGCTTGCCGATGCCGGGCAGCAGCGCGGTGACCGCCTTGCCGTACAGCTCAGCGGTTCCGGGTGCGGACGGAAGCGTGATCGTCTTCGCCATCAGGCCCCCAGGAATCCCTGGCCGCACACGCGGACCACATTGCCGGTGATGGCGTTGCTCGCCGGGTTGGCGAAGTAGGCCACGGTCTCGGCGACGTCGACGGTCTGGCCGCCCTGCTGCAGCGAGCTCATCAAGCGTCCGGCCTCGCGGGTGGCAACGGGGATCGCCGCGGTCATCTTGGTCTCGATGAAGCCGGGTGCCACCGCGTTGATGGTGATGCCCTTCTCGGCGAGGATCGGTGCGTAGGCGTCGACGAGACCGATGACACCGGCCTTCGAGGCGCCGTAGTTCGTCTGGCCGCGGTTGCCCGCGATGCCGGCGATCGACGACACGTCGATGACGGCCCCGCCCTCGCGCAGCGCGCCCTTCTCGAGCAGAGTCTCGACGAGGGTCTGGGGTGCGATGAGGTTGACCGCGATGACCGCATCCCAGCGGGCGTCGTCCATGTTCGCGAGCAGCTTGTCGCGGGTGATGCCGGCGTTGTTGACGATGATGTCGATGCCGCCGTGACGCTCGAGGGCGTGCTCGGCGAGCTTGGCGCCGGCGTCGGCAGCGGTGACGTCGAGCGGGAAGGCGGTGCCGCCGACCTTGTTCGCGGTCTCCGACAGTGCGTCTCCGGCCTGCGGCACGTCGGCGGCGATCACGTGCGCACCGTCGCGGGACAGGACCTCGGCGATGGTCGCGCCGATGCCGCGTGCAGCGCCGGTCACCACCGCGACCTTGCCCTCGAGCGGCTTGTCCCAGTTCTTCGGCGCCGTCGCATCGGCCCCGCCGACCCGGATGACCTGCGCGTCGACGAAGGCCGATTTGGCCGACAGCACGAAGCGTACGGTCGACTCCAGACCGGTCAGACCGGTCTTGGCGTCGGGGGAGACGTAGACCAGCTGGACGGTGGAGCCCTTCAGGAGCTCCTTGCCCAGCGACCGGGTGAAGCCCTCGAGCGCCCGCTGCGCGACGCGCTCGGACGGGTCGGTGACCAGTTCGGGCGTGGTGCCGATGACGAGGAACCGGGCGCACGGTGCGGTCGAACGCATCGCGGGCTGGAAGAACTCGAAGAGCTGACGCAGCTGGTCGGGAGAGGTGATGCCGGTCGCATCGAAGACCAGGCCGCCGTACTTGTCGGCGCTGCGGCCGGTCGTGGCGTTCTGGATGAGGTCGTAGTCCTCGGTCGTGAGTATCTCGCGGAGCGGCTCGACGAGCCGTCCGGACCCGCCGAGCAGCACGGGACCAGGTAGCGGCGGCTCGGAGGGCTTGTAGCGCCGCAGCGGCGGCGGGACGGGCAATCCGGCCTGTTTGGCGATGAAAGCACCGGGCGCGGAATGGACGAAGCTCGAGTACAGGCCAGTGTTTCCGTTGGCTGCCACGTTGATCTCCTCTGACTGTCGTTCGACAACGAACTTACTGATGAGTAAGAATACGCTATAGATACCGCACACGACCCTTGGGAGATCGACGTGGCCGAACAGTCCAGCCCCACAGCGAACAAGTCCACCGACGACAAGCGCGGGACCCGCAGCGACCGCCCGGTCGCGATCCTCGGCGGCAACCGCATCCCGTTCGCACGCCAGGACAAGGCGTACGCGAAGGTCAGCAACCAGGAGATGTTCACCGCAGCGCTCGACGGCCTGGTGAGCCGCTTCAATCTGCAGGGCGAGCAGCTCGGCATGGTGGCCGGCGGCGCGGTCCTCAAGCACGCTCGTGATTTCAATCTCATCCGCGAGTCGGTGCTCGGTTCGGCACTGTCGCCGTACACGCCCGCCTTCGACATCCAGCAGGCCTGCGGCACCGGACTGCAGGCCATCACGACGGTCGCCGACGGCATCGCCCGTGGCCGCTACGACGCCGCGATCGGGGGCGGCGTCGACACCACGTCGGACGCGCCGATCGCGGTGGGCGAAGGCCTGCGCCGGCAGCTGCTCGAGGTCAACCGGGCTCGCAGCACCAAGGACCAGATCCTCGGTGCGGCGAAGTTGCTGACCAAGCTCGGCATCGAGATCCCGCGCAACGGTGAGCCCCGTACCGGCATGTCGATGGGTGAGCACGCCGCCGTCACGGCCAAGGAGTTCGGCATCAAGCGTGCCGACCAGGACGAGCTCGCCGCGCGCAGCCACCAGAACATGGCGGCCGCATACGATTCGGGCTTCTTCGACGACCTGATCACCCCGTTCCTGGGTCTGACCCGCGACCAGAACCTCCGCGGCGACTCCACCGCGGAGAAGCTCGCCAAGCTCAAGCCCGTCTTCGGTGTCTCGCTCGGCGACGCGACGATGACCGCCGGCAACTCGACCCCGCTGACCGACGGCGCGTCGACGGTCCTGTTGGGCAGCGATGAGTGGGCCGCTGAGCGTGGCCTGCCGGTGCTCGCCTACTTCGTCGACAGCGAGACCGCTGCGGTCGACTACGTGAACGGGCCCGACGGTCTGCTGATGGCGCCGACCTACGCGGTGCCGCGACTGCTGGCCCGCAACGGTCTCACCCTGCAGGACTTCGACTTCTATGAGATCCACGAGGCCTTCGCGTCGGTGGTCCTTGCCACCCTGCAGGCCTGGGAGTCCGAGGAGTACTGCAAGGAGCGCCTCGGCCTGGATTCCGCGCTGGGGTCGATCGACCGCAGCAAGCTCAACGTCCACGGTTCGTCGCTCGCCGCCGGGCACCCGTTCGCCGCGACCGGTGGCCGGATCGTCGCGCAGGCGGCCAAGCAGATCAAGGAGAACGGCGGCGGTCGCGCGCTCATCTCCATCTGTGCTGCCGGGGGCCAGGGCGTCACCGCCATCATCGAAGGCTGATCGCGCAAAGGCCGCGTCGGGCGCCAAAGGGTAGTCGAATCCCGACAAGTGAGACGGATCGGCGACTGATCGGCCGATCCGTCTCATTCGGCTGGGACGATCGCGGGTACTTCGTCACATATTCGACAGAATCGGCACCCCGGGGATGCCTCCGGCCGAAAAGTAGCGTAAATATGTATATAGCTCCGGCTGCGCTGTCAGACCCCCGACCCGACAGCTCGGCCGGAGCGCCTACTTTTCCGACCGTAGTTCTGCGGCCACCCCCTGATCGGCCCAGTCGTCAGCCCGGCCCCAGCTGCCAGCCACGATGGATGGAGTTGTGACCCCAGGCTCTCGCCGTGCACGATCCGCTCTCCGCGCCGTGCTCGCCGTCGTCGCCGTGGTCACCCTCGTTCTCGCCGCCGAGTTCGTGGCAACGCGCTCGGACTCCCCGCGCAATGCCGTCGTCGGCGGGATCGACGCCGGCGGTCGTGACACCGCCCAGCTCACTCCCGTCCTCGACGAGCTGACGGCCCGCTCGACGCAGCCGGTCGTCCTGAGGACGCCGGAGGGGTCGGCCGAAGTCGCACCCGCCGACCTCGGACTCTCGTTCGACGCCGACGCGACTCGTGCGCGCCTTCTCGAACAACCGCGCAATCCGCTCATCCGGCTGGCCGCTCTGTTCGGCCGTCCCACCGACGTCGAACCGGTCGTCACGCTGGATCGGGCCGCGATGAACGCTGCACTCGACGCCCAGCGCACGTCCCTCGAGAAGGCGGCCGTCGAAGGTGGTGTGCACTACGACGGCACCGAACCCGTCGGCGATCAGCCCGCGGCGGGTGAACGCATCGCCCGAGACGCGGCGGCGGTCACCCTCATCGACCGCTGGCTGGACGGCGCACCCGTCGACCTGCCCATGGAACCCTTCTCGCCGACCGTCAGCGCCGAAGTCGTCGCCGCCACCGTCGCCGGGCCCGCCGAACGTGTGACGTCTGGTCCCGTGCGTCTGGTCGACCGGCGGAAACGGACGGTCGAGGTACCCGCGGGCGACCTGGCGTCGATGTTGACCTTCGGTCCCGACGGCCGCGGCGGGCTCACCCCGCGTGCCGACGAGAAGGTGGCGCGCGAGATCCTCGCCGCTGACCTCGATGCCTCGCAACGGGCACCGGTCAGCGCGAGGTTCAGCCTCGCGTCCGGCCGCCCGGCGGTGGTCCCGGGGATCGACGGCGCATCGATCAACTGGCCGAAGACCCTGGAGGCGGTTGCCACGAGTGCGGCTGCCGTCGGCGGCAACCGGACCGTCGAGGTCGTCTACGACGACGTCGAGCCGAAGCTCACGACCGAGGCCGCCCGCAAGCTCGGGGTCACGGAACTGATCAGCGAATACACCACCGGCGGTTTCTCGAGTGCCTCCGGCGAGAACATCCGGCTCGTCGCAGCGGAGGTCGACGGGGCACTCGTGCTGCCCGGAAAGGTGTTCTCGCTCAACGGACACACCGGCCCGCGCGGTTCGGAGCAGGGATACGTCGAGTCGACGATCATCGACCACGGCCGGGCGTCGAACGCCGTCGGTGGCGGTATCTCCCAGTTCGCGACGACCCTGTACAACGCGACGTATTTCGCCGGACTCGAGGACGTCGACCACACCGAGCACGCCTATTACATCTCGCGCTACCCCGAGGCTCGCGAAGCGACCGTGTTCGAGGGCGCCATCGACCTGAAGTTCCGCAACAACACACGGCATGGCGTCCTGATCGAGACCAGCTGGTCGCCGTCGTCGGTGACCGTGAGGCTGTGGGGCACCAAGGCTTTCGAGGTCGAGTCGGTCACGGGTGCCCGTGTTGCCTCCACCGATCCGCCGCGCGTCCGCGTCCCGCGCGGGGACGACTGCATCCCGAGTAGTGGCAGCAAGGGCTTCACCGCCTCCGACACCCGCATCATCAAGGACGCGCGCACCGGACGGGAGATCGACCGATCCACCCGCACGGTCCGCTACGCGCCCGAACCGATCGTGAAGTGCGTCTGACCCGACGGGGTGTTTCGCGGAGGGGCTTTACCGGGCGATAGAACGCTCGATAGGCTCCGAGGCGTGGATATCAATGGAGCTAGTGCAATCGTCACGGGTGGCGCGTCGGGAATCGGCGCAGCTGCGGCTCGCCAGCTGGCGGCCAAGGGTGCGAAGGTCGTCGTCGCCGACCTCAATGCGGACAAGGGCGAGGAACTCGCCAAGGAGATCGGCGGGAAGTTCGTCGCCGTCGACGTGACCTCGACCGAACAGATCGAGGCCGCCATCAACGCGGCCACCGAGCTCGGACCGCTGCGCGCGCTCGTGAACTCGGCCGGCATCGGCTGGGCGCAGCGCACCATCGGCCGCGACGGGGAGTTCGGTTCGGCACACAACCTCGACGCCTACAAGAAGGTCATCGCGATCAACCTGGTCGGCACCTTCGACTTCATCCGTCTGGCCGCCACCGCGATCAGCCGCAACGAGCCGCTCGACGCCCACGGTGAGCGCGGCGCGATCGTCAACATGGCGAGCGTCGCGGCGTTCGACGGCCAGATCGGTCAGGCGTCGTACTCGTCGTCCAAGGGCGGCGTCGTCGGCATGACCCTCCCGGTCGCGCGTGACCTGGCGGCGGTCGGCATCCGCGTCAACACCATCGCCCCGGGCCTGATCGACACCCCGATCTACGGTGAGGGCGAATCGGCCGAGGCGTTCAAGGCCAAGCTCGGCGAGTCGGTCCTTTTCCCGCACCGCCTGGGCGCGCCGGACGAGCTCGCCTCGATGGTCGTCGAGCTGGTGACCAACAGCTACATGAACGCTGAGGTCATCCGCGTCGACGGCGGCATCCGGATGCCACCGAAGTAGGCCGACCGAACCCACGATCCCGCGCAGACCCACCACCAGCTCGATTCGGTGGTGGGTTTGTCGTTTGTTCATGAGTTCTTTCCGTGAAAGAACTTTCATCCGCGTCTCATGGAGGTGTCACGCCGGCGCCCGATAGTCGTCACCATGAACGTTCCGCACACGATCGACCGAGGCCCGGGGCAACCGGGGACGGTGACGATGTTCGCGACGCGACCACCCGTGCGAAAGGTGGTCCCCCCACCGCCGCGCCGGTCCCTCCGGGAAATTCTCGGCAGAGCGTTGACACCCTGGGCGGCAGCAGGACTGGTCATCGTCGTGGTCGCCGGCGCGTTCGTCGGACACGCCGGATGGTCGGGGGAGCTGTCGTTCGACGCCGTCGTCACCCTGCTCGTGTTCCTGGTTGCGGTGTGGGCGTGGATCTTCTCGCCCCTCGACGACACGTACGTCGCGCTCGGCGGTGGCATCGCCCTGGTGATCTTCGGGATCATCGACGCCAACACCTTCGCGGGAACCCTCGGCTCCGGGGTCATCTGGCTTCTGATCGGCGCTTTCGTGATCGCGGCCGCGATCACGGCGTCGGGACTCTCGGCTCGCGTGTCGGCGCGGGTCGTTCGCCGAGCCCGCACGCCTCGCCAGCTGGTCCACCTCATCACCGCAGCGCTGCTGCTGACCACCTTCGCGATCCCGGCGACGTCCGGGCGCGCAGCACTCGCGCTTCCGATCTTCCTCGCCCTCGCCGCGGTGCTGCGTGACAGGCCGCGACTGGTGCTGTGTCTCGCGCTGGTCTTCCCGTTCGTGATCCTGTTCTCGGCGGTCGGATCGCTCCTGGGTGCCGGCGCGCACCTCATCACCGCCGAGATCGTCTCGGCGGCAACCGGAACCGGTATCGGATTCCTGCAGTGGGCGGTACTCGGCGTGCCGCTGGCGGTCGTGTGGTCGCACCTGGCGGCAGAGGCCGCGCTGTGGTTGATGACCGACCACGACGAACGCGCACGTCCACTGCGCGTGCCGCCGGCCGCTTTCGAGTCGACCGGGACGGCGACCTCGGGTCCGCTCACGACCGCGCAACGACGAGTGTCGGTCATCCTCGGACTCGTGGTCGCGCTCTGGTGTTCTGAGCCTCTGCACGGCGTCGACCCGGCGATAGTCGCGGTGCTCGGCGCGCTGGCCGCGTCCGCCCCTGCGGTCGGGGCGACCACGCTGGGCGCGGCGCTCAAGACCATTCCGTGGACGCTTCTGCTCTTCATGGCCGCGACCCTCGCGCTGGGGATGGCCCTCAACTCCAGCGGCGCCGCACAGTGGCTCGCCGACCGGGCCTTCGGTTCCATCGCCGACAGCGGCCCGGCGGCCGCGATGGTGTTCGTCGTCGTGTCGGCCACCGTGTCACTGCTCGCGCACCTGGTGATCCAATCTCGTTCGGCCCGTTCGGCGGTGCTGATCCCCATCATCGTGGTGACCGCTCCGGCTGTCGGGGTCGACCCCGTGGCCGCGGCCTTCCTGTCCACCGCGGCCGCCGGCTTCTGTATCACCCTCACGAGTTCGGCCAAGCCGGTGGCCATGTTCGCGGCGAGTGCCGACGTACCGGGTTATCAACCGCGGCATCTGCTCACGATGTCGGCGTTGCTCGCACCGGTGTCGCTGGTGTTGCTCGTCATCTTCGCCTGTTGGGTGTGGCCCTACCTCGGCCTTCCCCTCCTCTCGTCCTGACCGTCGCGCCGCGACTGTCGCCAACTGTGCCTGCGGGTGCGAGTTCTGCTGTCCCATCGATCAACAGGAGTCCCGATGTCTGTCCGAGTTCCGCAACGAATCCTGGTCGCCCCGAGCGGTTTCAAAGAGAGCCTCGACGCCGTGTCGGTGGCCACCGCCATCGCTGCGGGGGTTCGGCGCACACTCCCGGGGGTGCGGGTCGACATCGCACCCATCGCGGACGGGGGCGAGGGAACGGCACGCATCCTCGCCGCCGCGGGCAACGGTCGGCTCCACGAGCTGACGGTCTGCGGACCCACCGGCGAGCCCGTGCAGTCGCACTGGGCCGAAGTGGGTGTCGGCCGCAACCGGATCGGCGTCGTCGAGATGGCCGCCGCCGCGGGTTTGGCGCTCGTTCCGGCCGGGCAGCGAGATCCCGGCGCCACCACCACCTACGGTGTCGGACAACTGATCGCCGCGGCGCTCGACGCCGGTGTGTCGGCGATTCTCGTCGGCTGTGGGGACTCGGGTACGTGCGACGGCGGGGCCGGCGCGCTACAGGCCCTCGGAGCGCGCGTCCTGGACTGCGACGGCCACGAGATCGGCCGCGGTGGAGACGAACTCGCGCGGGCCGCATCGCTGGACCTCGCCGGTCTGCACCCACGGCTGCGTGAGACGGAGATCGTCGTCGCGGGGAATCCGCACAACGTCCTCACCGGACCGAACGGCGTCGCCCGCGTGTTCGGTCCGCAGAAGGGAGCGACCCCCGCCCAGGTCGATTCGCTGTCGGCCGCGCTCGACGTCTGGGCGGACGTCCTGACACGAGATGGGCTGGCCGACATCGACTATCGTCACGGCGCGGGCTCCGGAGCGTCGGGCGGACTCGGTGCGGGACTGGCGGCAGTCGGCGGAGAACTACGGTCGCGATTCGACGCCCTTCTCGACTCCGGGTTGTCCGGGATCGACCTCGACCATCGGATCGGCAAGGCAGACCTGGTGATCACGGCGGAAGGTTCCATCGACTTCCAGACCCCGCACGGCAAGGTACCGGCCGAGGTCGCCCGCCGCGCCCAGCTGCGCGGTGTCCCCGTTGTCGCGCTGGCGGGTTCGCTCGGACACGGCGCGCCGTCTGTCCACGATGTCGGGATCGGGGCGATCGCATCGATCATCGCGGTACCCATGCCGCTGTCGGAGGCCGTCGCCAACGGCGAGCAACTTCTCGCCGATGCCGCCGAGCGCACGATGCGGATGATCCTGCTCGGCGCTGCGGTGTCCGCTCGAGCGGGACAGCGGAAGCGGAAGAAGGCCGTCTGACCGACGAACTTCGTTTCGACCGATGGACTTCGATCGAAGTCCATCGGTCGAGTTGAGGTTCGCCGGTGCGCTGGACGTATCGCCGCGCACCGGTAGTCTTCGCGGCGTGACCAACGCGCCATATCAGCCGGGGGACCCGCGATTCGGGCCGCAACCACAGCCCGGGCAGTACCCACGGAACGGGGGTTATCCACCGCCGAACCAGTCCTATGGCGCCCCGCCGCCGAATCAGGCGCCCTATGGGGCTCCGCCGTCCTATCAGGGTCAGGTGCCGGGAGGGATGTATCCGCCGGGGCCGCCTTTCCCACCGCCGCCGAAGAAGAAGCGCACCGGTTTGTGGGTCGCGCTGGGTGTGGTGGGGGTGCTGCTGCTGATCGTCATCGTCGGCGGAGTGGCGAGGGTGTTGGTGTCGGCGGCGCAGGGCGGAGGCATCACCGACACCAGTGACGTCGAAGCCGGTGACTGCATCACGGTGTCGGCGGAGCCGGACACACTAAAGGCCAAGGACGTGTCGTGCTCCGACACCGACTTCCACTACGTCGTCGCGGAGAAGTCCATCTCGCAGGGACTCTGCGGACCTCAGTACTCGCGGTATTGGGTCGCGGGTCAGGATGGTGCGCTGTGTCTGGCACCGGTCTATCAGGAGGGGCGTTGCTACTACCTGCCGTCCGCGACCGGTGGTACCGCGCTCGCCGACATCCGTGAGATCAATTGTGGTTCACCGGTTTCGGGTGGAACGAACATCCGCGTCGACGCCAAGGCCGCGGGTGAGCCCGAGTGCTCCGGCTCGGACGGGACCTACTTCGCGGAGAAGCCGCGCCCGGTCGGTTATTGCTTCAGCGTGATCGGGTGATGCGGAGCCGCTGGATCTGGGCGGGAAAGAAGAACTCCCACCGGCGGTCGCCGGTGGGAGTTCTTGTCGAGTACGTCGAGCAGCTCAGAAAGCCGCTTCGTCGAGCTCCATGATGTCGTTGTCGATGTTCTCGACGGTGACGCGGACGGAGGTGAGCAGCGGCAGCATGTTCTTCGCGAAGAAGCTGGCCACGGCGACCTTGCCCTCGTAGAAGGACTTGTCGGCGTCGGACGCCCCGTTGTCCAGGGCGGCGAGAGCGACCTCGGACTGGCGCAGGAGCAGCCATCCGATGAGCAGGTCGCCGACGGCCATCAAGAAACGGACCGAACCGAGGCCGACCTTGTAGAGCTCGGCCGAGTTCTCCTGCGCGGCCATCAGATCGTTGGTCAGCGAGGCGGCCATGGCCTGGACGTCGTCGAGCGCGGTCTTCAGCAGGGCCCGCTCGGTCTTGAGTCGACCGTTGCCCGCCTCGGAGTCGATGAAGCTCTGGATCTGTCCGGCAACGTGCGCGAGGGCCTGACCCTTGTCCCGAATGATCTTGCGGAAGAAGAAGTCCTGGGCCTGGATGGCCGTGGTGCCCTCGTACAGCGAGTCGATCTTGGAGTCCCGGATGTACTGCTCGATCGGGTAGTCCTGGAGGAATCCGGAACCGCCGAGCGTCTGCAGCGACTCGTGGCCCAGGGTGCCGTAGGCGCGCTCGGAGCCGACGCCCTTCACGATCGGGAGCAGCAGATCGTTGACGCGGTGGGCCATCTCGGGCTCGGCGCCGGAGACGATCTTCGCGGCTGCGGTGTCCTGGTGGGATGCGGTGTAGAGGTAGATCGCGCGCAGACCCTCGGCGTAGGCCTTCTGGGTCATCAGCGAACGACGCACGTCGGGGTGATGAGTGATCGACACGCGGGGTGCGGCCTTGTCGGTCATCTGGGTCATGTCCGCGCCCTGGATGCGCTCCTTGGCGTACTCGAGGGCGTTGAGATAACCGGTCGACAGGGTCGAGATGGCCTTGGTGCCCACCATCATTCGAGCGTGCTCGATGACCTCGAACATCTGCGCGATGCCCTTGTGGACGTCGCCGACGAGCCAACCCTTGGCCGGCGTGCCGTGCTGTCCGAAGGTCACCTCGCAGGTGGCCGACGCCTTGATGCCCATCTTGTGCTCGACGTTGGTGACGAAGACGCCGTTGCGCTCGCCGAGTTCGCCGGTCTCGAAGTCGAAGTGGAACTTGGGCACGAAGAACAGCGACAGGCCCTTGGTGCCCGGTCCGGCGCCCTCCGGGCGGGCGAGCACGAGGTGGAAGATGTTCTCGGTCATGTCCTGATCGGCCGAGGTGATGAAGCGCTTCACGCCGTCGATGTGCCAGGAGCCGTCTTCCTGCTCCACGGCCTTGGTGCGTCCGGCGCCCACGTCGGAGCCCGCGTCGGGCTCGGTCAGCACCATGGTGGCGCCCCAGCCGCGCTCGGAGCAGATGGCAGCCCACTTCTTCTGCTCGTCGGTGCCGTTGTTGTAGAAGATGTTCGAGAAGCCTGCGCCGGCGGCGTACATGAACACCGGGGGGTTGGCGCCGAGGATCATCTCGCCGATCGCCCAGTACAGCGAGCGCGGGGCCGGGAGGCCGCCGAGTTCCTCGGCGATGCCGATCTTGTCCCAGCCGCCCTCGACCAGGGCGTTGTAGGACTTCTTGAACGACTCGGGGAGCGTCACGGTGTGCGCGTCGGGATCGAAGACCGGCGGATTGCGGTCGGCATCGACGAAGGACTCGGCGATCGGGCCCTCGGCCAGCGCACGGACCTCGCGCAACATGTCGACGGCGGTCTCGTGGTCGAGGTCACCGAAGTCGCCGGACTCCAGTACCTTGTCGAGCTCGAGCAGTTCGAAGAGGTTGAACTGCAGGTCGCGCATGTTGCTCTTGTAATGGCCCATGGTGATTCCTTGTCTGGTGTGGCCGTCTGCGTTGGCGTCCTCGACCCGGTCCGACCGCTCACGGATGCGTTCGTACCGGCCGGGAGGAGGGGGCTGTATGGTCCGAGCTATGTTACTCGCCGGTAACCCTAGCGTAGACCCATATCCCGACCGGATCAATCGGAAGTTATGTGATCTGCGACCCTGGGAGCTGCAGGGACCACGAGAATCGGCCAACACCGACATAAAGGCCGCAAGTACGGTCCAATGAACGAATGCGCAGATCCCGTTCCACGGCACATCGAGTCGGCACCCTGGTTGCCCTGGGCGCCGTCACCGCGGTTCTCGCCTTGGCCGCCGGTCTGCTGGTGAGTGTCGCCCCAGCTGACGCCGCGCCGAAGCCGACGTGGGACGGCGTGTACTCGCTCAAGAGATTTGCGGCATCCAAGACCGGCACGAGCCTGGCGGCGCGTCAGCGCGAGCCGGACTTCTCCGACAATTACACGTTCACCACCGAGTGCGTCCGCAGCAGGTGCTTTGCCACCGTCGTGGGAGGCCCCAAACCGGCCAATCCGACGCTGCCGCAACCACCGCGATACACCTGGCAGAACGGCTCCTGGGTCCATCGCTACAGCTGGCAGTGGGACTGCTGGCAGGGGGTCGGGGTGCCCAAGGTGTGGCGGCCGGCGCGGTCCGTTGCGACTTACAAGCCGCAGAGCGACGGATCACTGAAGGGTGTGTGGCGGACGACGATCTACGGCGGGCCCTGCCGGGGAACGGTCGTCATGAACGTGGCGGCCTACCCCGTCTCGTGACGCGACAGCTCTCGTGAGCTGACCGGCTACAGCGACTCGCGCAGATAGGCGAGATCGTCGGGGATGCCGTCGCCGGGCGTCTCCAGGATGACCGGAGCGCCTGCCGCCTCGGCGACCGCGACGAGGACCTCGGGGTCGATGTGGCCCGACGCGAGGTTGGCGTGCCGGTCGCGACCGGAGTCGAACTCGTCGCGAGAGTTGTTGAGGTGCACCAGATCGATCCGACCGGTGATCTGGCGGACACGTTCGACGAGCCCTACGAGGTCTTCGCCGCCGGCCCAGGCGTGGCACGTGTCGAGACAGAAGCCCGCCTGATCGAAGTCGCCGACCGCCTCCCACAGGCGGTCGATCGACTCCAGGGTGCGGGCCATCGCGTGGTCGCCGCCCGCGGTGTTCTCGATGAGGATCGGAACGCCGAAGCCGCCCTTGTCGACTTGGCGGTCGAAGAGCTTGCGCCAGTTGGCGAAACCCTCGGCGCTGTCCTCGCCGTCGCGCAGATGTCCGCCGTGGACGACGAGTCCGAAGGCGCCGAGTTCGGCGGCGGCCGTGGCCTGCTGTTCGACGGCCTTGCGCGACGGCATCCGCAACCGGTTGTTCAGGCTGGCGACGTTGATCTGGTAGCTGGAATGCACGACGACGTCGATATCGGACTCTCGGAACTCCGCCGCGCGCGGGTTCGGCTGCGGCTTCTTCCAGCTCTGAGGGTCAGTGACGAACATCTGGAAGACGTCGATCCCGAGCTCGGCGGCCGTGGCCAGCGGGTCGGCGTCCTCGCGAAGATGTGCTCCGATGCGCATGCGACAACGATAGTGGCCGCCACCGACGCCGCGGACAGCCCCGTCGAACTCGGTCAGCGGTGAATCCGGAGTTGCTCGTGCATCCCGCTCGGGCGGCTACTCACCGAGGCACGGCTCGGTCTCGATGGTGATGGGCACCCCGGGTGCGATGAGGAGTCGGCACGGCGCCGCGCTGTCGTGATAGAGGTTCAGCCACTCATGTCCGCGCGTTCCGTCGGCGTACACCGCGTCGAGAGTGCGGTTGAGACGGGCCTCCGCCTCCTTGTTGATGATGTAGCGCTGGTCGCCATAGCGCAGGTAGCGATTGGGCACCGAGACCTCCTTCAGGGGATCGACGCCTCCAGTGTGATCCACAACACCCCGGCGAGCGAGGTGTCCGCGAAAACCGCAGTTGCCGCCGGTGCGCCGCGGCCCCCCATGCAGGAAGTCCTCAAATCCGACATGCCTGGACGTCGGGGTGGCTCGCCAACAAGAGATGGCCATTACACTGACGGCAGGTTAAGTGGGTGGTTGCCCTGCGGGGTGTGACAGGCGGGGTTGTGTCGGGTGAGTGTCGACGAGACGATGGGCGTCCCGCAGCCGGGCAGATCTTCCAAAGGCGATGAGCGCAAGAACACCGAGACGGCCGCCGCCGAGACGTCGAACTCCCCGGTGGACACCGACCGAGACGACACCGATCGCGATGACACCGGTCCGGCGGGGGTATCCCCGGTTCTCGAGGATCTGGCCGCCGCGGCCGAGATGGAGGCCGACCCCGAGAGTCGCCGCGACCTGACGATGGTCCGGCGTATCGCGATCGGCGCGTGGGTCGTGCTGATGGCGGTGCACGTCGCGCTCTACGGCCTGGCCTTCGACCGCACGCGCCTGATCATCCTGATGTGTCTGGGACTCGCGGCCGCCTGCATCGGCCGACGCAAGTTCATCACGATCCTCATCGACTGGGCACCGTTCGCGCTGATCCTCATCCTCTACGACTGGACTCGCGACGTCGCGCGCATCGTCGACATGCCCACCCATTGGCACCTGGCGATCGACTTCGATGCATGGCTGACCGGTGGTGTGAATCCCACGGCGTGGCTGCAGGAGAACCTCAAGCAGGCGAGTCCGCCCTGGTGGGAAGTCATCGTCAGCATCGTCTACATGTCGTACTTCATCATCCCGTACGCGGTCGCGGCGGTGTTGTGGCTGAAGGACCGCGCGGCATGGCGCCGCTACGCGGCGTGCTTCGTGGCGACGACCTTCCTCGCCCTGGTCGGTTACACCCTCGTCCCGGGTGCCCCGCCGTGGGCCGCTGCGCGATGCACCGCGGCCGAGGTGCAGGACTATCCACGCGACCCGATCTGCATGTACTCACCCGAGGCGCAGGAACCCGGCGGGCTGCTCGGGCCGCTGGACAACGAGTACCCGGACGCCAATCCCTACGTCGAGCGCATCTCCGCGCGCGGTTGGGGGTTCCTCAACATCCATGCGGCGTCGAACCTGGTCGAGGTCGGTCAGGGCAAGTCCAACCTGGTGGCCGCGATCCCGTCGCTGCACGCCGGTCTGACGATGCTCCTCGCGCTCTTCATGTGGCCACGCGTGAAGGCTCTGGGTAAAACGCTGTTCATGGGTTACGCCTTCGCCATGGCGTTTGCCCTGGTGTACACCGCCGAGCACTACATCTTCGACATCGTGCTCGGATGGGCGCTGGCCGCGGCGGTGGTGGCGACCTACCTGATCATCGATCGTCGAATACTGATACCGCGGCAACGGAGGCGGGCCGAAGAGGCGGCTGCCGAGTCAGGGGACGATCCCGTCCCCGACGATGCCAGGGCGTCGACGCCGGCGTCCTGAACTCGTACTCTGGCACGGTGAGCCGCCGCCGTAGCACCGGTCGCGGCGTCGTCCTCCGGCGCCGCGGGCTGGTTCTCGTGCTCGCTCTCGCCGTGATGCTGATGCACACGGTGGTGTCGGGCCACGCCGGCTCGCCGGCCTCGGTTGCTTCCCGGCCCGGGCACTCCCAGGCCGGGTCTCCCGGCGGCGACGGCGGGATGTCGCACCACGGCGGCCATTCGGCGCTCACTGCCGCGACGCTGATGTCGGCTCCCGAGATGTCAGCCGCGGACGACTGTGGCGAGCACATGCACGACTGCGTCTTCACCCGTGCGGCGGGCGTCGATCTCCCGGTTGTGGTGCTGGTCCTGCTCGTCTGGGCGCTGGCGGTACTGCCGCGTGTTACCGACACCGTCCGTGGGCGAACCACGATCCTGGGTCGGCCACCACCCTGGGCGATTCCCTCGCATCTGCAATTGCAGGTGATCCGCTGCTGAGGAGACCTCGGCGGACCGCTCGGTCCGCCATGTCGTCGTCCTCTCTCCATCGCCGGCCTGCGTATCGACGCGGCCGGATCTCAGCAGCAAAGGAATTCCACTCATGTACGCACACACCACATCTCGGCGCCGCGTGCGCGCGGCCGCGGGACTCGGATTCGCGGCGTCTGCCGTGCTCGCCCTCGCGGGATGTTCGCCCGACGAGGAGCCGGCCACGACCACCACGGGAGCCTCCCAGCCCGTCTCGTCGGTCTCGGCTTCGGCATCGGCTGATCACAACGAGGCCGATGTGGAGTTCACCTCGACGATGGTCGGGCACCACCGTCAGGCGGTGATGATGGCCGAACTCGTCGAGGGCCGGACCGACAACGCCGAGCTGATCGCGCTCGCGTCATCGATCGAGAAGGCGCAGAACAGCGAGATCACCCAGATGGAAGAACGACTCGAGTCGTGGGGCGTCAGTACCGACGGTCTCGAGGACAGCCACGAGAACATGGGGCATGGTGGTCACTCCGCGATGCCCGGCATGCTCGACCCGGACCAGATGGCCGCCCTGCGTGACGCGCGCGGTACCGAGTTCGACGCGCTGTGGCTCGAGGGCATGATCCGGCACCACGAGGGTGCCATCGCGATGGCCGACGCCGTTCTCGCCGACGGCGTCGACCCTGCGACGAAAGCCCTTGCTCAAGAGGTCAAGCGGACCCAGCAGGCCGAGATCGATCAGATGAAGGGCATGCTCGGCCGGAGCTGAGTGCCCCGGAGACGACGACGGGGCGGTTGCGTCCGAGAACGGACGTGACCGCCCCGACGTGTCGTCGGATCAGGGGAACTCAGCCGCGACGCAGCGGCAACCGCATCAGGTACACCTGGTAGCCGATGGAGACCGAGTAGGTGAAGTAGAGGGTGCTGCCCTTGGACCACGGGTGGATGTAGGGCGCGTACCCCGTGTACGGGTCCACCGAGGGGGCGACGATCTCGCCGGAAGTCCATGGGCCCCAGGGCTTGTCGGCGGTGCGCAGCGTCACGCCCACGTCCTGGCTGGCCAGCGAGATGTACTTGCCGAGGTAATCGTTCCACTGCACCGACATCTCGCCGGTCGGTGCGCCCATCACCGGTGTGGCGGCATCGGGGTTGCTCGGCACCCAACGGCCGTAGGAGAAATACTGCCACTTGCCGAGGTTCTCGATGTCCTTCTCGTCGACGCGTGCGAGATACACTCCGCCCCAACGTCCGTCAGGTGTGCCGTAGTAGTAGACGGTCTTACCCACCTTGAGGAAGGCGCCCATCTGGAACTTCTTGTTGCCGCCGCCGTTGGGGCGGAAGGCATTCACCGAACGCCAGTTCTCCCCGTTGTCGGTGGAGGACACCAGACCGGCCCAGTTGGTGGTCCAGATGCCGGGTGAGTCCCAGCGTTTCACCGACATCACGGTCATGTACTGCTTGCCGTTGGCGGCCACACCCGCGGTCGGGATGATCGTGACCTCGCGGCGGACGTTCGGCTTCAGCAGGCGTTTCGCGTGACCGGGGCGGCCGGCATGCGAGGTGAAAGTCATGCCGTCGTTGAGATGCCTGTCGGTGCTACGGAGTAGGACGTTGGACCGCCAGTAGAACAGTTCGCCGTAGAGCAGGGACCATCCGTTGAACGACTGGGTGTCGCCGAAGGCGGTGAGGATCTCGCCGCGGCCGTTGTCCCACATGACACCGAGATCGGTGCCGACGATGTTGAACCGTCCGATGGTGTCGTTCATCGCGAACGGGCCGGTCAGCCGGTTGACGATGGTCGCCGGGCCGTTGGCGTAGCGAGCGGCGTGGGCGGGTGAGGCGGCGAGGGTGGTCGTCAGTGCCAAGGCGAGCAGCGAGACGACAAAACCCAGGAAAAGCCGTGTGAGGCGCCGTGTCATGGCCGTGACCTTATCAAGACCTGAGAGAGATGTGTGAGGTGCACTACGGTGCTTCGCGGCGCTAAAAAGCTCAGGTGAGCTCAGGCTTCCCGATAGCGCTCCGAGGTGTCCACGGTGGTGAAGTCGATCTGCGCAGCCGCATTGTTCACCGCGGTCACGAGAGCTGTCCCGAACATCCCGTTCTCGTCATAGAGTCCGGCGTTGCTGACCGAGACACCGTCGTCTTCGATGTGGACGTCGGCCTCGACGCCGACCCGCTCACCCGACGGCAGGCGACTCAGGGCGACGGTCAGATCGCAATTGATGAAACCGATGCCGGTGGTGCCCCAGTTCGAGACGAGGCTCGCGGACTCGGCGCTGATCACCGCGCGCTGGAATGGCGTGAGTTTCTCGCCGGCCACGATGGGTGCGGCCCGCGACCACATCCGCTTGCGGTGCCCGTTCTGGTGATTCGCCATGTCCCGCTCCCACTCGCCGACGCTGTCGTCGGCGGCATCGGAGGCGAATCGGGGCGACAGGTCGTCGTCGGAGGCGATCTCGGGCGCTCGGAAGGTGACCGCTGCCGCAGGTCGATGCCACCGCTGTCCGGGCGGATTCGTCGAGGTGCGCAGGAAGACCGTCGTGCCGCGGGCGACGACCACCTCCTCGGCACCATCCGGGTCGGCCCCCTCCGGATGCTGGACCACCTCGACGTCGACGACCCGGATCCGTCCGCCGGAGCGCACCAGGCGGGTCCGCGTCGAGGTGACGATGTCGCGCGCTGCCTTGAACAGGTCGATGGTGCACCGGGCGGGTACGAACTCGTCGTCTCCGAACTCGGTCTCGACCGCCCGCGCGGCGAGGCCGCACACCGCCGGACCGTTGAGGGTCCCGGGTGCCCACAGGCTGGCAGCGAAGGTGGTCGGCCGGTACCGGACCCGGTCGCCGTCGGGCCGGCCGGTTCCGCTGATCGGCTCGAAGAAAGCGATGTTGGTCATCGTTACTTGTTACCCCCCTGTTCACCGACGCCGACCACGACGGTCGGGTTTGTGCCACTCCTGGGTGAATAGTGCGCCGGATTCTCCAGTGCCGGATAACCTCCCACCATGACTTTCGCCACGGTGTACACAAAGCACTTCCCCGACGAACTGGTCGGAGCGGTGCGCACGGCACTCATCATCACGTCGATCGTCGGCATCGTGCTCGGCGTCATCGCGATCGTGTGGCCCGGCCCGACCATCGTCGTCGTCGCGCTGCTGTTCGCGATCTCGCTGATCATCGCCGGAATCTTCCGCATCTACCAGGCCTTCGCGGCGTCGTTCCTGGGTACCGGTGTCCGGGTGATGCTCGGCGTCGTCGGCGCGATCGTGCTGCTGGCCGGTGTGATCGCACTGTTCAGTCCCGGAGACGCCGTGTGGCTGCTCGCGGTGTTCATCGGAATCGGCTGGATCTTCCAGGGCGTCGCCGACCTGTACGCGGCGATCACCAAGTCCGGTCACGCCCCCACCTGGTTCCTGATCCTGTCCGGCATCATCGCCATCATCGCGGGCATCGTGATGATGGTGCTGCCGGCGTTCTCCCTCGAGGTGCTCGCATGGGTCGGCGGCATCATGCTCGTCGCGCTGTCGATCGCCACGCTGCTGACGCTTCCCAAGAAGGTCGAGCAGCCGGTCGCCGGGGACCCCGCGGTCTGAGCCAGAACTACGAAAGAACACGCGTAAGGGTCCACATCTCTGCTCCCCAATCCGAAAGAACCGCGTAACCCCTGCTCCCCAATCCGAAAGAACCGCGTAACCCCTGGTCTCTAATCCGAAAGAACCGCATAACCCCTGGTCCCTGAGGTGCGAGGAGCGCAAGCGACGAGCCTCGAAGGGCCTGGTGAGACACGTTGCGAGACCCTTCGTGGCTCGCTTCGCTCGCACCTCAGGGAGCATGGATTTCGGACACTCACGAGTGTTCTTTCGTGGTCCACGACGGCCGCCAGGCCGCAGATACTGAGGTGCGAGGAGCGCTAGCGACGAGCCTCGAAGGGCTCGGTGAGACACGTTGCGAGACCCTTCGTGGCTCGCTTCGCTCGCACCTCAGGGAGCAGAGCGGGCCAGTGGTTCCGCGTTTCTTTATGTCAGCGCGGCCAGGGAGCGATGGGGTTTCCCTGCCAGCGGGTGTGCGCCGGGACCACGTCGCCGCGCATGACCAGCGACGCGGGTCCGACGGTCGCGGAGTCACCGAGGCCGGATGCGGGCAGGGCGACGCAGTGCGGGCCGAGGGTCGCGCCCGCCCCGAGGCTGACCCGGTCGATCGCCATGACGCGGTCGTGGAACAGGTGTGTCTGCACGACACAACCGCGCTGCACCGTGGCGCCGTCCCCGAGGCTGACGAGGTCGGCCTCGGGTAGCCAGTAGGTCTCGCACCACACCCCGCGGCCGATTTTCGCGCCGAGCATGCGCAACCACAGGTTCAGGATCGGTGTCCCGGTCGCCGCGTTGGCAAACCATGGTGCCGCGACCGTCTCCACGAACGCGTCCGAGAGCTCGTTACGCCACACGAACGAACTCCACAGCGGGTGCTCGCTCACCGTGATGCGGCCGACGACCAGCCACTTGGCCGCGGCCGCGACCACACACGCGATCGCCCCGACGCCCAGCAGGAGCAGGCCGCTCACGGACGCCGCGACGCCGTAGTGGACGTGGACCGAGATGTACTGCAGCGCGAGCAGCAGTCCGATGCCGAGTCCGTAGGAGACCATGACCGGTACCAGGCGCAACGTCTCGATGGACGCGCGCGCCATCTTCAGCGACAGCGGCGGATCGAACGTGCGCGAGGTGTCGATCTCGGCGGCGGTCCGGCGCAGGCGTACCGGCGGGCTCCCGAGCCAGCTCGACCCCGACTTCGCCCGGTCCGGTGTCGCCGACAACACCGCCACGAGACCGTTCTTGGGAACCTTGCGGCCGGGCCCGGTCATGCCCGAGTTGCCGAGGAACGACCTCTTGCCGATCTTCGCCTCGTCGATGTGCAACCAACCGCCGCCGAGTTCGTAGGACGCGACCATCGTGTCGTCGGCGAGGAAGGCGCCGTCACCGATGGTGGTGAACCGGGGGAGCACGAGCGCGGTCGAGATCTCGGTCCCCTCACCGACCTTCGCGCCGAGGATGCGGAACCAGGCCGGGGTCAGCAGGCTCGCGTACAGCGGGAAGAGGTAGGTGCGTGCGGCGTCGAGGAGGCGTTCGGTGATCCAGACCTGCCAGCCGACGCGCGAACGGACCGGGTGGTACCCGGTGTGCAGGCCGATCGAGGCGAGCCGGACCAGCCCGGCGGTGATCGCCGCGAACACGAACAGGCTCGTGATGGTCGCCGCGGGCAACAGGATCAGCGCGCGAATCCCGACGTCACGCAACCGGTCCGCGGTCAGTGCCCACGCGCCGATCACCGCCAGCCCGGACGCGAGCGAGAGCAGCGGGATCGCAGCCAGCCCCAGTGACGACAGTCCGTAGATCGGCACCCACCACGTCGCTCGCGGGGGTCGGTGATCGGGCCAGGGATGTTCTGCCTTCCCGATCTTGGCCGCGGGCGACCCGGCCCAGTGTTGCCTGGCCTTGACCCGGCCGAACACCGCGGACCCCGGGGCGACGACCGCGTCGCGACCGACGACCGCGCCCGGGGTGAGCGTCGACCGCGCACCGATCGAGGCCCCGCGCTTGATGGCGATCTCACCGATGTGGACGTCGTCGCCGTCGATCCACCACCCGGAGATGTCGACCTCGGGTTCGACGGACGCGCCGTCGCCGACGGTGAGCAGCCCGGTCACCGGTGGGATGGTGTGCAGGTCGACGCCGCGACCGATCGTCGCGCCGAGAGCCCGTGCGAGATAGATCATCCACGGCGCCCCGGACAGGTTCGCGGCACCGCTGGCGTCGAGGAGCCGTTCGGCCACCCACAACCGCACGTGCACGCTCCCGCCCCGCGGGTACACGCCCGGAGAGACGCCGGCGAGCAGGACGCGCGCGCCGAGTGCGGCGATGGACATGCGTCCGGGCGGGGTGATGAAGACGAGGAACGCCGCCAGCAGGACCCACCAGTTGATCTCGACCAGCCATTCGACCGTGCGGTCCATCCGGTCGGCGACGAGCAACCCCACGTTGTTCGCCACGCCGAGCCACGTCGCCCACTGCAGGCCGGTCAGGGTGGTGAGCGGAACGGTGAGGGCGAGCTGCGCCAGCCCGGCCGAGCGTGGGGTCGGCTCGATGTGGCGTTCGTCGACGCTCGTCGTCGGGCGGCGGGCGTCGAGCATGTCGGCCATCGAGCCCAGACGCGGATGGTCGTAGAGGTCGGCAACCGAGATGTCGGGGTACCGTTCGCGCACCGCGGTCACGAGTTGTGCCGCGGCCAGGGAGCCGCCGCCCTCGGCGAAGAAATCGACGTCCGGGCTGGAGACGGTCATTCCGAGGACATCGGTCCACAGCTGTGCCAGCCACAGCTCGGTCTCGCTGAGTTCTACATCGTCATCCACTGGTCTGCTGCTGCCCGGCAGAGGCCAGGGCAGCGCATCACGATCAACCTTTCCCGAAGTGCGCGTGGGCAATTCGTCGACGAGGGCAAGAGTGGGAACCATCGCGGCGGGCAGTTGCCGTCGAAGCTCGGCGTGCGCCTCGGCGACGTCGAAGCCGGGATCGGCCGACACGAGGTAGCCGACCAGCAGACTGTTGCCCGCCGCGGACTTACGGACCGCGGCCGCGGCCCCGCTCACGCCCGGGAGGTTCTGCAGGGCATTGTCGATCTCCCCGAGTTCGATACGCCGGCCGCCGACCTTCACCTGGTCGTCGGCGCGGCCCATGAACAGCAGGCCCGCGGTGTCCAGGCGCACCAGATCGCCACTGCGATAAGCGCGTTCCCAACCGAGGGTCGGCATCGGCGCGTACTTCTCGGCATCCTTCGCGGGATCGAGGTATCGGGCCAGGCCGACCCCGCCGATCACCAGCTCGCCGACCTCGCCCTCGGCCACCGGCTGCTCCTGGGCGTCGACGACCGCGAGATCCCAGCCGCGCAAGGGTAATCCGATGCGTACCGGTCCGTCCCCGCCCAGCAGTGCGGCGCAGGCGACGACGGTCGCCTCGGTCGGGCCGTAGGTGTTCCACACCTCGCGACCGGGGACGGCGAGTCGATCGGCCAGCTCGGGCGGGCACGCCTCGCCGCCGAAGATCAACAGCCGCACCGCTTCCAGCGCCTCCGGCGGCCACAGCGAGGCCAGCGTGGGAACCGTTGACACAACGGTGATGTCGCGCGCCACCAGCCACGGTCCGAGATCCATGCCGCTGCGCACCAGCGAGCGCGGCGCGGGCACCAGGCACGCGCCGTTGCGCCATGCGAGCCACATCTCCTCGCACGAGGCGTCGAAGGCGACCGACAGCCCGGCCAGCACACGGTCACGGGGACCGATCGGGTTGTCCTGGAGGAACATGCCCGCCTCGGCGTCGACGAAGGCCGCGGCGTTGCGGTGGGTGACCGCTACGCCCTTGGGCTTACCGGTGGAACCGGAGGTGAAGATGATCCACGCGTCGTCGCCGGGTGTCGGGCGGGCGGGCGGGAGTGCAGTGGACCTCGACTCCGCAGATCTCGTCGATCGAGGTCCGTCCGCGTCGATGATGGCGTCGACGCCGGCCTCGCCGAAGACGAGTTCGGCGCGTTCGTCCGGGTCGTCGGCGTCCACGGGAACGTACGCGGCGCCGGCGTAGAGCGTCGCCAGGATCGCGACGTAGAGGTCTCGCGATCCCGAGGGCATCCGGATACCGACCCGGCTGCCGTGCCCGACGCCGACCTCGCCCAGGCGCGCGACGGTCCGTCGGACCACGGCGAGCAGCTGGCCGTAGGTGAGGGTCATCTCGCCGTCGTCGATGGCGGCGGCTTCTGGGTGTGCACGAGCGGTGTCGGTGAGCACGTCGCAGAGGGTGCGAGGGGGGTCTGCCTGCGCAGACAGCAGGAACTGGGGTGGAATCGGCACCTAAACGGCACCTGCTGGGCACATCCGCGATCTGGTCACGAGTCCGAGAATATAGCCGACGAAGGTGACCGTACGACCTCGACACAGTGAACGGCGACCCCGACGAACGTACTGAAACGGACGGCTTCGGGGTGTAGTTTCGGGCGCAGGAGGAATTTGATGCCCATCGTTCACCACCGTCGGCCGAGCCTACGGTCGTTCCCCATGTGGCTCGGTGCGCGTGCGCTCCTGAAGCCGACCCTGGCGTTGTGGCCGGTCAACAGGCAGGGGCTCGCGGGACTGTTCCTCATCGACCGGATCATGGCGATCGGACCCAAGCCCCGCGGCGTGGTCCGCGAGCAACTCGTCCTCGCCGGGCGGCCCGCCGAGCTGATCATGCCGGTCGGACCGTCACGTCGGGACAGCGACACCGCGATGCTCTACCTGCACGGCGGGGCGTTCGTGGTCTGCGGGCTCGGCACGCACCGGTCGATCGCTGCTCGCCTGGCGCGGGCCTGTGAGGTTCCGGTGTTCTCGCTCGAGTACCGCCAGCTGCCGAAGGCCGGTGTCGGCACCTCCGTCGTGGACGCCATCGACGCCTACGTCGAGCTGATCAACGAGCGCGGCTTCCGGCGGGTGATCGTCGCCGGTGACTCGGCCGGCGGTTTCCTGGCCGCCAAGGTGGTCGAAGCTGCTGTGGCCCGCGGGCTGCCGACGCCGACCGCGCTGATCGGTTTCTCACCGCTCCTCGACATGGATCTGGGTATCCACCCGGACCGTTCCAGTCGATCCGACGCCTATCTGCCCAAGTCCAAGATGGCCCGGCTGGCGCCACAGTTCGACCAGGGCCCCATCCCGTTGACCGGAGTGCGTCGTATCGCCGATGCCGATCTCACCTCGTTTCCGCCGACTGTCCTGGTCTCGGCCGAGGGGGAGATGCTCGAGCCCGACGTCATCGATCTCGTCGAATTGCTCGACGCTGCGGGAGTTACGGCTGTGGCGCACATCTATGCATGGCAGGTGCACGCCTTCCCGGTGTTGAGCGCGCGTCACCCGGAGACCCTGGACGCGGTCGAGGTGACCGCTGCCTTCGCCGCCGAAGCGATCCGAGAGGGCAAGGCCACTGACGAGCGAACGGACAAGCGGGCCGGTTGACGGGGTGAGTGCCGCAGACCCGGCGAACCCGGGCGGGTCGTACGCCGACGAGTTGGAGACCCGACCGACGGGCGCCGTGGACGCACGGTTCACCCTCGCCGCCGAGCGCACCCTGCTCGCGTGGGTTCGGACCGCGCTCGGCTTCATCGCGGCCGGTATCGCCGTCGTCTACCTGTCGCCCGACGAGGCCACTCCGCTGCTCGACATCGTGTTGGGCGTCCTGATGGTCGGACTGGGTGCCGTGCTGGCGGTTCTCGGCGCCTGGCGGTGGCGGCGGACGTCGAAGGCTCTGGTCACCGGTGGCGAGATGCCGGGGCCGCAGCAGGTCATCCTCGTGGTCGCTGCGATAGTGGTGGTGGCCGTCCTCGTCGCGGTGGTCATGGTGATCCAGTCCTGACCTGCGTTCACCGGGCCCCACCACGGGCCCTTCGCCGGCCGGCCGCGACAACAGCAGTCCACAGTGCAGGAGATCCTCGTGAGTACCGGTCCCGACTTCTCGCGGAGCGCGCAGACGTTCTCGATGACGCTGACCATCGTCGGCGCGACCATCCTCATCTTCTGTATCGGCTGGCTGACCGTCGGCTGGTGGCAGGAGGGCCGGTGGTTCTGGGTGGCCGTCGGGATCGCCGTCGTGGTCGTCAACATCGTGCTGATCGCCATGCAGCTCCGGCGCCGCCTCGGTGAGCGGGTCAAGGACACCGACGATCGTCCCCGTCGGCGCGGCTTGATCGACAACTTCGACGACCTCGACGACTGAGCCGCGCGGCCTACTTCTGCTCCCTGAGGAGCGCCCGGAGCGTGCGGGGCGGGCGTTCACTTCTGCTCCCTGATCCGACAGAACCGCATAACCCCTGGTCCCTGAGGTGCGAGGAGCGCAAGCCGCCGGGCCGAGCAAGCGACGAAGGAGCGCGTCGAGGTCGACGAGCCTCGA
>NZ_JBHYNC010000049.1:0-38444 GCF_042743165.1 Gordonia sp. NPDC058843
GGACAGCACCGAGCCCGGGACAGCAGTGCTGTCCCGGGCTCGTGAACGCTTGCGCGAGAGTCGGTCTTACTTGACCGAAACCTTGGCGCCGGCCTCTTCGAGCTTGGCCTTGGCAGCCTCGGCGGCCTCCTTGTCGACCTTCTCCAGCAGAGCCTTCGGAGCGCTCTCGACGAGGTCCTTGGCTTCCTTCAGACCCAGACCCGAGACGACCTCGCGGACGACCTTGATGACCTGGATCTTCTTGTCGCCGGCACCCTCGAGGATGACGTCGAACTCGTCCTGCTCGGCAGCAGCCTCGGCGCCACCGGCAGCCGGGGCACCGGCAGCGGCGACGGCGACCGGAGCCGCGGCGGTGACCTCGAAGACCTCTTCGAACTTCTTCACGAAATCGCTGAGCTCCAGCAGAGTCAGTTCCTTGAACTGATCGATGAGCTCGTCAGCGGTGAGCTTCGCCATGGTTGGCGTCCTTCCTGTATGTCCCCGTACGGGGGTTGATGTTCATCCCCGTACGGTTCGGGGATTGCGGTGGTGCGGCGGACGACCTATTCGGTCTCGCCGGCTTCGTTCTTCTTCTCCTGCAGGGCCGCGGCCAGGCGCGCCACCTGCGAAGCCGGCTGGTTGAACAGACCGGCAGCCTTTGCCAAGTTGCCCTTCATGGCACCGGCGAGCTTGGCCAGCAAGACCTCACGGGTCTCAAGGTCGGCGATCTGCTCGATCTCCGCAATGGACAGCGCACGGCCATCCATGTACCCGCCCTTGATGACCAGCGCCTTGTTGTCCTTGGCGAAAGTCTTGATCGCCTTCGCGGCCACAACCGGTTCACCTTCGATGAAGGCGATGGCGGTCGGACCGGTGAACAGCTCGTCGAGCCCTTCCACGCCCGCCTCAGCAGCGGCGCGCTTCACCAGGGTGTTCTTGGCGACGGAGTAGGTTGCACCCTCACCGAGGGAACGTCGCAGCGTGCTGATCTGGGTGACGGACAGGCCACGGTATTCCGTGACAACCGTCGCCGTGGAGCTCTTGAACTGCTCCGCGATCTCCGCAACTGCGGCGACCTTTTCGGACTTGGCCATACTTCGCCTCCTCTCCTCGTCACTATGAGTTGGTCGAGTTCAACGTCGAGAGCGACGGGCATCGGGGGGCGATCGAGGGCAGAGATGACAAACGCCCCGGCACACAGGCACGGGGCGTGAAGGCGCACACTTTCGTGTGAAGCGACATTCCTCGTTCATCCTGCGTGGGCCGGCGACCTCGTCGCGCCTTCGTCCGGGTGATCCCGACGACCAACGGTCTTTGGTTGAACCGATACGACACACGGGTGTGCATCACATCGAGGACTAGGCTACGCGGACGTGGACGGACAATCCAAATCGTCGGACCCGCAAGACCCTAATCAGCGTGCGCAGGCCGCTGCGGACGCCATCTATGCTCGGCACCTCCAGCGTGCCTTCTGGCTCCCCGGCACCCGCGCGGCGGCAGTCGCATGGCCGATCGGTCGTATGCAGGCACAGTTCGGGTCCTGGCACTACTGGTGGCACGCGCATCTCGTCGACCTCCTCGTCGACGCTGCGATCCACCGGCCGGCCCAGGACACCGCCGACGACGCCAACCGGCTGCTGCGCGGAATCCGGATCCGCAACGGCGGCCGCTGGACCAACAACTACTACGACGACATGGCGTGGCTCGGACTCGCCATCGAACGTGCCGACCGGCACCTGGGTCTGCATCATGCCGGCGGTCTCCACGTCCTCACCGGACAGATGCTCGATTCGTGGGTGCCGGCGGACGGCGGCGGGATCCCGTGGCGCAAGGCCGATCAATTCTTCAACGCGCCGGCCAACGGTCCGGCGGCCATCCTGCTGGCTCGCACCGGGCACATCGAACGCGCAGAGGCCATGTGCGACTGGATGGACGCCAACCTCATCGACCCCGACACCCACCTCGTCATCGACGGCCTCAAGAAGCTCCCCGACGGTTCCCTGAAGCCCGAGACCGGCACCTACACCTATTGTCAGGGCGTCGTCCTGGGCGCCGAGCTGGAGGCGTTGCGCGCGACCGGAGACCGCAAGCACCTCGACCGGCTGGTCCGGCTGCTCGGCGCCGTCGAACGCCACTCATGTACCGACGGGGTGATCAACGGGGGCGGCGGTGGGGATGGCGGGCTGTTCCACGGCGTGCTGGCCCGCTATCTGGCGCTCGTCGCCACCGACCTACCCGACGTCGACGATTCGGATGAACTGCGTGCGCGCGCAGCACGGATCGTGACCCGCAGCGCCGACGCCGCGTGGGCCAACCGCACCGAGGTCGCCGGACATGCAGTTTTCCCCAGCGACTGGCGTCGAACGGCCGTGATACCGACCGATGCAGGCATGAAAGCCCAGTTCGTGTCGGGTGCGGTCAATCCGTCGGAGGTGCCGGAGCGAGATCTGTCGGTTCAGTTGTCGGCGTGGATGGCGCTCGAGGCGGCCGCAGCCGTCGACCTGCGTTTACCCGAATGTGATCAGGAACACAGTCGTCCATGACCAAAAGACGCCACCTCGTTAGCCATCCGATACCGGCGCTGAGTTATCCTTCAGCGAATGCGTGAAGTGACCTGGACCACACTGTGATCCGCAGCCAGCGGGGCGGGCCGGGGAACCAACGACCGACACGACGGGGTGTCGGTGTCCACCCGGCCGTCTCGATCCGTGCAACAACCCGCGGGTGTCACACCTCATCCCAGGCAGGGTGATGCACCATGACGTATCAGTTGGATCCCACACAGTCGCGCGCGCGTGTCGTTCCGTCGACGCGCACTCGAACCACTGGTGCGCCACACTTCGGCACTCTCCCTCTCGGTGACCCCACCGGTGGCGCCGACGGCATCCGCTGGCGTGAGCAGGTCGACGGCAAGCAGCTCTACCCGCGCGTCGTCATCGACCGCAACGTCTCCATCACCATGAGCGACGGCGCGGTGCTGCGCGCCACCGTCATCCGTCCTGCCAATCGGTTCGGGCAGACGATCCTCACGCCCTACCCCGCGATCATCAACATCAACCCGTACAACCGTGCGGCCATCGACTTCATCGACCAGACCCTGCACGCCCCGGTACTCGGCAAGGCACTGCACACCGCCTCGCGGTCGATCGACGCGACGGGCACCGCACTCGAGGGACTCACGACGCTGACGCAGACGCTGTCGGGCGGCGTCTTCGACGTCTTCGGCATCAACCGCAACCTGGTGCGCAGCGGCTACGTGCAGGTGGTCGTCGATGTTCGCGGAACCGGTGCGAGCCTGGGCAAGTGGCAGATCCTCGGCCCTCGCGAGCAGCAGGACTCGGTGGAGGTCATCGACTGGGTGACCGACCAGGAATGGTGCGACGGAACCGTGGGGATGGCCGGCTGGTCGTACTCGGCGATCAACTCGCTACAGGCCGCCGACAAGCGACCCGCTGCACTCAAGGCGGTCTTCGCCGTCGAGGGTTGCGACGACCTGGTGCGCGACATCTACATCACCGGGGGCATGCCGTCGGCCTTCATCCCGGTGTGGCTGTCCGCGGTCAACATGCTCAAGTGGGTTCCCAACCCCGCCAACGTAATCCGCGACCTCGTGCGCGGCGACGCGGTGCGCTGGGCGATCGATCGGGTCAAATCTCCGGCCACCGAGATCCCGTCGCTGCTGTGGGGATTCCTCACCGCACGCGATCCGCGCATCTTCGACGATCCGTACTTCGATGCCCGCGACCCGATCGTCGACCGCATCGAGGCGCCCACCTTCACCGTCGGCGCCTGGCACGATCTGTTCGGCCGCAGCGCAACCGGGGTGTACGAGCGCCTACAGATGGAACCGGGCCGCAAGCAGATGATCGTCGGCGACGGCTACCACCTCGACGTCGGTTCGGGTTACGGCGGGAAGTTCGCACCGCCGCGTCTCGACGTCCTCGAGCGTGCGTGGTTCGACCGCTGGCTCAAGGGACACCGCAACGGCATCGAGCACTACGGGCCGGTCACGATGCTGCAGCAGGGCGGAGCCTGGACCTCGGGACAGAGCTTCCCGCGGCCGGGCGTGGCCCCCACGCGCCTCTACCTGAACGCCGAGACATCGGCGACCGCCGACCATTCCGTGCACGACGGATCGCTGACCACTGTTCCTGCGCAGGAGATTTCATCCCTGCATGTCCGGCCCGACACGCGCGGACTCCGATCGCGAGACATGACCCAGGTGACCGCGGGCGCGACCCTGGTGCTCGGAGCCGACTATGCCAAGGACGCTCGGTACCAGGAACGCGGCGCGTTGTCGTTCACCACGGAGCCGGTGCTCGAGGCCACGCCCATCAGCGGCGCGATGAACCTCCGGCTCAACGTCGCCACAACAGCACACGAGGCGATCTGGGCGGTGACCGTCAACGACGTTGCGCCCGATGGGACTTCGGTCGTCCTCACCAACGGTGCACTGTCCGCCTCGAACCGGGCGCTGGACCCGTCGAAGTCGACGTACGCCGAGGACGGGAGCCTCCTCTCGGCACATCATTACCTGTCCCGGAAGCGCAAGCTACCGGTCCCCGCCGACGAAGCACTCCGCATCGACGTCGACCTGGTGCCCACCGACGCGGTTCTGCAACCGGGTCACCGGCTCCGGGTCGACGTCTACGCCGCGAGCCTGCCGCGCTACCTCGCCCTCGTGCCCGACCTCATCAAGGCGCGGGGACGTCGCCATCAGCGCCTGGTTCTCGACCCCGAACACCCGAGTCACCTGACCTTGCTGGCCGGTGACGGGTTGCGCTGAGGTCGTTCTCCGGGCGGGCCGAGAGAGGCCTCGGCGCGCGACATGACGTGTGTCAGCCGGTGTTTTCGTCTTCGGGATGGCGGACGCACGGTGACGTCGACGTCACCGACACCGTGCTGCCGCCGTTGGCGAAGTCGGTGTGATGCAGTCCGACCGCGAATCCGCGCGCATCCTCGACGGTCAGGTCCCGGGGGTCGCCCGTCGGCGACTGCTGCTTGCGTGTGAATCCCTCAGACAGCAGCTTCTCGACGCCACGTCGCACGGTGTCGACGCGCTCGGCAGCGGGATCGCGGAGGGTGTGATTCTCGCGGTACCACCAGGGTGGGCCCGACGGCATCAACGTGTTCGGGTCGGTGGCACACCCGTTCTGCTGGAACCTCATCGAGGTATTCGACGGCATCGGCGTCGACACATAGTCCGGATCGACGGCGGCCATGTTGCCACTGACCGCGATCCACACATCTTCCTTCGACATCGACAGTGCGGGAATGTCTTCGGGATTCTCGACGGCGCATCCCGACAGCAGGGCACCGATGATCAGCACACACGTCGTGACAATCGATGCCGACGATGTCAGGCCGCTCAGGGACTTCGACATCATCGCGGGAAGTCCGGGCCGGGAGCGAGGATGACCGGCGGTTCGGGTTTCTTTCCGACGGGCAAGTGGTCGGGCGCGCGGTAGACATAGTCGTCCGGCTCCTCGCCCCGGATGACCTTGACCATGTTCTCGAACGCGCCCGATGTCGGATCGTCCCAGTAACTCCCGTGTCCCGCCGGCCCCCAGACGATCTCACCGCTGTGTTTGCCGTCGCCGTACAGCCCGGTGTCGAGGCGACGCACTCCCGGCGTGTTGTCCGGATCGCCGCCGTGCTGCGTGCCGCCGAGGCTCTGTGAGAAGTGAACCGGGTCGCCGGGTGCGGTGAGCGAGAAACGCTGCACGTCCGGGTTGGGGTTCCGCCACGGACCGTCGAGTACGCCGGTACCGGCCGACGACGCGTAGATCACGCGATCGGCGTTGAGTCCGAGTTGCTCAGCTGTTCCGACCACCGAACCTCCGTAGGAATGACCGATATAGGTGGTCGCGGCATCGGGTGCGACGGCGGCGAGAGTGCGGTCGAGTTCACGCCCGAATCCGACGAGGCCGGGCGCCATCTGGTTCGCCGGCGTGGTGTCGAAGGCGTCGTCGTCACCGGTCAGATCGGGATAGAGCCCCTGAGGGAGGTCGCCGTCCATGTAGAGGATCACTGGACCACCGGTGGCGTGCGCCAGGTTGTAGGCCGCCCGCTGGTTCGTCGCACTGCCGTCGAGGTTCGTACCTGTCCCGGGAACGTACACGGTCACATTGGGATTGCCGGGGCCGATGGCGCCGACGACTTCGATCATCCGCCCGTTCGGTGTGTTCTCGAAACCCAGAAACGTTCGCTCCACCGCCCGGCCGGTCAATGGATCCGTCGTGGGTTGGAGGAGTTCGACCAACCTGTCGATCCGGCGCTGATTCGGCGGCTGCTTCTGCCTCTCGTCGATCAGCCCGTTGCGGATGTTCGTCTCGTTCGCGTCGATCCGCACCGGGAACGGCACTCCGTCCATGCTCCCGATCGTCTGCGGGTCGGCCTGGGCCAGTCGGCGCACTTGTTCCGGTGTCAGGCTCGCCAGGAGGGATGCGCGCTGGTCGGGTGTCAGTCCGCGGAGGTGGGTCACCAGATCGTCGGGGTCACGCGGGCCGAGACCGGGAACGTTGATGTCGGGCTGCCCGTTCACCATCGACGCAAGGTCACCCGAGAGCCCTTCGAGCCGGGTGCCGTAGGTCTCGTCGAGTTCGTCGACAGTGGACAGACCGCGGTTGATCGCGTTCTGGATGGTCCGGACCTCCTCGGCCTTGTCCTCGTCCGGGTGCGAGACGGTTCCGTCGTCGCCGACGGTGAAACCGCCGGCCACGGCGGAGTCGACCTCGCGCAGTACGTGTTCCTTGGCGAAGCCGAGGTCCCTCGCCGCGTCGCCCGCCTCGTCGGCTATCTGATTCAGGACGTTGCGGACCTCGCCGCCGTGGTCGCGTTCCTGATCGATCCTGGTGTTCGCCGCGTCTCGGGTGAGACCGAACCAGGACCCGGCGCCGTCGATGGCGCGGACGGCGGAATCGAGCGCACCGTCGAGGATCGAGGCGTTCGCGGCGGCAACTCCGCCCGCCGAGCCCAGCGCGGCGGTGTCCCACCGACGCAGTTGAGAGATGGTGGGACGCATCAGCGTTCGGCGAGCCCGCGGATCCGCCCGGCCGCGACGTCATCGGTCTCCTGAGCACGCGAGTTGAAATTGCTCAACGCGTCTCCCAGTGCGGTCAGCCGGGTGCTCACCGAGTCGGTGCACTGTTTGGCCGGGCCACCGATGCTCCGTGCCGCGGCCAGGGCGCGGCCACCCGCCCCCGTGACCGACGCGAACGCCGAGAAGTCGGCGTCCCCGACGGCGGTCCCCTGTGAGCGCCAGTTCGTCGCGATGGCAGACACCTCTGCCGGCAGGATGACGAACCGCGCGGACGGTGTCTGCGGTTCGCCCGGGGGCGCGGGGACGGGTCCGGGCTCGGCCGCCATCGGATGCCGCGGGGGTGTGGTCGACGGTGCGGCAGGCGGTGTCGGAGCTGCAGGTGTCGTCGGGACCGCAGGCATCCTCGGTGTCATGTGCTGTGCCCCGTTCACAGTGCGCATCCGATCCCCGCGATCGTGCGTCGCCGTCACGATACCGGTTCGGGGCTCAGCTGCGGCTCCAGCGAACTCGCCACGATCATCCGATCGACGGAGGAGCCCGCATCAGCCGACGCCGGAGTCCGACAGCACGACCCGATAGACGAAGGCCGCCTCGGGCCCCAGTACGAGCCCGACGAGTTCGATGAGGGTCAGCACGAACCCGCGTCCGTGCGCCGGGCCGGTCGTGCCGTCGAGGTGATGGGCGAGCTCGTGGAGCACCACCAGCTCACGAAGCGCCCAGCGACCGTCGGCCGCCGACGGAATCGCGATCTCCGCGCCGACCGGCACGCCGTCGGAGCTGCGGACCCGCGCGGCGTAGTGCGCGGACCGCTGGCCGCGCCGCTCGCGGACCGACACCGGTTGCGCGGCACGCTCGAAGCTCGACTGCACCCCGGATAGTGCGAGCACCCGGCGCACATAGTCGTCGACGGCGTCGATGGAGGCGAAACGCACCTCGGCGGGAAGGGTGACCGCGGTGCCGGCGAGCTGCACCGTGCGCGACGACGACACGTTGTCGAACAGACGGTGTACGAGGTGTTCGGCCTCATAGAATCGGGCGCGCCCGGTGTCTCGTTCAGTCACGGCGTCGCCCATGATGGGAGCGGATACCGGAGCCGATGGGAGTGTTCATGCGCCGTCCTGACGTCGATGCAGTGCGCGAACGTGTGATGCGACTGCCCGGCGCCTCGCTGGTTTTCCGCATCGTCATCGACATCGCGCGGGGCAACCTCACCGACCGGTCGATGACCCTGGCTGCACAGGCCTTCACCTCGATCCTCCCGATCGTGATCCTCGTGCTCACCCTGCCGGGCACCGACGTCGTCGACGATGCGCTCACCGAACTCGGCATTCCCATCAGCAGCCTCGACACGCCCACGATCGACGACCCGACCTCGGCCACGACCTTCGGGATCATCGGTGCGCTGATGACCATCGCCGGCGCCACCTCCCTGTCACGTGCCCTGGGCCGAATGTATGTGTCGATCTGGGACGTCGCCAAACTGCCGTGGAGCAGCTTCTGGCGGTGGGTCGTCGTCGTCTTCCTCATCCCCGCCGCGGTCACCGCGCAAGGTCTCTCCACCGGATTGCAGGCCACGACGCTCTTCGGGGTCCATCTCGGCGACAGCGGCGTACTCGGGATCGCGCTGGTTCTCGCGGTGACGCTGCTGATCTGGTCGGCCACGTTCACCGCGATCCCCCGGCTCCTGGTGTCGTCGCAGGTACCGATGAAGCTGCTCGTCCTGAACGGACTCGGCACCGGCCTGCTCATCACCGTGCTGCTCGCCGGTAGCCGCATCGCCCTGCCCACCTTCGCCGCCGGCACGATCCGCAGCTACGGCACCCTCGGCATCGTCTTCGTCGCGATCAGCTGGCTGTTCGTGTTCGCGTTGATCCTCGTCGTCACCGCGATCGTGGTGCACGCCGCGGCGACGGACGAGGGCCGCGTCGGTCGGTGGGTGCGGCGATGGGCGGGCACTCCGACACCCTTCGCCCCGACACTGACCGTGGCCTGGTACGACCGTCCCACTCCTGGTTGTGCCGAGGACTCTCCCGCGACGGTCGAGCACTAGCCCTCGAGCGCTCCTCGAGCACCGCCGAACTCGCGGTCGGCACCGATCTTTGCCCGTCGTCCCGCATGGTCGCCGGCGCGGCGCGCGGCCTCCGAATATCCAGCGGACGCGCTCGACGGTCGCCAGGTGCCGCGCGCGCTCGACTCCGTCCGGTAGTAGTCGGTCACCTCGATCTCTTTGTTGCGCAATGCGACCGCCGTCGAGCGAGTGGAGTCACCGGAGTCGCGTTCGGCGGCGATCGCCTCCGCGCGAGCCGCGTCACGTGCCTCGGTGAGACGTTTACCGATGCGTTCGGCGAACGCCGACTGGAAGTTGAGCCGCGCGGTGATCGGCGACAACGGTTTTTCCTCGATCACCCGTCGGGCACGCCACCCGCTCCCCCGGGTGACGACCCGCGCGAACGTCTCGCCTTTGTAGGCCCCCGACCGCAGGTAGGCATCACTGGCCGCGACCATCTGCACGATCAGCGAGGTGTAGAGCGCCTCGCACGCGTCGATGTCGGCTTCGTAGCCGTAGGCGAGAACGAATGTCGAGTTGCTCGCCACGTCGACGGTCACATCATTGGCGGCCGTGATCGCCACGAACAGCTGAACGTAAGTGCGTAGTCCGCGCTTACCGGGTTCGCCGATGGCGATCTGGCGGCTGATCGGTGTGACCTTCTTGCGCGCGGAAGGATCGTGGGCGCGTGCCACGGCCAGGTCTATCGACGAAGCCGTGGCGAGCCGTTGGGCCGCCTGCATGAAGGTCTCGGCCTCGTGCTCGTTGTCGGTGTTCTCCGCCTGACGGAGAAGTGCCGAGATCCGGGTGAGCAGCTTGTCGTCGCGCATATGTTTCAGACTATCCAGCGGCCCGATCGGTTCCATCCGACCGCGAATTGCCTCGGGACGACGTCTCGGCGACGCGAAGGACCAGGGCGCCGGCGGCGATCAGGACCCCGGCCCACAGCCCGGCAACTCCCCACTGTTGTTCCGCGAATCCCCCGCACACCGCACCGAGCACGAACACCGGCCACATCCAGAAGACCGCCAGCCACGCCCACGGTCGATCGGTGCCCAGTGACGCGACGAGTTCGTGCGCGGATCTCACCAGCGTGCCCGTGACATAGGTCAGGCCGCCCTGCACCGTCGACGAGTGTGAGAGCGCCGAGTTGATCGCGCCGGTGGCCATCGCCACGACAATCATCCCGGCGGTCGGCGATGCGGTGAGCGCGACGACGGTGCCCAGGAGAAGGGTGGCGGTCACGGCGGCCAGGACCAAGACCGGAGCTTGCTTCCCGCCCCAGCGACTGATCGCGCCGCCGCCCACGGCTCCGACGAAGAAAGCCACGACAAGCCCGCCGACGACGGCGATCGCGGACCACCGTCCGGCCGCCGTCGACGCTCCCATGATGGTGGAGTTGCCGGACATGAAGGCGACGAAGCTGCCCTTGAGCACGAAGAACGCGATGGCGTCGATCAACCCGGCCAGGAACAGCAGCGACGCCGCGATCGTGACGTCGATGTGTCCGCTGCCCGGGTATCTGCCGCGTGGAGCCGCCATGGGCACGAATCTAACGCCGCGCCCCGGACCGTCGCAGGGAGGCGGCCTCGTCAGCGGCTGATCGCGCTCAGCGCTTCTCGCAGGCGATGCCGTCCTTGTCGCGGTCACTCTCGGTGTTGGCGTCGTACAGATCGTCGTCGACGGTGAAGGTCGTGACCGGGGTACCCGACGTCGAGTCGACGGCTCCGGTCTTGCCGACACCATGCGGATAGTCGGCGTTGAGTTCGGAGCAGTTGGCGTAGTCGGTCGCCGCCGAGGCGGGTGCCGCCATCATCAGCGGAGCGATCGTCATGGACGCCGCAGCCAGGAATCCGAGGACCATCTTTCGTGAGCAACGCATCGTGCTTGACCTTCTTCTGTGTGTCCCCCGACACCTCATCGTGACGAGGTGACAGTACGGGGTCGCATCGTCGAAAGTCGCACTCATCGTGAAGATTGGTCCGGCCGATGGACACAGTGGTCTCGGAGCCCACCCCCTAGAACCCGAACCGCGCCTGCATCCCGCGCAGCGTCTCCGCCGACGCCAGCAGACCCGCTCGCTCTGATTCCGACAACGGGACATCGAGCCGTGTCTGCGCGCCGCCGCGGTCGACCACCGTCGGCAGCGAGAGACACACACCGTCGAGCCCCTCGATGCCGTCGGTGCGCGTCGATACCGGCAACACCCGGTGCTCGTTGTTCAGGATCGCCTCGACGATGCGTGTCGACGCCAGACCGATCGCATAGTTCGTGGCCCCCTTGCCCTCGATGATGGTGTAAGCGGCGTGGACCACCTCGTGGTGGATACGTTCGCGCGCAACGGCATCCAGCGCCGGTCGACCGGGGAGCGGTTTCCACGACGTCAGCGGTACCCCACCGATCGTCGCCGAACTCCACAGCGGGATCTCGGTGTCGCCGTGCTCGCCGGCGATGTAGGAGTGCACGCTCTGCACCGCGACCCCGCAGTGCTGCGCGAGCAGGAACCGCAGTCGCGACGAGTCGAGAACGGTGCCCGAACCGAAGACCTGACTGGGCGACAATCCGCTGATCTCCTGGGCCGCGTAGGTGACGATGTCGACCGGGTTGGTGACCATCACATAGATCGCATCCGGGGCCACCGCGAGGACCCCCGGCAAGATGGCACGCGTCAGATCGATTGTCGCCTCGGCCAATTCGAGGCGCGACTGACCGGGCTTCTGCTTCGCGCCGGCGGTGAACACCACCACGTCGGCGTCCGCGCACACCGACACGTCGTCGGACCCGATGATGTCCGCACGCGGGACGAACTCGAGCCCGTGAGACATGTCCAGCACCTCAGCGGTCACCTTGGCGGCGTCGATGTCGAGGAGTGCGATCGTCCGCGCGACACCCCGGATCAGGGACGAATACGCGATCGCGGTGCCCACCGCGCCCGCCCCGATGATG
The DNA here is from genome assembly GCF_042743165.1 of Gordonia sp. NPDC058843. Classification (NCBI taxonomy): domain Bacteria; kingdom Bacillati; phylum Actinomycetota; class Actinomycetes; order Mycobacteriales; family Gordoniaceae; genus Gordonia; species Gordonia sp. NPDC058843. Next base: position 12,015 of record NZ_JBHYNC010000049.1, read on the forward strand.
GCCAGCTTCGTGTCTCGTACGTCCATCGGTTCACCGTTCCGCGTCGGGGTCATCGATCGTCTGGACTCAGCCTAAAGGGGGCGGTAGGAAACCTGCGGGGTTGATGTCGCGCATCGTTGCGCCCAGAGCCACGGCTCGCGACATCTGGCTCACGTGTCGCGGATCGTTGCTGGTAGGTTCAGCCGCGAGAACGGTCACACCCGCACACGTGGGTGTCAGGGAACCCGGTGCGAATCCGGGACTGGCGCGCAGCGGTATGGGGGACGGATTCGGCACAAGCCACTGGGGCGACCCGGGAAGGCGTCGGCTCCGGACGAACCCGAGTCCGAATACCGGCCGCTCTCGCTCGAGTCCACCGTGTATCTCGCGCACAGATACCCAGACCGTAAGGCCGTACCAGTCCGTGTCCCGTCGTACCGACGGCACGACCGAGATCGCCACCGCATCGTCGGTTCGGCGACTCCCGTCGACGCCGCTAGCCGCAGCACTGCTCGTCCTCACCCTCCTCAGCATCGCGCTGGCCACCGCGTTCGGCGCCGAGACCATCCCCGTCGGCGACGTGTGGCACACCGTCATCGGTCGCGTGACCGGAGCGGAACTCGACTCGGCGCACGCCGTGATCATCTGGGATCTCCGCCTGCCCCGGTCCGTCCTGGCCGCGCTCGTCGGAGCCGGGCTCGCATTGGCTGGTGCGCTCATGCAGGCCCTGGTCCGCAACCCGCTCGCCGAGCCCTACCTGCTGGGTGTGTCCGCCGGTGCCGCCGTCGGGGCCACCGCCGTCATGACGCTCGGCGTGCTCACCGGCCTCGGGGTGTGGGCGCTCTCCGGCGGCGCGCTCCTCGGTGCGCTCGCCGCCACCGTCACGGTGTATCTGGTCGCTCGCGCACAGGGCGGGCTCACCGCACTGCGGCTCATCCTGTCCGGAGTGGTGTTGTCGTCGGCGTTCATGGCGTTGTCGTCACTACTGGTGTTCACCGCCGCCGACCCGCACGCCGCCGACAACGTGATGTTCTGGATGCTGGGCAGCGTCGCGGGGGCCACCTGGGCGAAGGTGCAGATCGCCGGAACGGTCGTCGTGGTCACCGTGATCGCGATGCTCGCCATCCACTCCTGGCTCGACGCCTATGCGGCCGGCACGGACACCGCGACGTCACTCGGCGTCCCGGTGCGGGCGATGCGCAACGCGCTGTTCGGGATTCAGGCCGTCCTGGTCGGCGTGCTCGTGGCCGTCGCCGGCGGCATCGGCTTCGTGGGTCTCATCGTCCCGCATGCCGCCCGGCTTCTGGTCGGCGCCACCCACCGGGCGATGCTGCCGGTGGCGGTCTGCGGCGGCGCACTGTTCCTGGTGTGGGTCGACGTCATCTCCCGGGTGGCCGCCGCGCCACGCGAGATGCCCCTCGGCATCGTGACCGGTCTGATCGGCGCGCCGATCTTCCTGTTCCTCATGGGCCGACGCCAGTATGTGTTCGGCGGTGGCTCATGACGAGTTCACCACGAGTCGAGTCGATGGCGTTGCGCACGAACGCGCTCGGCTGCAGGCGGGGCGGTCGCGTCATCCTGCGGAACGTCGATCTCGACGTGCCGGCGGGCACCCGACTGGCCATCGTCGGTCCCAACGGTGCGGGCAAGAGCACCCTGTTGCGCACGCTGTGCGGTCTCGAACGTCCGGTCGCAGGCACCGTCGAGGTGGGCGGTGACGACCTGCATCACATCCCGTCCCGACGCCGCGCGATGTCGATAGCGGTGGTGGGCCAAGAGGAACAACCGTCCGCTGAACTGACGGTCGCCGAAGCGGTCGGCCTCGGCCGGACCCCGTACCGGTCGGCGTGGTCCACCGGGAGCTCCGACGATTCGACGGTGGTCGGTGACGTTCTGGCACAGGTCGGCCTCGACGGTTGGGGTTCTCGTGCATGCACCCAGCTATCCGGCGGTGAACGACACCGCGTCGTCCTCGCCCGCGCACTCGCGCAGCAGACCCCGATCCTGGTGCTCGACGAACCGACCAATCATCTGGACGCCGCGTGGCGTCTGCGGCTCATGGAGATCCTCGACGAGCTCGACGCCACCGTCCTCGCGGCTATGCACGACCTGGATCTTGTCCTCCGTCACTTCGATTCCGTCGCAGTGGTTTCCGACGGTGGAGTGGTCGCGCACGGACCACCGATCGAGGTGCTGACGCCGGATCTGCTGGCGGACGTCTTCGAGGTCTCCGGGACCGTCGTCACCCATCCGTCCACCGGCCTGCCCCACCTCCTGCTGAACTCCCCGACCACCTCTGTTCCCCGAGCTCTGACGAAAGACATCCCGTGAGAGGAAATCCCCTGAGTACGCACACCTTCCGAACCCCCGCTGCCATCATGGTCGCCGCCCTGACGCTCGGCGCCGCCACCGCCTGTGGAACCGACAGCTCCGCGGCGTCGGAAAGCAGTGTGACCGTGACCAACTGCGGCGCAGATGTCGCATTCCCACAGCCTCTCGACCGGTTGTTCGTCAACGACGGCGGCATGATCGCGATCGCGCTGGCGGCAGGCGCCCGGGACAAGATGGTGGCCGTGAGTGCGCTCGCCCGGGACAAGGACGTCCTCCGGCTCGAGTACGGACCTCAAGTGGACACACTGAACGAGGTCGCGACCGAACGTCCCACGCTCGAGAACATCGTCGCGGCGAAACCCCAGGTGTTGTATGCCGGATACAACTACGGAATGAGCGAGTCGCGCGGCATCACGCCGGAGATCCTGGCCCCGCACGGCATCGACGTGTACCAGCAGTCCGAGGCGTGCCGGCAGGTCGAGGGTGAGGCGCAGCGCGGCACCATGGACCCGTGGGTCGCGCTCGACACCGATCTGCGGAACATCGGCACCATCACCGGCAATCCCGACCAGGGCGCCGCCGCGGCCGACGAGGTGGGCGATCGCCTCGAAAAGCTGCGCGCGGCACCGCAGCCCGCCGACAAACCCACGGTCTTTGTGTTCGACAGCGTCTCCGACACCATCTTCTCCTCCGGATCCTTCGGCGGCCCGCAGGGCATCATCGACGCCGCCGGCGCCCGCAACGCGACCGAGGACATCGAGGACACCTGGACCGCCGTCAGCTGGGAGCGCCTCACCACCGCGGACCCCGACGTCATCGTGTTCGTCGACTATCCCGGCCAGTCGGTCGAGGAGAAGATCGCCGCACTGCGCTCGAACCCGGCGAGCCGGAACCTGAAGGCGGTGCGCGAGAACCGATTCGTGAACCTTCCGTACGCGATGTGGGTGTCGAGCCCACTGAACATCGACGCCGCCGAGATCATGCGCAATGTCCTGGAGAATCATGGCCTTGCACCCGAATCCGGGATCACGCCGTCGCTCGACGTCGCGCAACTCGACCTCGGGGGCAACAACTGGCTGGAGTGAGTCGCGGGACGCCCTGTAGAACGCGTAGGGCGGCGGCGATTGTTGTGCCGCCGCCCCACGGACATTTCAGTACACCCCTACCACGAGGCACTGACAAGTTCTCGCCGTCGAATAGCGTTGCACAACATAGTTTTTAGGGTTGCCATGTGCCCGTGTTGGTGTACACTCGAACACACATTCGCAGCAACGGTTCTCCGGGGGTGGCCATGTCTGACGAGCCCGCTACGCCGCAACCGCGTGCCGTCGAGTTGGTGACCGAGTTGCATGCGATCCTCGATGAACTGCAGTCCGTCGACCTGTCGCCGTGTACCGATGCCGAGTTGGCTGATGTGGCAGCCGATACCGAACGTGCCATCGCCCGGTTGACCGTCGCCGGTGACCGCCAGATCGATCAAGTCGAGGCCCGCGACCTGCCCCGCAAAGCAGGCTGCCGAACACTCATGCAGTTCATGACCCACCGGCTGCGGGTCTCCAACCCGATGCGGCGCCGTAAGCAGATGGATGCCACCGCCACCCGCACCAGCCTCGGCGGCGAGGTCCTGCAACCCGAACACCCCTGCTTCGCCGAGGCTTTCGCCGCAGGAGCGGTCGGCTCTGCACACGTGCAGGCCGCCCTCGATGTCCTCGACCAGATACCGCACGCCGTCGCACACGATGTGAAAGTCGCGGCCGAACGACAGATGGCCGGGATCGCCGTCGATCACACGCCCGCCGACATCACCCAGTTGGGTGCCCGTCTGCTCGCCCACCTCGATCCCGACGGCACCCTCACCGACGATTCGGAACGCAAAAGGCGCCGGAATCTGTGGGTCAACCGCCAACGCGCCGACGGCACCGCCAAACTCACCGGCACCCTCACCCCCGAACTCGCCGCCCGCATCACCATGCTCTTGGCCGTCTGGGCCAAACCCGGCATGAACAACCCAGGCGACCCGCACTCGCCGACCGGTTCGGTCGACGACGCCGACCCCGACGTTCTCGCCGCCGCCGCCGACCGCGACGACCGGACCCCCGCCCAGATCAACCACGACGCACTCAACGCACTTCTCAAGGCTGTCCTCGAGGACGGCCTGCTCGGAACATCGCACCGCGGACTACCCGTGCAACTGATCATCAAAGCCGACCTCGACGACCTGATCCGTGAAGCCGGGCTCGCCACCACCGCCACCGGCACCCTGCTCCCCATCCCCGACCTCATCGAGATGGCCGCCGATGTCCAACCGTGGTTGGCGATCTTCAAGAACTCGACCGCAGTGCCCCTGTACTTCGGGCGCGGCAAACGCCTCGCCACCCGCGCACAACGCCTCGTCTCCTTCGCCCGCCCCGACGGTGAGGTCTGCTCAGCGCCCGGCTGCGACCAGCCCGCCACCCACGTCGACATGCATCACGCCCACAAGGATTGGGCCAAAGGTGGTCTCACCGACATCGACCAGCTCGCCCCGGCCTGCCCGCGCCACAACCGGATGGTCGGTGACCAGCCCGGCCAGTACACCACCCGGATCGAACGGTCCGGCCCCGACGAAGGCCGCTGCATCTGGCGGTTGAACGCCGAACCGGGCGCACCACCCAACCCCGGCCGCCTCAACCGCCGACCCGACATACCCAAACGGTTCGCGACACACCTGCGCGACATACGCGACGAGATCCACGGACCACCACCCCGGTCCGGCGGACAGTCACGCTCAGACGCCGCCAGCCTCGACCACACCGGCCGGCGTCTCGAACTCGCGTACCGGGAACTCGTCCACCCGCGAACACCACTCAAGCGCCTCACCACAGAACCGCTGACCCCAGTCGAAGCGGCCCTCGCACGCGTACTCACCGAACACAGGTAGTTGCAAGCAAACACGGCGAGCGGACCAGCAGACAAACACGAGGGGCCCGGCATCAACATGCCGGGCCCCTCGTGGGTGTCAGTGCGCCTGATGCGAGATCAGACCTGCGGTGCCTCCGTGAAGTTACGGGTGACCGCCGGGTCAACCGGGATGCCCGGGCCCGTCGTGGTCGAGACGGTGACCTTCTTGATGTAGCGGCCCTTGGCGGCAGACGGCTTGGCGCGCATGATCTCGTCGAAGGCAGCGCCGTAGTTCTCGGCCAGCTTGGCCGGGTCGAACGAAGCCTTGCCGATGACGAAGTGCAGGTTCGCTGCCTTGTCGACGCGGAAGTTGATCTTGCCGCCCTTGATGTCGTTGACGGCCTTGGTGACGTCTGCGGTCACGGTGCCCGTCTTCGGGTTCGGCATCAGGCCGCGGGGTCCGAGGACACGCGCGATGCGGCCGACCTTGGCCATCTGATCCGGGGTGGCGATCGCGGCGTCGAAGTCCAGCCAACCGCCCTGGATGCGCTCGATCAGATCCTCGGCGCCGACCTCGTCAGCACCGGCGGCGGCGGCCTCGGCGGCCTTGTCGCCGACGGCGAACACGATCACGCGGGCGGTCTTACCCGTACCGTGCGGCAGATTGACGGTGCCTCGAACCATCTGGTCTGCCTTGCGGGGGTCGACGCCCAGCCGGATCGCGACCTCGACGGTCGCGTCGGTGTTCTTCGACGAGGTGTCCTTGGCAAGCTCCACAGCCTCCAGCGGGCTGTACAGCTTGGTCTTGTCGACCTTTTCGGCCGCGGCCGAGTAGGCCTTGCTCTTCTTGCTCATCTGCTCTGTTCCTTCTCCGCACTACCGGCGGGGTTTGTGGTGCGGGCCGAGCCGGCCCTCCCACGAGAAATTCGGTGGTGGCTCTCAGCCCTCGACGGTGTCGAAGGCGCGAGATCGCAAGCTCACTCGACGGTGATGCCCATGGACCGAGCAGTACCGGCGATGATCTTCGCGGCCTGGTCGATGTCGTTGGCGTTCAGGTCTTCGGCCTTGGTCTTGGCGATCTCACGGACCTGGTCCATGCTCACCTTGCCGACCTTGTTGGTGTGGGGCTCGCCGGAGCCCTTCTGGAGGCCTGCAGCCTTCAGCAGCAGCTTCGCCGCCGGCGGGGTCTTCAACTTGAAGTCGAAGGAGCGATCTTCGTAGACGAAGATCTCCACCGGGATGACGTTGCCGCGCTGCGACTCGGTCGCGGCGTTGTAGGCCTTGCAGAACTCCATGATGTTCACGCCGTGCTGACCAAGCGCCGGACCCACGGGCGGGGCCGGGTTTGCCTGGCCTGCCGAGATCTGGAGCTTGATGATCCCGGCGAGCTTCTTCTTCTTGGGAGGCATCTCTGATCCTTGCTTGTTTCCTTGCGAATCCACGCCCGCTGGAGACGTGGAAGTCTGTGTTTATCCGGTTGTCCCGCTCCCTGAGGAGCGAGCGAAGCGAGCCCCTCCCGCTCCCTGAGGAGCGAGCGAAGCGAGCCTCGAAGGGCTAGATCTTCTCCACCTGGTTGAACGCGAGCTCGACCGGCGTCTCGCGACCGAAGATGGACACGAGCACCTTGACCTTGCGCTGCTCGGCGTTGACCTCGCTGATCGACGCGGGGAGTGTGGCGAACGGGCCGTCCATGACGGTGACCGACTCGCCGACCTCGAAGTCGACCTCGATGACGTTCGACGCGGCAGCGGCTGCGGCCTCGACACCCTCGGCGGCAGATCCACGCGAGCTGGGCTTCTTGGCCTCGGTCCGCGGCATCAGGAACTGCAGCACCTCGTTGAGCGAGAGCGGCGAGGGCTTGCTGGTCATCCCGACGAAGCCGGTCACGCCCGGCGTGTTGCGCACGGCGCCCCACGACTCGTCGTTGAGCTCCATGCGGACGAGGATGTAACCCGGCAGCACCTTGCGGTTGACCTTCTTGGGCTGACCGTTCTTGATCTCGGTGACCTCTTCGGTCGGCACCTCGACCTGGAAGATGTAGTCGCCGACGTCGAGGTTCTGCACGCGGGTCTCGAGGTTGGCCTTCACCTTGTTCTCGTAACCGGCGTAGCTGTGGATCACGTACCAGTCGCCGGGCGCGCGACGGAGCTGCTTACGCAATTCCTCGACCGGATCGACTTCGGCTTCCTCGGCCGGGGCCTCGTCGGCCGGAGCCTCGTCGGCATCCGCCTCAGCAGTGTCGACATCCTCGGAGACCGTGTCCTCGGCCGGGGCCTCGTCACCCTCGACGACCACGTCGTCGGCAGCCGCGTCACCCTCGGTGCCCACCGCGTCGGTCACGGCCGCATCGACGTCGACATCGGCCACGTCGACGGAATCGGTCGAGGCGAGTTCGTTCTCCGGGGTGCTCACTGCAGCCCACGCTCCTTATGGTTCATCTGGCGGTCGTACTCCTCGTCGCCGGCCGAGCCCACCGCGTGGGTCAGCCGAACAACCAGAGGACGCCCTTGGCGAAGGCGAGGTCGAGGCCGGAGATGAACGCGGTCATCACGATGACGAACACGAGCACGACGATCGTGTAGACGATCATCTCGCGCCGCGTAGGCCAGATGACCTTCTTCAGCTCGGCGACGACCTGCGTCAGGAAGAGCCAGATCTTGACGATCGGATTCCGGCTTTCCTCGGCAGACGCCTTCTTCTTGGTCTTGCGTTCCTTGACGGCGACGGACCCCGGATCGGAGTCGGTGTCGCCATCGGTTGCACCCGCCGGCGAGCGACGTCCGCGAGCAGAGCGTTTACCGGACGGACGCAGCTCCTTGGCGGTTCCGGTCGACGTCTCGTCGTCCGTTCCCGCGTCGGTGGCGTCGTCGCGACCGTCGAGCTCTGCCGCAGCCGAATCGGCCGCAGAATCCTCTGCGGCGTCTTTGGCGCGGGCGGCCCGGTCTCGCTTGCTCAACTTCGCGGTCCTCTCGTCAGCGTGTGCCCTTCACCAGGGCAGGGGCGACAGGACTTGAACCTGCAACCTGCGGTTTTGGAGACCGCTGCTCTGCCAATTGAGCTACGCCCCTTTGCGACGCCCCCACCGAGGTGGTCGGCGTTGCCGTCTTCTCGATCCGGCCCCGTGGGGCCCGCCGACGATTCGTCGCCGACAAAACCAACGCGCCACCCTATGGGTAGCGCGCAAGCCTGAATCAATCAGACACTTCAGTGTAGATCACCGGGGCGGTGGACCCAAAACGAGCTTCGTCCGCTCCCCCGACGACCGTACACCCGCGTCGACGTCCCGCCCTCATGCTGTGCGCCCACCAGCGAGTTCGATGCGCGGCCAACCTTCGAGATCCCGCTGCATCTGCCGATCATGGGTGGCGACGACGAGTGCGCAGTCCGCTGTGCCGAGTGCGCCCGTCAGCTCGTCCACGAGATCGGCCGAGAGATGATTCGTCGGCTCGTCGAGGAGCAGGACGTCCGGTCGGACGATCAGGCAGGAGGCCAGGTGAAGTCGACGCTGCTGCCCCTGCGACAGCCGCGCGACCGGGGTCCGAACGGCATCTGCGTCGAGTAGCCCGAGGCTACGAAGCGATGGGGCGTCGCCGCCCAGCGCGTCCAGACGTCGGCGCTGTTCGTCGTAGACATCGTGCGCGGTCCGGTCCGGCGCCCACCGCGGGACCTCTTGCGTCATGATCCCGACGCGGGTCCCGGCACGGACGTCCAGCCGGCCCCCATCGGCTGGGATCAGTCCGGCGAGTACCGCGAGGAGGGTGGACTTGCCGGTCCCGTTGCGGCCGACGAGTAGAAGGCGCGAGCCGCCCACGATCGAGACCGACACCGGCGCATCGAGACGCCCCGCGACGGTGAGGTCCCATCCGTCCAGCAGTCGAAGCCCGGCGCGCGTTGCCGACCCCGGCCAGCCGAACGGTGCGGGAGGAACCGGGACGGTGATCCGATGCCGCTCCAGCTCCTCGACGCGGCGGTTGAAGAGTTGTACGGCACCTCCCGCCCGGCTCGCTCGCTGGTGCTTGCCGGTTCCCTTGTCCGGCGTCCAATGGGTCTGCAGACGCCCGCGGGCGGCGTCGGCCGCGCGGACGAGTTCGTCGCGAGCAGCCTGCTGAGCTGCATGATCCCGCTCCCAGCGCTCGCGCTCCCGGCGTCGGCCCGCGACCCACCCGTCATAGCCGCCCCGGTAGATCCGCGGGCGTCCGTCCCTGGTCGGGTCCAGATCGAGGAACTCGGTCGCGACGTCCCGCAGGAATGCGCGGTCGTGACTGACGACCGCGACGCCGCCGGGATATTCGCACAGCCGGCGGGTCAGGAACGTCAGGGAGTCGGCGTCGAGGTGATTGGTCGGTTCGTCCAGCAACAGCAGGTCGGTGGCCGCACCCAGCACCACCGCCAGCCGTACCCGATACCGCTGGCCCACCGACAGGGTCGACAGAGGTCGCTCGCGGTCTGTGCACGCGACCATCCCGGCGAGCGCGATGTCGATGCGACGTTCGGCATCCCATGCGTCCAGGCGGGTGGCCAGCTCGAGGGCGGCGGCATAGGCGTCGTCGGCTCCCGGCACTTCCCGGGCCAGTGCGTCGGTCGCCGCGTCGAGCCGGGCGAGCGCCTCGAGGGAGTCGCCGACGGCGTCGGAGATCAGGGCGCCGACGGTGCGCTCGTCACCGGTCGGCAGATCCTGTTCGACCATCGCGACCGTGCCGGCACGCGTGACGGTCCCGCTGTCCGGACCGACCGTCCCGGCGAGGACATGGAGCAGCGTGGTCTTGCCGCGACCGTTCTCGCCGACCACGGCCAGCCTCGAGCCGGCGGACACGGTCGCGTCGACCTCGTGGAGTAGCGGACGGTCGCCGCGCATGACGCTCACGGCCTCGGCACGGACATGGGCGGCCGAACCTGCGGGGAATTGCGGGCCGGAGGGTCGAGAAATGGGTTCAGTAGACATGGATGTGTTCTCAGCTCGTCTGTATCCGATGAGAGACAAGGCTTCTCATCGAGTCGGGAGCCGGACAACACGACAGTGCCGTCCGGCGTCGGATACCGGGACGGCGTACGAGAACTACAGGTGGGAACTCAGAGGGAACTCGTCGCCGTCAGCGACGAGTCCAGAGCTTCAACGAGGCGATGCCGGAGTACATGAGTGGCGACGTTAACAGCGGCGATCGGCACGATCAATTGAATTGAATGACGGCCTGAGCGCGCCCGAAGATGCGGCGGTCGCCCTGCTTGGCGGTGATCGCGATGGTCCCGCGACGGGTGGCGGGATCGAGCGACTTGACCTTGCCCGTGAAGTCGACGGCCGCGCTGGCGTCGGCCGGGACGTACACCGGGCTGGTGAAGCGCACGTTGTACTCGCAGAACGCCGCCGGGTCGCCGATGAACTCGGAGACGAAGCTCGCGCCGAGCCCCATCGTCTGCATTCCATGGGCGACCACGTCGTCCATCCCGGCCGCGTTCACGACGTGGTCGGAGAAGTGGATCGGGTTGGGGTCGCCGGCGACACCCGCGTAGTTGGAGAGGTTGCCGCGCGTCAGCAGGTAGCGCTTGGGCGTCAGCTCCTGGCCCACCGTGAGTGTGTCGAAGTCGATGGCACCGAAGGCGCCGGGCGACTGCGTCGGGTCGGGCAGGTCGTAGCGCCCCGCCTTCGGCTCGACGGTGTGACCGGACTCCCCGATGGTGTCGACCTTGATCATCACGTGGTCGAGGGACGCCTCCAGCTCCGGGTCGACGTCCATGCCGGGACGCGCGGCCAGTGACGTCCACGTGGTCATGACCGGTTCGTCGTGCTGGTTCCAGATGACGTTCTTGGTGACCATCAGGTCGATCATCTCGGGGCTGCTGACGTGCCGGAACGACTCGAGGGAGACGTCGCAGATCAGACGGTCCCCGACCTTCATCGGCTGGTGGTAGACCAGGCGCTGATCGGTCTGCATGATCTGCCACATGTCGTAGCCGGTGATGACGTCTTCGAAGAGCTTGCGCTGCGCGATGATCCCCAGCACGGACACATAGGTGGGTGCCGCGATCAGGCGATCGTGACCGAAGGCCTTCGCGCCTTCCTCACTCCAGTGGGTGGGGTGCGCGTCCTGTACGGCCATCGCGTGCTTACGGATCTCCTCGCGGCCGATCTCGTAGTAGTCGTCGACGGTGTAGTGGAAGCCGACGAGGCTCTGGGTGTGAGCGGCGATCTCCTCGGGGGTCGGCTTCGCACCACCGTTGGACGCCTCGTCCGGACGATCCTGGATCTCGGCTCCGGTTACCTGTGACATTGAGCACTACTCCCTTCGGGCCCACCACAGCAAGACGGGCCGCCTCGTGACGAGGCAGCCCGCTGCTGGATGTACTCCGGAATGGCCGACGACAGCGTCAGCGCGATTCCTTGTGCGCCTGATGCTTGCCGCAGTTCGGGCAGAACTTCTTGATCTCGAGGCGATCGGGATCATTGCGGCGGTTCTTCTTCGTGATGTAGTTACGGTGCTTGCACACCTCGCAGGCCAAGGTGATCTTGGGGCGAACATCTGTTGAGGAGGCCACTTGATTGCCTTCTTTCGGGTGGTACGTGGTCGGGTTCGGCAGTTCCCTCAGGGCTTGCGACCCTTGCGCTCGGTTCCGGTCGGACCCGATGTGTAGCGGTGGAGGGACTCGATCCCTCGACCTCACGATTATGAGTCGTGCGCTCTAACCAGCTGAGCTACACCGCCCCGCGGACTTGTCGTCCAGCGAGCCCCCTGACGGAATCGAACCGTCGACCTTTTCCTTACCATGGAAACGCTCTACCGACTGAGCTAAGGGGGCGTGCCCCGGGCAGTTGTGCCCGAGAGCCTTAACGAGGTTACACACTCGCGTCTGCGCTAGCCAAATCGCTGGTCGGCGACCGTCTGTAGTGCAGTTTCGCGAAGATGAACCACGCTGTGGCAGGTATAGGATTCGAACCTATGTAGCTTGCGCGACGGATTTACAATCCGCTCCCTTTGGCCGCTCGGGCAACCTGCCGTGCCGCTCTCCCAGGCCGTCGCGACAGCCGTTCGAACAACGCCGTGAAGAATACAACGAACACCACGTCCACGCGCAAACCGGCTGGTCAACCGGACTCACATGGCCATGACATACCCTGTCGGACATGGCTGATTCATCGTTCGACGTGGTGAGCAAGATCGACCGCCAGGAGGTCGACAACGCCCTCAACCAGGCTGCCAAGGAGTTGTCGCAGCGGTATGACTTCCGCGGCACCAACACCGGCATCGAGTGGTCCGGCGAGGAGAACATCGTCATCACCTCCGACGCCGAGGAGCGTGCGCAGGCCGGCCTCGAGGTCTTCAAGGAAAAGCTGATCCGTCGCGACATCTCCCTCAAGGCGTTCGACGCCGGGGAGGTCGTCGGCTCCGGCAAGACCTTCAAGATCAGCGGCACGCTGGTGCAGGGCATCGACTCCGAGCACGCCAAGAAGATCTCCAAGAAGATCCGCGACGAGGGCCCCAAGGGCGTCAAGGCGCAGATCCAGGGCGACGAGCTGCGCGTGTCGAGCAAGAAGCGCGACGACCTGCAGGCCGTGATCGCGCTGCTCAAGGGCGAGGACTTCGGTATCGCCCTGCAGTTCGTCAACTACCGCTGATCGCCGCCCCCGGCGGCCGTACCGACATCTGCACACGGAAACCCAGACGGGCGCTGCGTCGTTTGACTGGGTGAGGGCGCCTGCACTCCTCGGCCGGTATCCGGGTTCGCCCGGACCGGCCTGAGGAGCCCGAGAACCGCGGCGCCGGACAGACGAGGACCCGATGCATCTCAACGGCTTGAAGACGGCGGCTCTGCTGGGCCTGATGTCGGCGATCATCGTCGGCATCGGTGCGCTGTTCCAGAGCCCGCTGATCCTGTGGGGATCAGTGGTCGTCGCCGTCGGCATGAACGCCTACGTCTACTTCAACAGCGCGAAGATGTCGCTCAAGGCGATGCACGCGCAGCCGGTCACCGAGCTCCAGGCACCGGTCATGTATCGGATCGTGCGTGAACTGGCGACGACGGCGCACCAGCCGATGCCCGCGCTCTACATCTCCCCCACCGAGTCACCCAATGCGTTCGCCACGGGCCGCAACCCCAAGAACGCGGCGGTGTGCTGCACCACCGGCATCCTGCAACTGCTCGACGAGCGCGAACTGCGCGCCGTGCTGGGCCACGAGCTGTCCCACGTGTACAACCGCGACATCCTCATCAGCTCGATCGCCGGGGCCATGGCCGCGGTCATCAGCGGTCTCGCCAACTTCGCGATGTTCATGGGCGCCTTCGGGGGTCGCGACAACTCACCCAATCCGCTCGCGATGCTGCTCATCGCTCTGCTGGGACCGATCGCGGCCACCCTGGTGAAGCTGGCCGTCTCCCGGTCGCGCGAGTTCCAGGCCGACCAGTCCGGCGCCGAACTCACCGGGGATCCGCTCGCACTGGCTTCTGCGCTGGCCAAGATCTCCGGCGGCGTGCAGGCCGCGCCGCTGCCGCCTCAACCGGACATCGCGGCCCAGTCACATCTGATGATCGAGAGCCCGTTCCGCGCCACCGACCGGATGGCCCGGATGTTCGCCACCCACCCGCCTACCGCCGAACGCATCCGTCGGCTGCAGGAGATGGCCCGCGACGGCCGCTGACCGCTAGCCGACGCGCTCGATCGTGTAGTCCACCAGGGATGCCAGCGCACGGTGGGCCGCGGACTCCGGGAGCTCGGCGAGCATCGCGTGCGCCTCGTCGGCGAACTCCTGCAACTTGGCCCGGGCGGCGGTCATGCCAGCCGACGAGCCGAGCAACTCGATCGCCTCGGCGACCTCGGCGTCGTCGGTGAGCGGCCGGGCGGTGCCGTCGTCGGCGACCAGCAGTTCGCGCAACCGGGCCGACGTCGGGTCGTCTCCGGCTACGGCATAGAGCACCGGCAGCGTGTGCACGCCTTCGCGGAGGTCGGTGCCCGGCGTCTTGCCCGACTCCACCGACACCGAACTGATGTCGATGATGTCGTCGGACACCTGGAAGGCGACCCCGACGATGTCGCCGATGCGCGAGAGGCGCTCGATGTCGTCGGGGGTGGCCCCGGACGCCATCGCCCCGAAACGGGCGGCGGCGGCGATCAGTGAGCCGGTCTTCTCCCAGACGACCTGCAGGTAGTGCTCGACGGGGTCGGCGCCGGGTTTGACCCCGACGGTCTCCCGCATCTGGCCGGTGACGAGTTCGGCGAAGGTCTCGGCGATGATGCGCACCGCTTCGGGTCCCAGCGTCGAGACGAGTCGCGAGGCACGCGCGAACAGGAAGTCCCCCGAGAGGATGGCCACGCTGTTCGTCCAACGCGCGTTGGCGCTGGCCGCGCCGCGCCGCATGGCGGCCTCGTCCATGACGTCGTCGTGATACAGCGTGGCGAGGTGGATCATCTCCACCACCGTCGCCGAGGTGATGACGTCGTCGGAATCCGGGCGCGGGCCGAACTGAGCGGCCAGGATCGCGAACATGGGCCGGAATCGCTTGCCACCGGCCTTCGCGAGGTGGGTGGCCGCCTCCGTCATGACCTCGTCACCCGACGAGAGTTCGCTGAGCAGCAGATCTTCTACCCGCTGCAGCGAGGAGCGCACCGTATCGGCGAACTCATCCGACACCAGGTCAACCCCGGCGAATGTGGACTTCACGGAAACGCGGCCCCATCTCGTCTGATCCGGCAATTCTCGTCGGTGCGACACGCGATCGCCGCGTCAACCCCACCTGCTGCTGAGCCTAACCCGTCGGGGGGCCGGACATACTGGTCGGGTGAGCACGGACACGACGCCTACTTTCCCCGATTCCGCCGACGTCCTCGTCGTCGGCGCCGGACCGGGTGGCTCCGCGGCGGCCGCCCATGCCGTCGCCGCCGGGCGGGACGTGGTTCTCGCCGATGCCGCGGTCTTCCCGCGTGACAAGACGTGCGGCGACGGACTCACTCCGCGCGCCGTCGCCGAACTCGACGCGCTCGGGCTGGGCTCGCTTCTCGCCGACCGTCCGCGCATCGACGGACTCCTGCTCAACGGTTGGGGTGCCCGCCAACAGGTCCGGTGGCCGTCGAGCCGGTTCCCGACCTACGGGAGCGCGGTGGCGAGAACCGAGTTCGACGACGCCATCCGCGCCCACGCGGTGTCGGCGGGAGCTCGAATGGTCGAGGGCGCCAAAGCAGTTGACGTCCAGATGAGTGGCGACCGGGTGGACTCGGTGACCTTCACCACCTCCTCGGGCTCGCACACCATCCGGGTGACCGACCTCATCGTCGCCGACGGGGTCCGCTCCGGAATCGGTAAATCGCTCGGCCGACACTGGCATCGAGACACCGCCTATGGGGTGGCGGCACGGGCCTACGCGCCGTCCGCGCGTGCCGATTCGCACTGGATGGGGTCACACCTCGAACTCCGCGGACCCGACGGCGGACTGCTGCCCGGCTATGGTTGGGTCTTCCCGCTCGGCGCGGCCGGCGGTGGCCAGGTCAACCTCGGCGTGGGAGCACTCGCGACGTCGAAACGACCGGCGCACATGGCACTTCGGCCGATCCTCGAACACTATGCCGCGATGGTGGCCGACGAGTGGGCCCTCGACGGCCCGCCCGTCCGCATCACCTCCGCACTGCTGCCGATGGGCGGGGCCGTGTCCGGTGTCGCCGGACGAAACTGGATGTTGATCGGCGACGCCGCGGCGTGCGTCAATCCACTCAACGGCGAGGGCATCGACTACGCACTGGAGACCGCCCGCCTCGCCGTCGAACTCCTCGGCACCGACGACTACACGGACCGGTGGCACGATGTCCTCGTCGAGCACTACGGGCTCGCATTCTCCGCCGCCCGACGCCTCGCCGGCCTGCTCACCATGCCCAAGACCGTCCCCACGCTGGGGCGTCCGGGCATCCGGTCCCCGCAGCTGATGTCCATGGTGGTGCGGGTCATGGGCAACCTGATCACCGCCGAGGACGCCGATCTCGTGGCCCGCGCCTGGCGCACCGCCGGACGCGTCTCCCGGCAGATCGATCCGCGCCCGCCGTTCTCCTGAAGGCGGAGGCCAGGCCCATCCGGGTGGCACATTGGAACAATCAGACTGTAGTGTTCCAAGCCGTGTGGTCGCTGCCGCACCTGTGAAAGAATCAGGCCACCCCTCGATCCAGGAGATGGAAGATGTCCGCCGCATCCACTCTCGCCACCCGAGCCAAGCACGCCGTCCAGAATCGGCTGGCGCAGCGCTACCACCTCCGCGGCGAGATGGACCACATGGACGCGGTACACGGTCCGACCGCGATCGCCCGCGCGCTCGGCACGCAGGAGTTCCCGTGGGGCATCACCCAGGCGCTGAGCTTCGCCCTGTTCCGCACCTACGCAGTGCCGTCGATCGGCGATCTCCTCTACAGGACCAGCCAGTTCACCGAGTCGACGCAGAAACGCTACGACGACACGGTGCTGCTCCTCGACGCCCCGATCGAGCACGGCGTCGACAGCCCGGCCGGCCGCGCGGGCATCCGGCGCATCAACCAGATGCACGGCATGTACGACATCCCCAACAGCGACTTCGTCTACGTGCTCGCGACCTTCGTCGTCTGCCCGGTCGAGTGGGTGAACTCCTACGAATGGCGTTCACTGACCAACCACGAGATCCTCGGACTCACCAATTACTACCGGCGACTCGGCCGGTTGATGGGCATCAAGGACATCCCCGAGACCTACGACGACTTCAAGAAGTTCTACGACGACTACGAGACCGCCAACTTCGCGTTCAGTCCCGACTCCCTCGCCGTCGCCGACGCCACGCTGGACCTGCTGGGCACGTTCATGCCGTACAAGCTGCTGCCGCGGGCGGTGGTGCGCCGGATGTCGTTCGCGCTCATGGACGATCGGCTGCTCGATGCATTCAAGTACCCGAAGCCGACCACGATCGAACGGGTCCTGGTCCGCGGCGGGCTCAAGGCGCGCGGACTCGCCATCCGGTTCTTCGCGGCGCCCCGAACCGAACCGCTCTTCGGACGCCAGACGAAGCAGGTCCGCAGCTACCCGGACGGTTTCCGCATCGACGACCTCGGCACGTTCGCGCCGGGGTGCCCGGTGTCGCACGACAACACGGTTCCCGTCGCCGAGACCCCGCGTGCCGCGAACTCCTGAGCGCCGCTAGGCCCGTGCGGAGTGGATCGCGGCGATGCCGCCGGTCATGTTCTCCCAACGCACGCCGGAGAATCCGGCGTCGCGGATGAGGTCGCCGAGCGCGAACTGATCCGGCCAGGCCCGAATCGACTCGGCGAGATAGACATACGCCTCCGGACTGCTCGAGACCTTGGTCGCGACGGCGGGCAGCGCCTTCATCAGGTACTCCATGTACACGGTCCGGAACGGCTTCAGCGTCGGCGTCGAGAACTCACAGATCACCAGTCGCCCACCGGGTTTCAACACCCGTCGGAGCTCGGCGAGCGCCTTCGGCACGTCGTTGACGTTGCGCAGGCCGAAGGAGATGGTCGCGGCGTCGAAGGAATCGTCGGCGAACGGGAGCGACAGGGCGTCCGCGGCCACCTTCGGCACGGTCCGGTGGGCGCCGGCCTTGAGCATGCCGAGCGAGAAGTCGGCGGCTATGCAGTGTGCACCCGACGACGCCAGCTCGACGGTCGACACCGCGGTGCCGGCCGCGAGGTCCAGCACGGTGTCGCCGGGGTGTAGGTCGAGTGCCCGGCGGGTCTTCTTGCGCCAGCCGCGATCCCGACCGAACGACAGGACCGTGTTGGTGAGGTCGTAGCGCCGGGCGACGCCGTCGAACATGGCCGCGACCTCGGCCGGGTCCTTCTCCAGGCTCGCCCGGCCCAGACTCGCTCGTTCCGGTGGTGTCGCGCCCGTCGATGCCATGCCGATCACGCTACCGGGCGTCCGGGGCCGGACTGCCGTGAGGTGCATCGCCTCGGACAGGCCCGCCCGGCCGCTCAGGCGAGCCGCCCCACCTCGGTCACGACTCCGCCACCCGTCACAGCCGCGTAGTGGCCCACCAGTTCCGCGCACACCGCGGGCCAGGTGCGTGCGCGGACGGCCTGCACGGCGGCGCGGCCGAACGCCGCGCGCACCGACTCGTCGTGCAGGGACTCGACGATCGCGGGCAGCGTGTCGGCGAAACCCTCGACCTCCAGCAGGTACCCGGTGCGGAACGCCGACACCAGGTCGCGGGGGCCGCCCGCATCGGGGCCTATCACGGGCAGTCCGCTGGCCATCGCCTCCTGGATGGCCTGACAGAATGTCTCGTGCTCGCCTGCGTGCACGAACACGTCGAAGCTGGCATACGCACGCGCGAGGGCCTCACCGCGCAGTTCGCCGGTGAACACCGCATCCGGCATCAACCGCTCGAGCCGGTCGCGCTCGGGACCATCACCGACGATCACCAGCTGGACCCGCCGGTTCCCCGACAGTCCGGCGAGCCGCTCGACGTGCTTCTCCGGCGCGAGACGGCCGACGAATCCGACCACCAGAGTGTCGTCCCGCGCGGCCGGCCCCAGCCAGTCCGCGCGCAGCGACGCATCGCGTCTGTCCGGCGAGTAGAGCCCGACATCCACCCCGCGGCCCCACCGCCGGAGGCGCGGCACGCCGTGTGCGGCGAGCACGTCCAGCGTTGCCGTCGACGGCGCCAGGGTGAGGTCGCACATCTCATGCAACCGCCGCGTGTACCGCCAGGCGAGTTTCTCGACCGCACCCAGTCGATAGGCCGCCGCGAATCCGGCCACGTCGGTCTGGAACACGGCCACGACAGGTACGCCGAGCGCCCGTGCGGCGACCGCGCCCGCGGCACCCACCACGAACGGAGAGGCCAGGTGCACGACATCCGGCTCGAAGTCGCGCAACGTGCGGTACAGCAGGGGTGACGGCACACCCACCGGCAGGGAGGTCACCCGCGGCACCTGTACGGCGGGCAACAGGTGCACCGGGGTCCGGCGGCCGATCAGCCGCGGACCGCCCGGCACCCCGCGCGGGGTGTCGGGTGCGATGACCACTGCGGTGTGCCCGGTGGACTCGAGGTGGTCGACAACCCGGAGAACGGAGTTGACCACCCCGTTCATCTGGGGCAGGAAGCTCTCGGCGACGATCGCGACGCGCATGATCGCGATCGTCCCCCGGCGACCTGACCGGCCTGCACTCCGGGACGTGTCGGCCCGCCCAATTCGGGATGAACGGTCAGTTGCCCGCGCACCGGGGGAGAATGGAGGGGTGGCCAACACCCATCTTCTGCTGCTGAGCCGCTGGCTCACCCCCGTCCCGGCATTCCTCGCGCCGATCACCCGGCCGGGTTGCCGCATCGGCTACGTCCCCACCGCGTCGTCGATCTACCCCGATCACGCCTGGCTCGACCTGGAACGGGACACGCTGGGGCAGCAGGGATACCAGGTCACCGACCTCGATCCGGAGCTCATGGGTGCCGCCGCCTTCGCCCGGGCACTCCAGGCGGTGGATGCCGTCTTCGTCGCCGGCGGCAACACATTCCACCTGCTCGGTGCGCTGCGGCTGGCCGGCGCCGACCGCGCGATCGTCGACGCGGTACGGTCCGGCCTCCCCTACATCGGGGTCAGCGCGGGTGCCGCGGTCGTGGGTCCCGACATCGCGCCCCTGGCGCTGCTGGACGATCTCACCGAGGCCGCGCCCCTGACCTCGACCGAAGGTCTCGGACTCGTCGAGGTCACAGTGATCCCGCACGCGGAGGGCACGGTCGGCGGTCGCGGACCGGTCGAGGCGACGCGGAAACGATTCGGCAACGACCATCGGCTGCATTTCCTGCGTGACGACGAGGCGATCGTCGTCTCCGACGGAACCCTCAGGGTGATCCCGGGCTGACCGTCTCATCCCGCTCGGCCGTGTCCCCGTCTGCCGTGTCCCCGTCTGCCATGTCCCCATCTGCCGCGTCCCCGTTCGACTCATCGGCATCATCGCGTCGCGCCCATCGGCGACTGGACTCCGCGACCGCGACCATCAGCAGGCCGACGACGAGCCATGCCCCGACCACCACCGACAGGGCCGGGATGATCGACAGCACCGCGGTCCGGCCGGTCGGGCGGGCGAGATCGGGGTTGTAGACCGCGTAGTCGACGCTGATGCGCTGCCCCTCGCTCAGCTCGGTCGGATACAGCAACCCGAAGCGGGGACTGTGGAACGAGCCGTCGGATGTCTGGAAGTTCACCGCGGCGTGCAGGCTGTCCACCGACACGACCTCGGCCATCACGGTCGCCTTGCCGGCGTCGATCGCCGAGTCGTTCTTGAAGCAACCGGCGATGAGGGTCAGCGCCATGAAGGTGATCGTGACGCCGACGACCAGCAGACCGAGCTGCACGCGTCGCTGGATCACCGGATTCATGCCGTTCAGACTAGCGGGCACCGATCCGGCGGCTTCCGGCCCGACCGTTCCCGGCCGACGGGCGCCGCGCTACCGCAGCCGAGCCGCGATGGCCGCGTGCACTGCTCGCAGCCGTTCGCGGTCGGTGGCGACCTCGATGACCTCGATCCCGCCGGGGGCCGGGTCTTGTGCGAGTACCGCCGCCAGTTCGCCGACGCCGGCCCGGCGATGCGGGATGTGGAAGCCCGCGCACATCGACGCGATGTCGGTGCGGTGCGGCGTCCCGAAGACGCGCTCGTAGGCCCCGGCGTACAGGCCGGTGTTGTACCGCGGGTCGCCCTGTTCGAGCAGGCCGAAGATGCCGCCCCCGTCGTCGTTGGCGACGACGATCCGCAGCGACGACGGCCGCGGTTCGCCGGGGCCGACGACCAGGCCGGTTGCGTCGTGCACGAACGTCAGGTCCCCCATCAGCGCGATGGTCCGCGCCCCGGCGCGGTCCCGGTCGAGCGCCATCGCGGCCCCGATCGCCGTCGAATTGGTGCCGTCGATCCCGGCTACCCCCCGGTTGGACAGGACCCGCACCCCGTCGGCGATCCGACCGGCCAACGCGATGTCGCGGATGGGATTGCTGGCCCCGACGACGAGCTGGTCGCCCGCGGAAATGGCGTCGCCGACCGCCCGTGCGACGTGGAGCCCGGTGGCCGGGCCCGGTTCGTCGAGTTCGGCGGTGACGGCAAACGCCACCCGCTCCTGGACCGCCGCGCACTCCTTGAGCCAATCCTCACGCGGCTCGCCGACGACCTCGATGCGGGTACCGGTCGCGTAGACGTTGCCCGACACGTCCGGCCAGCGCGGACCGGTGGTCAACGCGTAGACCCGGACCTCGGGGTCGGCGAGCAGGCGGGACACCCCGCGATGCAGCGTCGGACGGCCGCAGATGATGGCCTGCTGGGGCCGCACCGAGGCCAGACCGAGCGGATGCAGCGGCGTCGCCGCCCGCGGCGCCGTCGGCTCGGCGACCGTGGGGATGCCCGCCAGGCCGGGATGGACGCCCGATCCGTGCCCCGACACGACCACGGTGTCCAGGGACAGGTCGATGGGCAGCGGGACGTCGAGCTTGCCGACGGGCGCCTGCGTCCACGGCAGCCCGCCGGGCCGACCGGAGAAGATTCCGAGGTCGGTCGTCGGGTCGGCACCCGCGAGCTCGTCCGGGTCGGGGACGAGCGGTTCACGCAGCGGGATGTCGAATTGGACCGGGCCGGCATTGCCGGTACGCGCGCCCCGGGCCGCGGCGAGCACGCGGCCCACCGCCGAACGCCACTGGCTGTTGGTGTCGAGATCCTGTTCGGCCAGGCCGAGACTGATCGCGGCGCGCACCTGGGTCCCGAAGATGCCGAACTGTTCGACGGTCTGGTTGGCACCGGAGCCGAGAAGCTCATAGGGCCGGTTGGCACTGACGACGACGAGTGGCACCCGCGCGTAGTTCGCCTCGAAGACCGCCGGCCCCATGTTCGCGACGGCCGTGCCGCTCGTCATCACGATGGGCACGGGTTGTCCCGACGACACCGCGAGCCCGAGCGCAAGGTAACCGGCCGACCTCTCGTCGATGCGCACGTGCAGGCGCAACCGCCCGGTGGCGTCGGCGGCGTGCAGGGCGAAGGCGAGCGGCGCGTTGCGCGACCCCGGGCACAGGACGGCCTCACGGACACCGCCGCGGATCATCTCGTCGACGATGACCCGGGCCTGCAGCGTGGACGGGTTGGGCCCCGGGGCGTTCTGGGCCGGTCGGTTCATCCCACAAGCGTAGTGGTGGGTCCGGGACCCACCACTGGGTAGTCCGACTCCCGACATCGCGACGGGGAGCGGCGTTACCCTCGTCACGTGGGCTTTTACGACGACCGAGTCCTGCCGCACCTCATCGAACGAACCTGCGGCATGGCCGCACTGACACCGCTGCGAGCACGGGCCTGCGCACCCCTGTCCGGCCGGATGATCGAGATCGGATTCGGTTCGGGCCTCAACGTCGGCGTCTACCCCGCCGCCATCACAGAGGTCGCAGCGGTCGAGCCGTCGACGGTCGCATGGTCGATGGCCGCCGATCGCGTCGCCACCTCGCGGGTGCCCATCGAACGCTCCGGGCTCGACGGCCAGCGGCTCCCGTTCGACGACGATTCGTTCGACGCCGCGCTCACCACCTTCACGTTGTGCAGCATTCCCGACGTGCGGGCGGCGCTGCGCGAACTGCGACGGGTGCTGCGCCCGGGCGGGCACCTGGCGTTCCTCGAGCACGGCTCCGCACCCGACCCCGGGGTCCGCCGGTGGCAGCGACGCCTCGAGCCGATCCAGAAGCGGGTTGCGGGCGGCTGCCATCTCACCCGCGACGTGCGAGCCGAGCTCACCGCCGCCGGCTTCGCGCTCGGGCCCGTCGACGCGTTCTATCAGCCGGGCGTCCCGAAACCGTTCGGCGCGTTGAGCCTCGGGACCGCCCGGCCGGCCTGACCGCGGGCGGGGGCCGGCGGTTCCCGGGTGGTCCTGCCCTACTGTGGACCCAGTGCGTCGCTGGTCGGTACTGGTCCTCCTCACCGTGGTCGCGACGCTTCTGCTCGAGGTGTTCGACGTCGACGCCGCCGCCCTGTTCGCGGGTCTCGTCGTCGCGGGCGGCCTCGCGATCGCCGGCCGAGCTCCGCGTGGCCGCGCCGACGCCGACCCCGACGACCCGATCGTTCCGCGGTGGGCCTTCGTCGCCTCCCAGGGCGTTCTCGGCGTCTTCATCGGCACCATGGCCGAACCCGAGACCGTCAGCGGGCTCGGGTCGTCGTGGTTCCCGGTGCTCGTCATCGGTCTCGGCACCCTGGTCATCTCGATCGCCTGCGGCGCGCTGCTCGGACTGCACCGCGACGTCGACCCGCTGACCGGTTCACTCGCACTCGTCGCCGGCGGTGCGTCGGGGCTGGTGGCGCTGGCCCGCGAGTTCGGCGGCGACGAGCGGATGGTCGCGGTCATCCAGTATCTGCGCGTCGCGCTGGTCACGGTCACCATCCCGCTCGTCGCCTCGCTCGTGTTCGGCGCCGACGGGGACGCCGTCGCACCGGGAGCAGACGCCTGGTCGGCGGAGACCCTGCAGGACCAGGCCTGGGGACTGCTGCTCCTCGCGGTGTGCCTCGGTGTCGGGATTCCGCTCGGCCGGCTGATGCGCATGCCCGCTGCCGGTCTGCTCGGTCCGCTGTCGCTGGCGACCGTGGCCGAGCTCACCGGGATCGCAGGTTCGGCCGAGGTCTCCCCCGCGCTGCTCGCCGTCGCCTACGCGGTGATCGGTTGGCAGGCCGGTCTCGGTTTCACGATCCCGCGATTGCGTGCGATCGGACGTGTCCTGCCACTCGCGCTGGTACTGATCCTCGTCATCGGGGCCGGCTGCGCCCTGCTGGGGGTCGTGCTCTCGGCGTGGACCGGGGAGTCGATGTTCGACTGCTATCTCGCGACGACGCCGGGCGGCATCTACGCCGTGCTCGCCGCTGCCACCGGGGCCGGGGGGAACGTCGCCTTCGTCGTCGCCGCCCAGATCCTGCGCGTGCTGCTCATGCTGTTCGTGGCGCCCTTCGCCGCTCGTCTCGCCGCGCGGCGGTCGCCGTGACCGTCCCGGACGACTCGGCGGTTACGTGTGACCCGCGTCCCACGTAAAGTCGGGAAGATGAGCGGGGAATCGAACACCGAATCCACATCCACGAACGGCCGATCCACCGGACACGGTCGCGAATTCGACGTCGTGGTGTACGGCGCCAGCGGCTTCGTCGGCGAACTCACGGCACGGTATCTGGCCGATCACGCGCCCATCGGCACCAAGATCGCGCTGGCGGGACGCAACGAGTCGAAGTTGACCGACGCCCGCAAGCGCCTGCCGCTGCGCGCGCACGACTGGCCGCTGATCATCGCCGACGCGGAGTCACCCGCGGCGCTCGACGCAATGGTCGCCCGCACCCAGGTCGTCTGCACGACCGTCGGCCCGTACCTCAAGTACGGCGAGGCCCTCGTGGTGGCAGCGGCCACCGCAGGCACCGACTACGTCGACCTGACCGGCGAGGTCCCGTTCGTGCGGTACTCCATCGACAAGGTCCACGACGTCGCCGCCGCCTCGGGCGCCCGCATCGTCCACTCGTGCGGCTTCGACTCCGTACCGTCCGACATCACCACCTACTCGCTGTACAAGAAGGTCGCCGACGACGGCGCGGGTGAGATGACCGACACGACACTGGTCGTCGCGTCGTTCCGCGGCGGGATCTCCGGCGGGACGATCGACTCCATGCGGGTCATCGCCGAGGAGGCCCGCAACGCCCAGTCGCGGCGTCTCATGCTCAACCCCCAGGCGCTGTCGAGCGGCCCGGGCGACGTCCCACGGGTCAACCTGTCCGACGAACCGAGTGACCTGTCCATCATCAACGCCAAGAAGGTCGACCCGTCCCTGCGCGGCACACTCGCCCCCTTCTTCATGGCGGCGCACAACACCCGGATCGTTCGGCGCTCGAATGCTCTGCTGGACAACGCCTATGGCAAGGACTTCCATTACGCGGAGACGATGAGCGTGGGCGGCGTCCCCGCGGTCTCGACCCTTCTCGCCGGCGCGGTCGCGGTCGGCACCGGCGCGTTCATGGGTGCGATGAGCTTCGGTCCCACACGTCGGGTCCTCGATCGCGTGCTCCCGAAGCCCGGCGACGGGCCGAGCGAAAAAGCCCGCGAGAACGGGTATTTCGTGGTCGACACGTTCACGCGGACCACCACCGGCCGTCGCTACCGCGCGCGGATGCGCGCCCAGGGCGACCCCGGATACAAGGCCACCGCGGTGATGCTCGCCGAGAGCGCTCTGGCGCTGGCCCTCGACCGGGACCGGCTGCCCAAGCGCGCCGGCGTCCTGACGACGGCCGTGGCGATGGGCGACGCCCTCATCGACCGTCTGCGCAACGCCGGGTTCAGCATCGACGCCACCGAGCTCAACGACTGACCCCATCTCCCCCCGACACCGCCCGATCACGTCGTTCGATGTCGTCCGGATCTTCTCCGGCACATTCGAACTCGCGCTCGGGCGGCGTCGCGTCCAGGGGTCGAAAATTTCTGGCACTCTACCCTCCAGAGTGCTAGACGAGTGCGGGATCCGGTGCTATCTTCGTTGCCAGTACAGCGATGAACTGCTCGTCAAACGGGTGGCGAGCAGCCTTGTAGAACAGGAGGTGACTGCTGTGCTTCGTTTCGATCCCTTTTCCGACATGGATGCCTGGACCCGAGGCATGATGACCGGTTCAGCGGCCGGAACCGCTCGCACTCCCCGATTCATGCCTCTGGACCTGTACAAGGTCGAGGACCACTATCTGCTCGTCGCCGACCTACCCGGCGCCGATCCCGGCTCCATCGACGTCAGCGTCGACAACGGAGTCCTGACACTGTCCGCCCGGCGGAGCACGCCGTCCGACGAGGGCGTGCAGTGGCTGACCAGCGAGAGATTCTCCGGAACCTACCGCCGTCAGCTGACTTTGGGCGACGCCATCGACAGCGCGTCGATCTCGGCCCGCTACGACAACGGCGTCCTCACCGTCACGATCCCCGTCGCCGAAAAGGCGAAGCCACGGCGGATCGAGGTGGAGAGCTCCGGCCGACCCCAGGCCATCGAGACCGGAACCGTCACGTAAGCCGGCCGTGCGCGGACGGCAACATTTCGCTCCCTGGTCCGAACGAACCACAGAGCCGCTGGCTCGCTCTGCTCCCCGAGGTGCGAGGAGCGATAGCGCCAGCCATTCTGCTCCCTGAGGTGCGAGGAGCGATAGCGCCAGCCATTCTGCTCCCTGAGGTGCGAGGAGCGATAGCGCCAGCCATTCTGCTCCCTGAGGTGCGAGGAGCGATAGCGCCAGCCATTCTGCTCCCTGAGGTGCGAGGAGCGAT
>NZ_JBHYNC010000050.1:0-35599 GCF_042743165.1 Gordonia sp. NPDC058843
GCCAACTCGTTCCACCTTTGGGCGGGGCGGTCTCGTCTGGTGCGGACGTCAGCCGCGCGAGGGCTCGTTGGCCGCGTCGGGGTGTGCGGCGAGGCGGTCGATCGCCTCTTGCGCGATCTTCTCGGCCTGGTCGCGGCCGACCCAACCGCCCGGGTCGACCTCCTTGCCGGGCTCGAGGTCCTTGTAGTGCTCGAAGAAGTGGGCGATGGGTCCCAGCTCGTACTCGGACACGTCGGAGATGTCCTTGATGTGGTCCCAGCGCACGTCCTTGGCCGGCACGCACAGGAGCTTGTCGTCGCCACCGGCCTCGTCGGTCATCGTGTACATGCCGACGACCCGTGCGCGCACGATGATGCCGGGGAACACCGACTCGGGGAGCAGGACCAGCGCGTCGAGCGGGTCGCCGTCCTCGCCGAGGGTGCCGTCGATGTAGCCGTAGTCGGCGGGGTATCCCATCGAGGTGTACAGGTAGCGGTCGAGGTAGACCTTGCCCGTCTCGTGGTCGACCTCGTACTTGTTGCGGCCACCTTTGGGGATCTCGATGGTCACATCGAATTCCACAGTTCCTCCTGGCAGTCTTGATCGGGGATACCGCGTCGGGCCGAAACGCCCGCACGCTGCCCCAACGATACTGTTGGTCCGGCGACCTCGATGTTCGTACCCCTCCTTGGGCCGACATCCGGGCCGCTGCATGGACCGTCAACCGCGAGAGACCCGGAGGCTTTGTGGGCGCATCCACCCGAAACGGCGGTCGTTCCGGTCGCAGACTCCTGTGGTGGACGATCACCGCGGTGGTGATCCTGGCCCTCGTCGCGACGGCCTCGGTCGTGATCGCGCTCCGGCTCGACCGGGAGCCGGAACTCCCGCCGGGGATACCGCCGCAACCCGCCGCGGTCGTCGTCGACCCCCGCATCGACCCGGTTGTCGCCTCCGCGCCCGAGCCGACACCTCCCGGCGTCCTGCGCGCCATCACGCCCGCGTTGCGCAATCCCGCTCTGGGCGAGCTCAGCGGCATGATCAGCGACTCGCTCACCGGCGCGATCCTGTGGACCAGAACCCCCGACCGTCCCCGCATTCCCGCCTCGAACGCCAAGGTCCTGTCGGCTGCGGCGTTTCTCGAGGCCATGCCGCATGACGACCGACTGACGACGACGGTGGTGGCCGGCAGCAACGGGCAGGTCATCCTCCGGGGTGCGGGTGATCCCACCCTGTCCGCCCAACCCGCCGGGACCGACACCTTCTACACCGATCCGGGACGCATCGCCGATCTCGCGCGGCAGATCGAGGAGACCGGGGTCCCGGTGACCTCGGTGGCCGTCGATCTGAGCGCCTTCTCGGGTCCCACGATGGACACCACGTGGGATCGCCGGGACATCCAGGGCGGCGACATCGCGCCGATCGAATCGCTGATGGTCGACGGTGCCCGGTTGGAACCGCTCGACGAGTACTCGCCGCGCACCGCGACCCCGGGCATCATGGCGGGCGATGCCCTGGCCGCCGCCCTCGGCGTCGAAGGCCCCGTCACCGAGGTGGCCGGTACCGACGCAGCCGGCTCGGGGGACGAGCGTGTGATCGCCCAGGTCCGGTCGGCGCCGCTGGTCACCCGCGTCAACGACATGCTGCGCTACAGCGACAACGTGCTCGCCGAGACGCTCGCCGTCGAACTGTCCGTGCACCGCGGCGGACCGCCGACGCACGCCGGCGGTGTCGACGCGATCGAACAGGTGCTGTCGTCGATGTTCCCGGAGCAGTGGGCCGGGACCACCCTGCACGACGCGTCGGGGATCTCCTACGCCAACCGCACGACCCCGGAGCTGCTCGACGCGGTGATGACCGCCGCCAGCGGGCCGAGCAGGCCGGCACTGCGCCCGATGCTCGACGGTCTGCCGATTGCCGGCGGTACCGGCACCCTCGCGGACCGGTTCGACGCCTCGGACAACCCGGGCGCAGGCTGGGCGCGAGCCAAGACCGGAACACTGACCGGGGTCAGTTCGTTGACCGGCATAGTGCAGACAGTCGACGGCCGTGTGCTGTCGTTCGCCCTGATGTCCGGCGGCACCTCGCCGGCGGACGCGCGACCCGCCCTCGACGCCGTGGTGGGTCAACTGAGAGAGTGCGGGTGCCGATGACCACGTCAGGAATCGCCGAGTCGGAGACGGCCGGGACCTCTCCGGAACCCGCCGCCGGGGAGTCCGCCGACCGGGAGCGTCACCCGGGCATCGGATCGCAGATCGACTGGTCGCTGGCCGCGTCGACGGCGAAACGTCTCGCCCGCCCCGGGCCCAGGACGACTGCGTACACCTACGACGCCGCCCGGGCGGAGCTGGCCGACGCCGCCACGCGCGCCGAGGCCCCGGTGCGGGAGGTCACGGGTCTGGCCGACGGCTTGCGCGTACCGACCACCCGAGTCCTCGACCGGGCCGGCTGGATCGATGCCGCGTCCCTGTCGATGCGCTCGATGCTGGGTTCCGACGAGGAGACCGCCGACGCGGGATCACCCGGTCTGGCGGCACGATTCGGCGGCCTCCAGGCCGGCGGGTTGCTCGCATTTCTCTCCACCGCGATCCTCGGCCAATACGATCCGTTCACGCCTGACCCGGAGACCGGCGAACCCGGCGTGCTCATGGTGGTGACGCCGAACATCATCAACGTCGAACGCCAGCTCAAGGTCGTCCCGTCGGACTTCCGGTTGTGGGTGTGCCTGCACGAGGTCACCCACCGCGTGCAGTTCTCGGCCAATCCGTGGCTACGGGACTACATGCAGGACAACGTCGCGGTGCTGACCTCCGACGCCGGCGAGTCGACGACCGAGATCGTCACGCGGATGACCAAGGCGCTCAAGGGTTCCGACGGCCCGCGGGAAAAGGGCGTGATCGGCGCGATGCAGCTCCTGCAGAGTCCGGAACAGCACGCTGCGTTCCAGCGCATGATGGTCCTCGGCACTCTGCTCGAGGGGCACGCCGACCACGTCATGGATGCGGTGGGGCCGGCGCATGTGCCATCGGTGGCGCGCATCCGCGCGGCCTTCGACAAACGACGCACCGCACCGCAGAATCCGGTCCAGCGGCTCATCCGGGCCCTCATCGGCATGGACGCCAAGCTGGCCCAGTACATCCGGGGCAAGGCCTTCGTCGACGCGGTGGTCGACACCGTCGGCATGGAGCGGTTCAACACCGTGTGGACCTCGCCGGACACGATGCCGCTGCCGAGCGAGATCGACGACCCGCAGGCATGGATTCAGCGGGTCTTGTGAGGCGGGCGGTCGCGGACTTCGCGGCCGCTCATCTCTCCGGGCCGGAGGTCTGCGTGGGACTCTCCGGCGGACCGGACTCGCTCGCGCTGACCGCGGCCGCCGTCCGTGCCGGCCTCGACGTCACCGCGCTCGTCGTCGATCACGGGCTGCAGCCGGATTCCGCGCGGGTGGCCGAGGCCGCAGGCGACGTCGCGGGCACGCTCGGTGCCCGTGCCCGAATCCTCCCGGTACGCGTCGACCGGCACGGCGGTCTCGAAGCCGGGGCCCGCGCAGCCAGATACGCGGCGCTCGACGACGCTCGCGACGGCCGGCCGGTCCTGCTCGGTCACA
Source organism: Gordonia sp. NPDC058843 (assembly GCF_042743165.1). Lineage (NCBI taxonomy): Bacteria > Bacillati > Actinomycetota > Actinomycetes > Mycobacteriales > Gordoniaceae > Gordonia > Gordonia sp. NPDC058843. Next base: position 3,584 of record NZ_JBHYNC010000050.1, read on the forward strand.
CCGCCGACGACCAGGCCGAGACCGTGCTGCTCGGGTTGGCGCGCGGGTCCGGATCACGGTCGATCGCCGGGATGCGTGCCTGGAACAACCCCTGGGCCAGACCGTTCCTCGGGGTTCGACGACAGCAGACCCTGGCGGCCTGTACCGAGTTCGGCCTCGCTCCTCACCAGGACCGGCACAACCGTGATCCACGCTTCACCCGCGTCCGCCTACGAACCGAGGTGCTGCCGCTGCTGGAGGAGGTCCTCCACGGCGGGGTCGTCGACGCGCTGGGCCGGACCGCCGAGGGGCTGCGCGCCGACAACGACGCACTCGACATGTGGGCGGCCCGCGTGCTCGTCGAAGCCAGAAGCGACGACGGCCTGGCGGTCGCACCGCTGCGGGCCACGCCGCAAGCGGTCCGGACCCGGGTGCTGCGGGCCTGGCTGCTCGACGTCGGGGCGACGGAGCCGACCCATCGGGTGATCTCTGCGGTGGCGGGGCTCATGGACACACGCGACGCCGGCGGCGACCGGGCTCAGGTCGCCATCGGCGGCGACCCCGACGTGCGCCGCGTCATCGTCCGCGACGGCGAGACATTGACGGTCCGCCTCACCGTGAGGTGAGACGGACCGTCGCGGGAAACGTGTGCCGGGTCAGCGGCGAGGCGGAACGAACGGCGAGTTGATCGTCTCGAAGTAGTGAATGCCGGCACCGATCAGCGTGCCTCCGCCGCCGAGTGCGAGGCCGGCAAGTGCTCCGGCTGCCGTGCCGAGCGGAATTCCCGCAAGGATGCACCCGATGGGGGTAGTGGTCACACCCAGGATGACGCACCCCAATGTCGCGCCCAGAATCCCGCCGACAACCGTTCCGATGAGCGAGGACACGGTCATACCGGCGCGGAGTTGTGATTGAAATCGATCGAGGGCGTCATCGTCGCGTTCCTGCCGCGTCTGCGGAGCCGCGACATTGTGCCGGGCCACGCCGCGCAATTTCTCGACCTCGGTCGGATCGAGCGCCGTCGATCGCGAGACCTCCCGGGACGGAATGAGGGTCACCTTGTTCCCCGCGGTCCGGGTGTCGATCGGAAACTGCCGGAATTCGTTGCGGTAGCTGAGCGGCATGCGGAAGAGCTCGGCGCCCGCGATATCGCGAATCGTCAGATTCCCGTTCTTCGTGCTCACCGATGCGTTGTGCACCGTCAGAGTCAGGGCCGAATTGTTCCACGAGGCATCGTAGGTCGCGGGTGCAGGCCGTTGAGGTGCAGCTTCGGCGGTGGTGGCGAATACCGTGACGACCGCGGTGACCAAGCAGAGAATGGCGCTGAGGCGTTTTTTGCGCAAGGGGGTACGCGAGGTGGGGAACACGAATGCTCCTTCTTGTCCACACAGGACAGGGCGAGAGAAGGGAGGGGATTTCAGAGGTCTGGTGCTCAGCTCTCTGTTTCTGAGAATGTCAGACGCTTGATCCACATCGAAACGCAACCACTCGGAATGGTGCCCGTGTGATGAGTTGTTATGTGACTGTTATCTACATAGCAATTTCGCGAAATATCGGTGTGAAAACGCCGAAATGGTGTGAGCAGGCAATTCTTCGAAAAACCGCAGGCGGCCACCGGTCTTTTCCTCGATGGACGGCCGCCGAGCTCGGTACGGCACCCGTTCGTCGACGGAACGGCAAAACATGACAAGCTGGGATCGTGCAGTTTGCCGATCCGTACGCCGCTGACATCGACGCTGTCCTGATCACCGAGGAAGAGATCAAGCAGCGCACCGCCGAACTCGCCCAGTCCGTGGCGTCGCGCTATGCCGACATCGAAGAGGATCTGGTCCTCATCGGTGTCCTGAAGGGCGCGATCATGTTCATGACGGACTTCGCGCGGTCACTGCCGATCCCGTCGCAGATGGAGTTCATGGCGGTGTCGAGCTACGGGTCGTCGACCTCGTCGTCGGGCGTGGTCCGGATTCTCAAGGACCTCGATCGCGACATCGAGGGACGTGACGTACTGATCGTCGAGGACATCATCGACTCCGGTCTGACGCTGTCCTGGCTGATGAAGAACCTCGCCACGCGGTCGCCACGCAGCCTCGAGGTGTGCGCGTTGCTGCGCAAGCCCGATGCCGTGCGCTCGACGATCCGGGTCGCCGACGTCGGTTTCGACATCCCCAACGAGTTCGTCGTCGGGTACGGCCTCGATTACGCCGAGCGGTACCGCGACCTGCCCTACATCGGCCGCCTGAAGCCGTCGGTGTACACGCACTGACGCGTCTGCGCGCACAACGCGGCGCCTGTGGGCCCCGACCTGCGAGGGAACGGTTTCACCAGCGTGATCGTTGACCGGTAGCCTCAATGTGTACGTCGACGGGAAGGACATGGGAACGGCGTCGGCACCGGGACTCGATCCCGTGAGCCCGCTCGACCCCCACCAACTGGCATGAACCGTAAGACAGTCTTCCGTAACCTCGCCATCCTGGCGCTCATCCTGCTCGCCCTCTGGGGCTGGAGCGTGATGAGCGACTCCGGCCGCGAGTACCGCGGCGTCGACACCTCCGTCGCACTGCAGCAGCTCAACGACAAGAACACCAAGTTCATCAGCATCGACGACCGCGAGCAGCAGCTCCGGATCGAGCTCAACTCGCCGGTCAAGGTCAACGACGCGGACACCGACAAGATCAGCGCCAAGTACCCGGCGCAGGCGGGTGACCAGGTCTTCGAAGCTGTTCAGGGTACCGGTGCCCCGTACACGACCAACGTCAACGAGCAGTCCGTCCTGTGGCAGATCCTCATCTTCGTGCTCCCGATGATCCTGCTGTTCGGCTTGTTCTTCTTCGTGATGAGCCGCATGCAGGGCGGTGGCCGCGGCGGCGTCATGGGATTCGGCAAGTCGAAGGCCAAGCAACTCACCAAGGACATGCCGAAGACGACCTTCGCCGATGTCGCCGGCGCGGACGAGGCCGTCGAAGAGCTCTACGAGATCAAGGACTTCCTGCAGAACCCGGCGCGCTACCAGGCACTGGGCGCGAAGATCCCGCGTGGTGTGCTGTTGTTCGGACCACCCGGAACGGGTAAGACGCTGCTGGCCCGCGCGGTCGCCGGCGAGGCGGGTGTCCCGTTCTTCACCATCTCCGGTTCGGACTTCGTCGAGATGTTCGTCGGTGTCGGCGCGTCCCGCGTGCGGGACCTGTTCGAGCAGGCCAAGAACAACAGTCCGTGCATCATCTTCGTCGACGAGATCGACGCCGTCGGTCGTCAGCGCGGCGCGGGCCTCGGTGGCGGTCACGACGAGCGGGAGCAGACGCTCAACCAGCTCCTCGTCGAGATGGACGGCTTCGGCGACCGCACGAACGTCATCCTGATCGCGGCCACCAACCGCCCCGACATCCTCGACCCGGCGCTCCTGCGTCCCGGCCGATTCGATCGACAGATCCCCGTCGGTAACCCGGACATGGCCGGTCGCCGCGCGATCCTCAAGGTCCACGCCAACGGCAAGCCGATCGACTCCGACGCCGATCTCGACGGCCTGGCCAAGCGCACGCCGGGGATGTCCGGCGCAGACCTGGCCAACGTGGTCAACGAGGCTGCGCTGCTCACCGCGCGGGAGAACAAGCAGACGATCACCGCCGAGGCACTGGAGGAGGCGGTCGACCGTGTCATCGGCGGTCCGCGCCGCAAGTCCCGCATCATCAGCGAACACGAGCGCAAAGTCGTGGCCTACCACGAGGGCGGTCACACCCTGGCCGCGTGGGCGATGCCGGACCTCGACCCCATCTACAAGGTCACGATCCTGGCGCGCGGGCGGACCGGCGGACATGCGCTGGCGGTCCCCGAACAGGACAAGGACCTGATGACCCGCTCGGAGATGATCGCGCGCCTCGTGATGGCGATGGGTGGTCGGGCCGCCGAGGAACTCGTGTTCCACGAGCCGACGACGGGTGCGTCGTCCGACATCGACCAGGCGACGAAGATCGCCCGGGCGATGGTCACCGAGTACGGCATGAGTTCGAAGCTGGGCGCGGTGCGTTACGGCCAGGATCAGGGCGATCCGTTCCTCGGACGTTCCATGGGCTCGCACACCGACTACTCCGCGGAGATCGCGAGCGAGATCGACGACGAGGTGCGCCGGCTCATCGAGGCCGCGCACACCGAGGCGTGGGCCATCCTGAACGAGTACCGGGACACCCTCGATGTGCTCGCGACCCAGCTCCTGGAGAAGGAGACGCTGACCCGCAAGGACCTCGAGAAGATCTTCTCCGACGTCGACAAGCGCCCGCGGATCACCACCTTCAACGACTTCGGCGAGCGCACTCCCAGCGACAAGCCGCCGGTGAAGACGCCGGGCGAGCTGGCCATCGAACGCGGTGAGCCGTGGCCGCCGCCGGAGCAGGCCAAGATCCCGGAGCCGGTGGGTGCCGGTTATCCCGGTGGGCCCCAGGTCCCGGGTCAGGTGCCGAACTATCCGCCGATGTACCCCGAGCCGGGGACGTCGGGCGGACCGATGCCGCCGACTCAGGGCAACCCCGAACCCCGATACCCCGACCCCGGGTATCCGAACCCGCACCATCCGAATCCCCAGTATCCCAACCCGAATCATCCGAACCCGAACTATCCGAACCCGCAATACCCCGGCCCGGGATACCGGGATCCGGGTGCAGGTCCGGCGGTGCCCGGGTCGGGCGGGCCGTACGCGGGCGGCACGCGTCCGGACTACGGCGCGCCCCGGGACTGGTCGGCCCCCGGCTGGCCGCCTGAGCCCGATCCACGTCCGGGTCGCAACGGCGACACCAATGGCTGGGGACGACGCGCCGATGACGACGACTCGCGGCCGAGTTCGTAAAGTGGCCGGATGAGCATCAGCGAGCGGCGGGACGCCGTACTCGAGGGACCTCGATCGGACTTCGACCAGGCGCGAGCCGAAGCGGCGGTTCGCGAGTTGCTGCTCGCCGTCGGCGAGGACCCGGACCGGGAGGGTCTGCTCCGGACCCCGACGCGGGTGGCGAATGCGTACCGGGAGATGTTCGCCGGTCTGTACACCGAGCCCGACGATGTCCTCGCCACGACATTCGACGAGGATCACGATGAGCTCGTGCTGGTGAAGGACATCCCCATGTACTCCACCTGTGAGCACCACCTCGTGTCGTTCCACGGGGTCGCCCACGTCGGTTACATCCCCGGTGCGTCGGGGCGGGTCACCGGATTGTCCAAACTGGCACGGCTCGTCGACCTGTACGCGAAGCGCCCGCAGGTCCAGGAGCGGCTGACGAGCCAGATCGCCGACGCGATGATGCGCAGGCTCGAGCCCCGCGGGGTGATCGTGGTGATCGAGGCCGAGCACCTGTGCATGGCGATGCGGGGAATCCGCAAACCCGGCGCGACGACCACGACGTCCGCGGTGCGCGGCATCTTCAAGACCAGTGCGGTGTCCCGCGGTGAAGCTCTCGACCTGATCACCCGGTGACGACGGCGCACGCGGTCCCCGCAGGCGGCGGAATGCGCCGGACCCTCGTCATGGGTGTCCTCAACGTCACCGCCGATTCGTTCTCCGACGGTGGTCGGTACCTCGACGCCGATGCGGCGATCGCGCACGGACTCGAGTTGATCGAGCAGGGTGCCGACCTCATCGACGTGGGTGGCGAATCCACCCGCCCCGGCGCGGTCCGGGTCGACCCCGAACTCGAGACGGCGCGCGTCGTCCCGGTGATCAGCGAGCTCGCCGCGCGCGGGGTGACCGTCTCGGTCGACACGATGCGTGCCCCGGTGGCCGCGGCTGCCGTCGAGGCGGGCGCGGCGATCGTCAACGACGTCTCGGGCGGACGTGCCGACGCCGGCATGGCGCGGGTTGTCGCGGAGGCGGGGCTGCCCTGGATCCTGATGCACTGGCGCCCGGCCGGCGACAGTGCCGACCGGCGTTTCACTCACCGCAGCGGAGATGTCGGGGGTTATCGGGATGTGATCGCCGAGGTCAGCGGCGAGTTGCTCGCCCAGGTCGATGCCGCGGTGTCGGCGGGTGTCGATGCGGACCGGCTGATCCTGGACCCGGGACTGGGTTTCGCCAAGACGGCCGAACACAATTGGGCCCTGTTGCACGCGTTGCCCACGTTGACCGGCCTCGGCTTCCCTGTTCTCGTCGGGGCCTCCCGCAAACGTTTTCTCGGTACATTGCTGAGCCACGATGGCGTGGACCGGCCGCCCGCCGGGCGGGATGTGGCCACCGCGTCCGTGTCCGCACTCGCCGCCGCCGCCGGTGCGTGGGGGGTACGCGTGCACGATGTCGCGAGCAGTCGCGACGCCGTCGCGGTCGCCGCGGCCTGGCGCGCCGGCGGTTCCCGAACCTCATCACCGGTAGGAGAGTCGAATGGCTGACCGTATCGAGCTGCGCGGGCTGAAGGTCCGAGGCAATCACGGCGTGTTCGACCACGAGCGGGCCGACGGCCAGGACTTCTTCATCGACGTCGTGCTCTGGCTGGACCTGCAGGCCGCAGCGGAGTCCGACGACCTGGCCGACACCGTCGACTACGGCGCGCTCGCGCAGCAGGTCGCGGGGATCGTCGGGGGCGAACCCCGCAATCTCATCGAGAAGGTGGGGGCCGAGGTCGCGGACTCGATCATGAGCGATGAGCGCATCAGCGCCTGCGAGGTCACCGTGCACAAGCCGTCGGCGCCGATCCCGCTGACGTTCGACGACGTCGCGGTGGTGACCCGACGTTCCCACAAGGCTGCGCGATGAGCCGCGCGGTACTCTCGGCGGGCTCCAACGTGGGCGATCCGACCGCTCACCTGCGGTCGGTCGTCGAGGGCTTCGCCGGCGAGCTCGTCGCGGTGTCGCAGATGTATTCGACGCCGCCGTGGGGTGGGGTCGAGCAGGACGATTTCCTCAACATCACTCTCGTCGTCGACGGCCCGTACGAGGCCCGGCAATGGCTCGAGCGTGGTTTCGAATTGGAGCGGGCGGCCGACCGCACGCGGGAAGTTCGCTGGGGACCAAGAACTCTGGATGTCGATGTGATCACGGTGTCCGATTCGGGCGAGGTCGTCGTCAGCGACGACCCGGACCTCACGCTGCCGCATCCCCGTGCTGCGCAACGGGCTTTCGTGCTCGTCCCGTGGCTCGAGATCGAACCCGACGCCATCCTGTGGACGCCGGACGGCGGGCGAGCGGTGTCCGATCTCGTCGCCGAACTCGACGCCGCCGAGCGGACCGCGGTGCGCGGAGTCGGTCGCCTGACCGGGGTCGAGAAGTGAGCGCACCCGATCCGCGCCGGCCGGAGCAGGACGACGATCAGACCGGTCTCGGACCCACGCGGGTTCGCGATCTGGCGGTGATCGCGGTGGTCACGGCGATCACCGCGTGGATCCTGGTGCGATACAACTACTCCGATTTCCCGCCGCTGCCGCTGCTCGCCGGTGTGGTGCTGTATGTGCTTGCGGCACTCGAGATCGTGATCGCCTTCGTCGTCCGCTCCCGCGTCGAGTCCCGGGACGTGGGCAGCGCGCGCGGGCAGTTGCATCCGCTCACGGCCGCACGAGTGCTGGCCCTGGCCAAGGCTTCTGCGATCCTCGGCGCGATCGCGATCGGGGTGTGGCTGGGCCTGCTGGCGTTCCTGCTCGGCCAGCATGATCTGGCTGCTGCCGACCACGACCGGCCGGGTGCGATCGTCGGACTGATCGGCGGGGTGCTCCTCGTCGGCGCGGCGCTCTGGCTCGAGTACTGCTGCCGAGCCCCGGACGACCCGTCTGCGGTGGGCGATTCGTGACGGTTGCCGGAAGCGACGCGATGGTCCGCGGCGCACCGCCTAACATGCGGACTATCTGAGAAACTCCGCACCCGCCTGACGTCCGAATGTACTCACAGCGGGTAAATTCACGATCATGACGACCTCGAACGGCCGTGCCGCCGACTCGCGCCGCTCGAGTCGGTCGACGGCTCAGTGGTTGCTCGGCCTGTTGATCGTGCTCGCGTTGATCGCCAGCATTCTGATGGTCTTCACCGATCGCCTGTCGATCACCGGTTCGCTGGCGGTCATCGCGGCGTTGTGGGCGGCCGTCATCGGCGCGATCCTGGTGACCAAGTTCCGGCGCCAGGCCGAGAGCGCGGAGGCGAAGAGCCGAGATCTCCGACTCGTCTACGAACTGCAGTTGGAGCGAGAGATCGCTGCGCGTCGTCAGTACGAACTCGACGTCGAGACCACCATCCGCAAGGAGGTCACCGCCGAGTCGAACGAAGAACTCTCCGAGCTGAAGACCCAGGTCCTCGCGTTGCGCTCCAGTCTGGAGATGCTCCTCGGCGAGCCGCTCCCGGATCAGCGGGTGGCGCTGTCGAGCGAGAAGATGCGCGAACTGGCCTCGGGCCTGAACGACGAATCTCGCAGGGGCCGTCGATCGGGCGCATCTTTCGGCGGTGACTACTCCGGCGATCTCGGGGGCGTGTCCTTATATGGCGCGACCTACGCCGACGACGGCGTGCTCGCCGCCCGCGACTTCGCCGCGACCGCGCCCACCTCGGACGACGGCCGACATACGGGACCGGTCGACCCCAACGAGATGACCGAGGTGATCCCGATCGTCACCGACGATCCGATCTCAGGCCGTATCGCCACCGAGGTCTCGCCCGACGACACATCGGTGACGAACGCGCCGACCGATTCCGTAGGCGCCGGCCGGATGTCCGGCGGCGAGGCGTCCGGCCCGGATGCGCCTGACGTGGATGTTGCCGACGCGGATGTGTCCGACGCCGAGATCGTCGACACCGATCATCCCGATACAGGCGGGACTGCTTCGCCGGACGCCGGGGCCGCTGGTGTCGGGGGAGCCTCGGGCGTGGGCGCCGGCGAATCCGCGTCGCTGCCGTTCTCCGGTGGCTTCTATCTCGGGAATGCCGCCGAGGCGCCGGCCGCGCGCCCCGCGGAGGCGGAGTCCCGGGTCCCTGCCCCGGATCAGCCCCTCTACACCGACGACACCCCGACCGATGAGTGGGCGACCGCGACGCCGACGGCCGACGACGCCTCACGGGCCGAGTCGCCGCAGGCCGCCGACGCCGACGAGGTGGAACCGCCGGCGTTCCTCGGAGCCGCGGGACGGCACGAGAACCCGCCCGGTGGTCGGTCGGCCGAGTCCTACGGTGGTGGCCGTCGACGCCGTGCGGCTGACGACGATGCAGAATCCGCGCACTCGGCAGGGCTGCCGGTCTCCGAACTGCTGAACCAGTTGCGGTCGCAGCCCGAGACATCCGGGGGCGGTCGGCGCCGCCGAAACGGCTGATCCACCGGGCCGAAACGCCGATCGATCCCGCAGATGGCGACGTCCGCGATCAGTCGCGCATGCTTTTTCGTCATCCGTTCGGGTCATATCTGTGACGTTGCCGCGGTTTCGCACATACGAGTTGGACGATCGCCCTACTATCCGTTCATGAGCGAGACGCTCGCTGGTGGGGAGTTCGGTCTGGGGCCCGGGTCCGGTCCGACGATGGCCGCGATCCGCCACACCGACCGCGGGACCGCGATCAAGCAATCACTGGTGAGCACGGCCCTGTTCCTACCGGTCATCGCCTGGTGGCCGACGGTGCTGTGGCTCTTCGCCTTCGACCCGCTCGACGGGACTCCGTTCCCCGAGTACTACGCGAACCTCGAGGCCAACGGCCCCGAGGCCAGCCTGCTGCTCATCTGGTCGCTTACTGCGCTGATGCCGCTGTATACGGTTCTCGTGCTGGGGATCTGGGCCAGGAGCCCGCTTCGGTCCGGAATCGCGGTGGTGATCGGCGCGGTCGGGGCGCTCGGATTCTGGGGCGGGCAGGTGCCTGTCCTCGTGCGGTCGGGGGAGTACCCGATCCTCACCTTCTGTTCGGAGAACATGCCCGCCTTCGTCGTGATGCTGATCGTGGCGTGGTCGGTGGCGCGGCGTCGTGGATTCTGGTGGGTGCTCGCGATCCCGGTCATCGCGTTGTTGGCGATCAATGCCTACGAGGGGTGGGCGTCGAACCCCGTCGACGCGATCGTCGACGGAACGGGCCGGCTGCTCAACGTCCCCGCCTCACAGGTGCTGGATCCGTTCTCGCCGAGGTTCCGGTCGCCGTTCGACGACGTCATCGACATCATCGCGGGGATCGTGACGCTGTGGGTGGTCGATTCGGTGTTCGGTGCGCTGTCCCGGCAGGGTCGGGAGCCGCCGCAGTCCAGGCCCGGGGGTCGGTGGTAGCGACGGAACCGTCTCTGCGACAACGGTTCACGTGGTCTCGACGGCATCGATCATCGCGCTTCCGACGGTGAAGACGATGAATCCCAGGCTGAGCACCATGGCGAGCGCGCACAGGGCCTGGGCGAGCCGGCCGGCCGAACCCGGCTGACCTCTTCCGGCGAGATACCAACCGGCCACACCGACCGGCAGGCCGAGTCCGCCGACGACGCTCAACGGAACCGCTGCCACCCCGCACGCCAGTGACGCGGTGGTCCGCCGCGCCGCGGGGCCGGCCGGGGGCGTGTCCAGTACGGGGAGGTCTCGCGAGGCGCGAATTGTCGAGGACTCCGGATCATGATGCGGGACAGTGTGTCCGGGAAGGCCGGAGTACGCCGTCGCGCCGGTTGCGGGGATGGCGGCGGTGGAGGCATGGGCGGTTGGCGCGTGGGCGGTGGGTGGCGGCCCGGACGGCAGCGGGACCCGCGGCGGACGGGACGTCGGTGCCAGTGGGGCGCGAGCGCGCATCGTGCGGTCGGGTCGCGGCGGTGCCGGGACGACCGCCGTGGTGTCGATCGCCGAACGGAGCTCGGCGGCAAAAGCTCCCGCCGACGGCGGCCGGTCCGCTCGATCCTTCGCCAGGCCGGCACGCACGACGTCGGACACCGCCCGCGGGACATCGGGCCGAAAAATGGACACTTCCGGGGGTGGCGTGCTGAGGTGGTGGTGGATCATCATCGCCGGAGTGCGCGCGGTGAACGGGACTGTGCCGGTGAGCAATTCGAAGACGCTACACGAGAGCGAGTACACGTCGCTGCGAGCGTCGAGGGCCGCGGCCGAGAGTTGCTCGGGCGACGAATAGGGAAAAGAGCCGATCACCAGATCCGTCGAGGTGAGCGAGGTGGCGCCGCCGTCCGTCGGCCGCGCGATGCCGAAGTCGGCCAATCTGATCCGCTGTTGCGGCGCGCTCCCCGGAAACACCGGGTCGGACTCCTCGGCGCTGATCAGGATGTTCGCCGGCTTGACGTCGCGGTGGAGCAGTCCGGATCGGTGTGCGTGGTCGAGCGCGGAACCGATGGCGTCGCCCACGGCCGCGACCTCGGCGAGCGGGAGTCCTCTGGGGGTCGTGGACAGCAGGGCTGCGGCGTCGGTGCCCGGCACATACTGCATCGAGATCCAGAGTCGTCCGTCCACCTCGCCCCGGTCGTAGACGCTGACGATGCAGGGATGGTCGAGCTGGGCGGCGAGGTCGGCCTCGCGGGTGAACCGGGCGCGGAACGTCGGGTCGGTGGAGACGTGTTCGGCCAGGACCTTGATGACGTCGTGGCGGGGGAGTCGGGGATGGCGGACGAGGTAGACCTCGCCCATTCCGCCGGCGCCGATCTTGCGCACGACCGTGTATCCGGCGAACTCTGTGCCCGGTTCCAAGCTCATGGGCGGACCTTCGTGTGTTCGGGGCGTGTCGGCGCGGACGGTGGCCGCCTCAGACTACGCCGCTCCGGCGCAGGTCATCGATGGTTCTGTCGTTCGGTCGACAGGACGCCGGTCCGCCCCGACCGGACGTCGAGGTGACACCTGTCACAGACGTTGGCACCGACCGCGGTGTCGGACCTACTCTTGCTCTGCAACGTCTGGTACCCGTGCCGACGCCGCCGCGATGAGTTCCGCTCACGCGACCGGCGATCCCGGCAGAGGCGGGACTGGAACGACACTCTGGAGGACAGCGGTGACCTCACCGAGCGGTGATGCCGGTATGCCGTCGGCACGGCGAGCCGGTGGCGACGACGCCCTCGGCGATGGTCTGCATCCTGGTCACGCCCTCGCGGACGACGCGTATTCAGGGTCCGCTCTCACCGATCCCTTTCCCGGCATGACCAACCTGCCGGCACCCGCCCGGCTGACCGTCGGCCTCGTGTCCGCCGGCCGCGTCGGGACGGCGTTGGGCGAGGCCCTGGAGAAGGCCGGGCACGTGGTCGGTGCCGTGGTGGCCCGCTCGCCCGAGTCGTGCGGCCGAGTGGCGCGTCGGCTCCCTGACTCCGAGATCCTCGATCTCGACGAGGTCGTCGCGCGGTCCGAGTTGCTGCTGGTCAGCGTGCCCGACTCCGATCTGGGCGCCGTCGTCGAGCAGATCGCGACGTCCGACTCGCTCCGGCCCGGGACGATCGTCGCGCACACCGCGGGTGCGCACGGGGTGGCCGTACTGCAGCCGGTGACCGACCGCGGGGCACTCGGGATCGCGCTGCACCCCGCGATGACGTTCGTCGGCTCGGAGGACGACACCGCGCGCCTCACCAACGCCTGCTTCGCGATCACCGCCGCCGATGCGGTCGGCGAGGCCATCGCGTCGTCGCTGGTCCTGGAGATGGGCGGCGACCCGGTACGGATCGCCGAAGCCGACCGGACGCTCTACCACGCCGCACTCGCGCACGGTGCCAACCACCTGATCGCCCTGATCTCCGACGCGGTCCTCGCACTGAACGCTGCGATCGATCACTCCGGCCGCGACACCGCGACCGTCGACGGACACGGCAACCGCCTTGCCGAACGCATCCTCGGACCGCTGGTCGCGGCGTCGTTGCGCAATGTGCTGGAACTCGGTCCATCGGCGCTGACCGGGCCCGTCGCCCGCGGGGATGCGCCCGCGGTCACCCGCCACCTGGCGGCCCTGCGCACCGTCCCCGGTGGCGACGGACCGCACGGCATCGCCGACGCGTACCGCACCCTCGCCCGACGCGCCGCGGACCACACCGATGCGCCGCAGGCGTTGATCGACGCACTGGAGGACCGATGACAGCAGCAAGCGGAGGAGATGGCGTGAGCGGCTCGCTCGACGAACAGCCCACCTATTCGGCCGGTCACATGACTGTGCATCGGGAGCCTGCGTCGCTGAGCCGCGTCACCCGGGCGCTGCGCGCTGCGGGCAAGCGCGTCGTGCTCGTTCCGACCATGGGCGCCCTGCACGCCGGCCATCTCCAACTGGTCCGGGCCGCCAAGACCAAGGGCAACACGGTCGTGGTGGTGTCCGTCTTCGTCAATCCGTTGCAGTTCGGCGCCGGCGAAGACCTCGACGCCTACCCGCGCACCCTCGATGCCGACCTCGCACTGCTCGAGCCGCTGGGCGTCGAGCTGGTGTTCGCGCCGTCCGCGTCGTCGATGTACCCGAACGGTCCGCGGACGACGGTGCACCCCGGCGAGGCCGGGGGAATCCTCGACGGCATCTCGCGACCGACGCACTTCTCGGGGATGCTGACCGTGGTCCTCAAGCTGCTCAACATCGTCGGACCGAATGCGGCGTTCTTCGGCGAGAAGGACTATCAGCAGCTGGTGCTCATCAAGCAGATGGTGACCGATCTGAACCTCGACGTCGACATCGTGGGGGTACCGACCGTCCGCGAATCCGACGGGCTGGCGATGTCGTCGCGCAACCGCTACCTCACCCCGGAGCAGCGGGAGCTGGCGACGGCGCTCTCGGCCTCGCTCGTCGCCGGTGCCCATGCGGCCGAAGGTGGACGCGACGCCATTCTCGCCGCCGCGCGGGCGGTTCTCGCCACGGTGCCGGAGATCGAGGTCGACTACCTGGCCCTGCTCGGACGCCAGCTCGAGGAACCACCGGAGAAGGGGCCCGGACGCCTTCTCGTCGCGGCCCGGCTCGGCAACGCACGCCTGATCGACAACGTCGGTGTGGCAGTCGGCGGGATCGCCGCGCTCGAAGAAGAAATTGCCTGGACCAATGCCACCACAACCACCACAGAGGGACGATGACCATGTTGCGCACCATGATGACCTCGAAGATCCACCGCGCCACCGTGACCCAGGCCGATCTGCACTACGTCGGTTCGGTGACGATCGATTCCGACCTGCTCGACGCCGCGGGGCTCCTCGAGGGTGAGCAGGTCACCATCGTCGACATCGACAACGGTGCGCGGCTGGTGACCTATGCGATCGCCGGTGAGCGCGGCAGTGGTGTCATCGGGATCAACGGTGCGGCAGCACATCTCGTCCATCCGGGCGATCTCGTCATCATCATCGCCTACAGCATGCTCGACGCGGCAGAGCTGCGGGAGTACTCGCCGAACGTCGTGTTCGTCGACGCGCAGAACCGCATCGTGACGACGGGCGACGATCCGGCCGATGTGCCCGAGGGGTCGGGTCTGCTCGACCCGCGGCACCTCGACAGCCCGCTCTTCGCCGACGCTTCTCGCTGACGCGGCACCGAGCTCCGATGCTGCTCACCGTCGACGTCGGCAACACCAACATCCATCTCGGTGTCTACGCCGGGGCCGGGGATCATGCACGCCTCGTGCGTGACTGGCGCATCCACACCGACCCGCATTACACCGCAGACGAATTGGCGTGGGCGTTTCGCGGCATGCTCGGCGACGACATCGACCAGGTGACCGGTGTGAGTGCGTTGTCGACGGTGCCGTCGTTGCTGCGCGAGCTACGCGTCATGGTGCCGCGCTACTTCGGCAGCGGTCCGCACGTGCTGCTGGAACCAGGCGTGCGCACCGGAGTTCCCCTCCTGGTCGACAATCCCAAGGAGGTCGGCACCGACCGGGTCTCCAATTGTCTGGCTGCCCATCACGAATTCGGCGGTCCCTGCATCGTGGTCGCGTTCGGCACCGCGACGGTCGTCGACGCGATCTCGGCGTCGGGCGAGTTCCTCGGTGGGGCGATCGCGCCCGGGGTGAATCTCGCCGTGGAGGCGCTCTCCGAGCACACGGTGACCGTTCGGAAGGTCGAGTTGATGCCGCCGCGCGGCGTGCTCGGCAAGAACACCGTCGAGGCGCTGCAGTCGGGCATCCTGTACGGCTTCGCCGGTCAGGTCGACGGGTTGGTCGACCGCGTCTGCGACACCGTCCCAGGATTCGACGGTGACGACGTGACCGTGGTCGCGACCGGCTACCTGGCCCCCCTCATGTTCGACGAATGTCGTTCGCTCACCGACCATCACCCGCACCTGACCCTGGAGGGCCTGCGCCTGGTCCATGAACGGGCGAAGGCCAATCCGCGTCGCGGCAAGTAGGGGTCGAGCGGCCGTCAGCGGTGAGCGCGGAGCGCTGCTTCGGTGTAGGCCGTGATTCGATCGGTCAGTTCGGGACCGGTCAGGTCGGTACCGGCAAGCTGATGTACCTGGGCGTCGACGGCCGCAAACGCGAGCCGTAGGTCGGTGGCCGCGGACTCCGCCGACCAGCCGTCGGCAACGAGATGGGCGCTCAGCCGGTCGATCAGTGTCTCGACGAGGGCGGTGTATCCGGTGGCGAGGCGCCCCGGGTCGGCCAACTCGCGCAGACGCCCGTGGGCGCGGCCGTGTGTCGAGTTCTCACGCACCGCCACCTCGATCACCGCGTGCAGGACCTCCGGCCACGGGCATGAGCCGACCGGGTTGTCGTCGAGCACCGCGGTCATCGCCCGGTCGGCGGCGTCGAGGTGGCGTGACGCGAGTTCGTCGAAGATCGCCTGCTTGTCGCCGAAGTACTGATAGATCGAACCGACCGAGACCCCGGCCTTCTCGGCGATACGGTTGGTCGTCATCTCGGCGCCCTCGGTGTCGAGAAGCTGAGTGGTCGCCTCGAGGATCATGTCGACGGTGAACGAAGAACGTTGCTGCCGTGGCCGTTTGCGCATCTGCTCGATCCTGGTGGAATGCGAGTTGTCTGGTCCCTGCGCGGTTTCGACGATGGATACATGACCCGCGAACCCGGAACCACCGAATCCTACCTTCGCTTCCTGCCCGAACCGTGGCGGTCCTCGGCCGCGGGGGTTGCGGCCGAATCCACCTGGTGGACCTGGTCGTCGAGTTCCGGCCGGTCGTGCGGGAAGGTGGATGTGCACGTCCTGCGGGCGCGCCGGAATTCGGCACCGCTACGGGTGATGCTGCTACACGGGGGCGGTGGCCACAGCGCGCTGGTCTGGCCGCTCGGCGCGATCCTCGCGAACGAGGGGTACGAGGTGCTCGCTCCCGATCTGCCGCAGTACGGGCGCACGCGGGTCGTCGATCCCGGGCGGGTTCGCTATCAGGACTGGGTCGATCTGGTCTGTGACCTCGTGGTGGCCGAGACCGACGATGACCCACGGCCGCTCGTCGTGTTGGGCGCGAGCCTCGGCGGCATGCTGGCCTACGAGGTCGCCAACCGGACCGGACGTGTGGCCGCGGTCGTCGCCACATGCCTGCTCGATCTGGCCGGCGATCCCGATGCGCGCCGCGCCGTAGCGCGCACGCCGGCGCTCGCGCGGCTCATCCCGCTGATGCCGGTGCTCGCTCGGGCCGGGGTTCTGGCGCGGGTGCGGTTCCCGATCCGCTGGGTGGCGCCGATGTCGGCGATGAGCCTCGACCCGGCGCTGTCCCGGGCGTGCGTCGAGGATCGGTTGGGTGCCGGATCGTCGGTGTCCTTGGGTTTTCTGTCGGACCTGATGACCCACGAGGTGCCTGCTCCCGAAGATCATCGCGGTCCGCGCGTGCTGCTGGCCCACCCGGCGGCCGACTCCTGGACGCCGCCGGCGGTCAGCGTGCGTTTCGCGCAGCGGATCGGGGCCCGCACCGACATCCACCTGCTGACCGGCTGTGGTCACTTCCCGGTCGAACGACCCGGCGTCGACGAGCTGGCCGACCACCTGCGCGCGCTGGCCGACGATCTCGTCGGGACACCGTGAGCCCACGGGCCGATGTCAGTGGAACGCACGCAGCAGGGGAGTGGGATCGTGATCGGCGTCGGTACCGTCGGAGTCCCGTAGCAGGGCGTCGAGGACCAGGCCGTCGAGAGCGGCGACGAGTTGCCGGGCCTCGCTGCGGGACAGGCCGCCGTCGACGAGCCCGTCGACGTAGCGGTCCCGGTGACCGACCATGGCTCGGCGCAGGTCCTCGTCTCGTGTCGCGAGCAGCATGAGCTCGTACCGTGCCTTCGTGCGGACGCGGTCGGTGCCGAGCCAGCGGACGACCACCTCGCGCGTGGACTCGCCGTCGGCGGCCCGGTCGCCGGCGAAGACGTGTTCGACGAGAGCCGCGAGAAAACCACTCTGACCGCCGAAGTGGTGCCGGACACTTCCGTGCGGCACCCCCGCCGCGTCCTCGACGGCGCGTGCGGACGCCTGGCGGATGCCGACGGTGCCGATGAGGGTGATGCCGGTGTCGAGCAGCAGGTCGCGGGTCGAAGCATTCGCTGATTTCTCCACACGGAGAAGTTTATCTGCTACCGTTCTTCTCCATGTGGAGAAGAAACTCATGAAGGTCGTCGTGGTGGGCGCCGGGATCGCCGGGCTGTGCACAGCTGCGGGACTCGCGTCGACCGGTGCGCGCGTCACGGTCGTCGAGCGCGCTCCCGAGGTGCGAGGCGGGGGAGCGGGCCTGAGCATCTTCGGAAACGGAATCCGCGCGCTCGACTCACTCGGGTTGCGGTCGGTGATCGGCGACGCCCCGGCGCCGACCCCGCCGGCGAGTGGGACCCGGACACCGGACGGTCGGTGGCTCAGCCGGTTCGATCCGTCGTCGCTGGCCGACATGCGCGTCGTGCGCCGCACCGATCTGCACGCCGCCCTGCTCGGGGCCGTGACCGACGTCGCGGACATCCGGACGGGTTCCGGGGTCGGGGACATCGCGCCCGAGAGCGGTCTCGTGCGGCTGGACGACGGAACCGAGATCGGTGACTGCGACCTGATCGTCGGCGCGGACGGCCTGCGTAGCCGGGTACGCGGCGCGATCGTCGAGGACCCGGGCGTCCGCCGCTGCGGATACTCGGCGTGGCGGGCCGTCACGTCGACCCCGGTGACGGTCGACGCCGCGGGCGAGACAACGGGAGCCGGGGCGCGGTTCGGGATCGCGCCGCTGCCCGACGGGCACGTCTACTGGTTCGCCTCGGTGTCGATCACGGGGGACGGTGCCGACGGTGGACTCGACGAGGTGCGGCAACGGTTTTCGGGGTGGCACCGCCCGATCGGCGAGCTGCTGGACGCCACCGACCCGGCGACCGTCGGGTACCTGCCGATCGAAGAGCTCGCCGCGCCGTTGCCGACCTTCGTGGGATCGGGCGGGCCGTGCGGGTGCGTCCTCGTCGGCGACGCCGCGCATGCGATGACCCCGAATCTGGGTCAGGGGGCCAACCAGGCTATGGAGGACGCGGCCACCCTCACGGCCCTGCTCGCCCGGTTCGGTCGCGACGGTCTCGACGACGCGCTGCGTGCCTACGACCGGCTTCGGCGGCCGCGGACCCAGCGGATCGCTCGGCAGGCGTCGATGATCGGCCGGGTGGGACAGCTGCGTGCCGCGCCCGCCGTCTGGGCGCGTGACCTGGCCCTGCGCATGACGCCCGACGCCCTCCTCACTGCGCAGATGCAGCGGGTGCAGCAGTGGACGCCGCCGGAGGTTTGACGATCGTCGACCGATCGGGGTCTGGTCCGCCGGACGGGCCTGTGGCATACTCGTCGCCGTGATCATGAGCTGTCAGGAGTGTTGTCGGGGCTAGTTCCGCGTCTGCGGCTGCCCTACTTCGCGCTCCCCGCTCGATCTCGATCACTTCAGGACGTCTCTCATGACCGCTTCGGTTGTTTCTCCTGCCCTTGCTTCTTCCGCCGCGTCGGTGTTCGCCGTCGCACCGCCGACCGTCGCCCCGGCTCCTTCGGCTCCGTTGTCTCTGCGGGTCGAGGACTACGCGTCCGCGGTCGCCGCCGGCGCCACCCCCGTCGACGTCCGCTCCCACCGGCGCCGCCAGCTCGACGGCGCATTGTTCGGGGCCCTGGCCGTCGATGCTGTCGAGGTGCTCGACCGGCTCACGCCCGACACCCCCGAATCGCTGCGCACCGCCCGGCCCGAATCACGGTGGATTCTCGTGAGCGAAGACGGACACGAGGCCGAATGGCTCGCCTGGCACCTCCAGGCGCGCGGTGTGCAGGGTGCGGTGTTCGTCGTCGGTGGGCACCGCCGGATGCGGTCGGCACGGGTCAACGGCCGGATCAGCCCCGACGATCTCGCCGTCATCTCCGCGCACGAGAGCTGAACCCGCCCAGCACGACCCGGTTGTGGCCGCGATCACGGCCAGGCGTTGAGTTGGGAGTCGATGACCGGCCCCGATAGGGTGCGTGGGGTGAGTGACAGCCCGACCAGCACCGCCACCCCCGAAGCGACCGACGAGCAGACTCCCGAGCAGTTGCGCATCCGCCGCGAGAAGCGTGAGCGGATCCTGGCCGAGGGTCGTGAGGCTTACCCGGTCTCCATCCCGCGCACCCACAGTCTCGGCGAGATCCGCGCGGCCTACCCCGACCTCGAGGCCGGTACCGAGACCGGACAACACGTCGGCGTCAGCGGACGCGTGATCTTCTTACGCAACAAGGGCAAGCTGTGCTTCGCGACGCTGCAAGAGGGTGACGGCACCCAGCTGCAGGCGATGGTCAGCTTCAACGGCGTCGGCGAAGAAGCGCTGGCTCGGTGGAAGTCCGAGGTGGACCTCGGGGACATCGTGTTCATCTCCGGTGAGGTCATCAGTTCGCGCACCGGCGAACTATCGGTGATGGCTGACGGCTGGCAGATGGCGTCGAAGTCGCTGCGCCCGTTGCCCGTCGCCCACAAGGACATGAACGAGGAGACGCGGGTCCGGCAGCGATACGTCGACCTCATCATGCGTCCGGAAGCGCGCAGCGTCGCCCGCACCCGCATCTCGGTGATCGCCGAACTCCGTGCGGCACTGGGGCGTCGGGGATTTCTCGAGGTCGAGACCCCGATGCTGCAGACCCTCCACGGCGGCGCCGCAGCGCGTCCCTTCGTGACCCACTCCAACGCCTTCGACATCGACCTCTTCCTGCGCATCGCACCGGAACTGTTCCTCAAGCGCTGCGTGGTCGGCGGCATCGAGCGCGTCTTCGAGATCAACCGCAACTTCCGCAACGAGGGTGCCGACTCCACCCACTCGCCGGAGTTCGCGATGCTGGAGACCTACCAGGCCTACGGCACCTACGACGACTCCGCCGTCATGATCCGCGAGCTGGTGCAAGAGGTTTCGCAGGCGGCGCTGGGTACCCAGACCCCGACCATGCCGGACGGTTCCACCTACGACCTGTCCGGCGAGTGGACCGCTCTGGAGATGTACCCGTCGCTGTCCGAGGCGCTCGGCGAGCAGATCGTCCCCGCGGGCGCCGACGGGGAGACCACCGTCGACGAGCTGCTCGCCATCGCGGCACGCGTCGGCCTCGAGATCCCGAAGGACAAGGGCTACGGACACGGCAAGCTCGTCGAGGAACTCTGGGAACACATGGTCGGTGAGAAGCTCGACCGGCCGGTCTTCGTCCGCGACTTCCCGGTCGAGACCTCGCCGCTGGTCCGCGCGCACCGGTCGGTGACCGGCGTCGTGGAGAAGTGGGACCTCTACGTGCGCGGCTTCGAGCTGGCAACCGGATACTCCGAGCTCGTCGACCCCGTCATCCAGCGCGAGCGCTTCGCCGACCAGGCCCGCCTGGCCGCCGCCGGCGACGACGAGGCGATGGTCCTCGACGAGGAGTTCCTCGCCGCGATGGAATACGGGATGCCGCCCACCACCGGCACCGGCATGGGTATCGACCGCCTGCTGATGGCCCTCACCGGCCTCGGCATCCGCGACACCATCCTGTTCCCCTTGGTGAAGCCCCGCGCCTGACGAGATCCCGGGGGTCAGGTGAGGTTGCGCTTGAGGATCTTGCCCGACGCGTTGCGGGGGAACTCGTCGACGAAGATCACCGAACGGGGGATCTTGAAGTTGGCGAGGTGCTCTTTGGCGAACGCGATGACCTGCGCCTCGTCGAGGCCGGCGTCCTTGCGGACCGTCAGGTAGGCCCGGCCCACCTCACCCAAGCGGTCATCGGGCACGCCGACGACCGCCGACTCGGTGACGCCGTCGATACGGGCGAGGGTCTGCTCGATCTCCGCGGGATAGACGTTGAACCCGCCGCAGATGTACATGTCCTTGAGACGGTCGGTGATCTTGAGGTTGCCCTGCTCGTCGATGGTCCCGATGTCGCCCGTGTGCAGCCAGCCGTCGGCGTCGATGGTCGCGGCGGTGGCGTCCGGGTCGTCGAGGTAGCCGACCATCACCATGTCACCGCGGGCCAGCACCTCGCCGTCGTCGGAGAGCCTGATCTCCATACCCGGGAACGCACGACCGCAGGTGTTGGCCACGGTCGCATCGTCGTCGGTGGGTGTACACGTCGATACGAACCCGCTCGCCTCCGTCAGCCCGTAGGCGGTGATGACGGTGTCGACGCCGAGGTCCTGCTGCAGGCGTTCGACGAGGACGACGGGCACGATCGCGGCTCCGGTGATGACGACGCGCAGGCTGGAGAGGTCGTGGTCGGCACGCTTCGGGTCGTCGAGGATGGTCTGGAAGATCGTGGGTGCGCCCGGGAAGACCGTCGCGCGTTCGTCGGACACGAGCTTCATCGCCTGATCCGGCGAGTAGACGGCGAGCGGCAGCATCGTCACGCCGAACAGGACGCACGGCAGGATGCCTGCCTTGTATCCGAAGGTGTGGAAGTAGGGGTTTACCATCAGATAGCGGTCACCGGGGTGCAACTCCGCGTTCGCGCCCCACCCGAAGGAACCGGTCAGGGTCTGCCGATGAGTTGCCAGCACGCCCTTGGACTTGCCGGTCGTCCCGGAGGTGAAGAGGATGTCGGAGATGTCGTCGGGCGATACGGCGTCGGCGCGACGGTCGGCGTCGGCCAGCGCGTCCGCGGTCTCCCGTTCGAGGAAATCGTGCCAGTCGACCGCACCTTCGGGCTCTGGGGCACCGCGGGTGAGCGGCACCCGGATGACCAGGTCGGGCATCGAGTCCCGGTGGTCGCGCAGGAGTTCGGCCGCGTGGTCGGCGCCGAGGAATTCCCCGGACACGATGACTGCACGTGCCCCGGAACGTTCGATGATCTCGACCGCCTCGCCCGCGGTGTAGCGGGTGTTGAGGGGGACAAGTGTCGCCCCGGCGTAGTGGACTCCCAAGGCCGCGACCGGCCAGTGAAAGCTGTTCGGTGACCAGATGGCGACCCGATCCCCGGCCTGTATCCCCGACGCCACCAACGCGCCTGCGAATGCGCGGACCACGCCGTGCAGTTGCGCCCAGGTCAACTCGAGACGCGGATGCGACGAAGGGTGCCACTGACCGTCGACGAGAGCGATACGGTCGGGCCAGGTCTGCGCTGCGCGTCGAACTGCGGCCGGTGTGGTGGGAGAGGGGAGAGTCTCGAGCAGCGAGGTCTGCGCCATGCGCCCCAACCTAGCACTTGCTTGGTACGTTATGCTAGCGCCCATGACCACGACGAATCTCGCCGATCGTGCCGTCGACCTGGGTGAATGGGCGAAGTCGACACCGAATGCCGCGGCCGAGTTCGCGGCCGCGGTACGGGTGTGGCTCGACGAGAATCTGACCGGCGACTTCGCCGATCTGAAGGGTCGTGGGGGTCCCGGTAGCGAGCACGAGTTCTTTGCCGAACGACTCGAATGGGATCGTCATCTCGCCCGCGCCGGATGGACCTGCATCGGCTGGCCCGTCGAGTACGGCGGCCGCGGGGCGACTCTCGAGCAGCGCATCATCTTCCACCGCGAATACGCCCGCGCGAATGCGCCGGCACGCGTCAACCACCTGGGCGAGGAACTGCTGGGGCCCACGCTCATCGCCTACGGCACCGACGAGCAGAAGCGGCGTCTCCTGCCCGGCATCGTCGACGTCACCGAGCTGTG
Organism: Gordonia sp. NPDC058843; assembly: GCF_042743165.1. Lineage (NCBI taxonomy): Bacteria > Bacillati > Actinomycetota > Actinomycetes > Mycobacteriales > Gordoniaceae > Gordonia > Gordonia sp. NPDC058843. Next base: position 26,418 of record NZ_JBHYNC010000050.1, read on the forward strand.
GTCGCAGGGCTACTCCGAACCGGGTGCCGGCTCGGATCTCGCCGGGGTGTCCACGACCGCACAGCTCGACGAGTCGAGCGAGCCGGGCAAGTGGATCATCAACGGACAGAAGATATGGACCTCGCTGGCGCACGTCGCGCAGTGGGTGTTCGTGATCGCGCGTACGGAGAAGGGATCGTCGCGGCATGCCGGACTGAGCTTCCTGCTGGTGCCGCTCGATCAGCCGGGCATCACCGTGCGCCCGATCCAACAGCTCACCGGCACTTCGGAATTCAACGAGGTTTTCTTCGACGACGCGGAGACCGACGCCGACCTGATCGTCGGCGATCCGGGCGATGGTTGGAAAGTCGCGATGGGGTTGCTGCAGTTCGAGCGTGGTGTGTCCACGCTCGGGCAGCAGGTCGGATTCGCCCGCGAGCTGGACAATCTCGCCGACCTCGCGCGAGCCAACGGGGCGGTGGACGAACCGGAGATCGCGTCGCGACTCGCTCGCGCCGACATCGGCCTGAAGGTGATGCGGGCACATGCTCAGCGGACGCTCGATGGTGATGTCACCTCCCAGGCCGGCGCGGCGTCGGTGTCGAAGCTGCTGTGGGCCAACTGGCATCGCGATCTCGGTGAGCTGGCGATGGACATCGTCGGGGCGCCGGCGCTGATCGGTCCGGCCGCGACCGCGGAAGGCAAGGCCAACGACATCACCGACCCCGAGAACGTCGAACTCGACGAATGGCAACGGCTCTACCTGTTCACCCGCGCCGACACGATCTACGGCGGCTCGAACGAGGTGCAGCGCAACATCATCGCCGAGCGGGTGCTCGGCCTACCCCGAGAGGCACGCTGACGTGACGCAGGCAGACACACGTATCTCCCCGCTGGCGACCCCGCCCGCCGAGATCGCCGGGCACGACCTGTTGCTGGGCAAGAAGGTCGTGGTGACCGCCGCCGCCGGAACGGGTATCGGCTTCGCGTCGGCCCGGCGCGCGCTGCTCGAAGGTGCGGATGTGCTCATCAGCGACTGGCACGAGCGACGCCTCGGTGAGGCAGCCGAGAAGCTGACCGCCGAGTTCCCCGAACGCACGGTCTCCCAGCGCACGTGCAATGTCCAGGTCACCGCGGAGGTCGACGCGCTGATCGCCGATGCCGCAACCGAACTCGGCCGCATCGACGTGCTGGTCAACAATGCCGGACTCGGTGGCGAGACACCTGTCGCGGAGATGACCGACGAGGAATGGGATCGCGTCCTCGACATCACGCTCACCGGCACCTTCCGGGCCACCAGGGCAGCCCTGCGGTACTTCGGCTCGGTCGAGCACAACGGTGTGATCGTCAACAACGCATCCGTCCTCGGCTGGCGAGCCCAGCGCGGGCAGGCGCACTATGCCGCGGCCAAGGCCGGGGTGATGGCGCTGACCCGGTGTTCGGCACTCGAGGCCGCCGACGTCGGGGTGCGGATCAACGCGATCGCGCCGTCGATCGCCAAACATCCCTTCCTGGCGAAGGTCACCAGCGACGACCTCCTCGACGAACTCGCCTCCCGCGAAGCCTACGGACGCGCCGCCGAGGTGTGGGAGGTCGCCGCGACCGTCGCGATGCTGGCCAGCGATTACACCACCTACCTCACCGGCGAGGTCGTCTCGATCTCCAGCCAACGCGCCTGACCGCCGACCACTTCCACCGATTCAAGGAGCACCGACCATGACCACACCCCAGGCCTACATCGTCGACGCCGTCCGCACCCCGGTCGGCAAGCGCAACGGCTCCCTGGCCAAGACCCACCCCGCCGACCTCGGCGCCCACATCATCTCCGCCCTCGTCGAGCGCACCGGCATCGACCCGGCCGCCGTCGACGACGTGGTGTTCGGTTGCCTCGACACCATCGGCGGGCAGGCCGGCAACGTCGCCCGGACCGCTTGGCTCGCAGCCGGTCTCCCGCTCGAGGTGCCCGGCACCACCGTCGATCGCCAGTGCGGCTCCAGCCAGCAGGCGATCCACTTCGCCGCGCAGGGTGTCATGAGCGGCACGCAGGACATCGTCGTCGCCGGCGGCCTCCAGAACATGAGCGCCATCCCGATCTCGCAGGCGATGATCTCCGGCAAGGAGTTCGGATTCACCACGCCGACAGCGGAATCCGCCGGATGGCAGGAACGCTTCGGCGACTCGCAGATCTCACAGTTCCTCGGCGCGGACATGATGGCCAAGAAGTGGGACATCAGCCGCGAGGACATGGAGCGCTGGGCGTTGCAGTCACACGAGCGTGCCCGGGCGGCCATCGCCGGCGGCAAGTTCGACAACGAGAACATCGCGCTCGGCGACTGCGTCGTCGACGAATGCCCGCGCGAGACGTCGATGGAGAAGATGGCCGGCCTGCAGGTCCTCGCCGAGGGTTCACGCCTCACCGCCGCCGTGGCCTCCCAGATCGCCGACGGCTCCTCGGCGACCCTCGTCGTCTCCGAGCGTGCGCTGAAGGAACACAACCTCACCCCGCGCGCCCGCATCCACCACATGTCGGTGCGCGGCGACGACCCCGTCATGATGCTGTCCGCACCCATCCCGGCCACCAAGTACGCGCTCGGCAAGACCGGCCTGTCCATCGACGACATCGATGTCGTCGAGATCAACGAGGCGTTTGCGCCCGTCGTGCTCGCGTGGCTCAAGGAGACCGGCGCCGATCCCGCGAAGGTCAATCCCAACGGCGGCGCCATCGCACTCGGACACCCCCTCGGCGCCACCGGCGCCAAGCTGTTCGCCACCCTCCTCAACGAACTCGAGCGCACCGGTGGCCGCTACGGCCTCCAGACGATGTGCGAAGGCGGCGGGACCGCCAACGTCACGATCATCGAGCGGCTCGGCTGAGAGTTCACCCCTCGACGTTTCGTCGCCGGGGTCGTACCATTCTGACAACACGCGTGCCCACAAGTTGGTGTGACGTGGCGCATACTATTGTGTGGGACAGGCGGACGCTTTCGTTCCAACACACCGCATGTCAGGTGACGCACGACCTAGCTAAGGGGATCTCGATGACCAAGCCTGCTGAGCACACCAGCACCGGCGCGACGAACGCGACGCGTGGCGTCTCGTCCGAAGCGCACACGTTGACCGAACTGGTCGAGATCCAACGCGCGGCGTTCCTGCGCGATGGAATCCCCGACGCCGACACCCGCATCGACCGCATCACCCGACTGGCGGCGCTGTTGCTCGACAACGCCGACGAGATCGCCGCCGCGCTGGCCGAGGATTTCGGTTCCCGCCCGCGTGAGCTGTCGCTGGCCGCCGATGTCGCGGGCTGCATGATCGACCTCGCTCATCAGCGCCGCGGCGTCAAGGACTGGATGGCCGAGTCCAAGGTCGCCAAGATCCAGGGCCTACTCGGATACAAGCAGAGCATCCGCCATGACCCGCTGGGTGTCGTCGGCATCATGGGGCCGTGGAACTTCCCGCTGCAGCTGACGATCGTGCCGGCGGGTTCGGCCTTCGCCGCCGGTAACCGGGTCCTCCTGCGGCCGTCGTCGGTGACCGCGAAGACCACGGATGTGATCGCCAAGCACGCACCGAATTACTTCTCGATCGAGGAACTGGCGGTCGCCACCTCGAAGCACGGTTCGGGTTCGGACTTCGCCAAGCTCAAGGTCGACCACATGTTCTTCACCGGCTCGCCCGGGGTGGGTGCCTCGGTGGCGCAGGAGGCCGCGAAGAATCTCATCCCGGTCACCCTCGAACTCGGCGGGAAGAACCCGGCCGTCGTCGACGTCGACGCCGACATCGACAAGGCCGCGACGATGCTCGCCGATGCCCGCATGGTCAACGGTGGCCAGGTGTGCCTGTGCCCGGACTACGTCTTCGTCCCCGAGAGCAAGCTCGGAGAGTTCACCGACAAGGTCGTCGCGCGGTGGACCGAGAACTTCCCGACGATCATCGACAACGATCAGTTCACCTCGACGATCAATCAGAAGAACTACGACCGCATCCTCGGGCTCATCGACGACGCCGAGCAGCTCGGCGCCACCAAGCGTCAGGTGATCCCCGGCGGCGAGCCGCTGCCGGACGCCGAACGCCGCAAGATCCCGCCGACGCTGCTCACCGGCGTCAAGGCGGGCATGAAGATCGAGGAGGACGAGGTCTTCGGTCCGGTGCTGACCGTGTACCCCTACCGCGACCTGTCCGAGGTCATCAGTCAGATCGGCTCGCACCCGCATCCGCTGACCATGTACTGGTGCGGCGACCAGAACGAGCGGTTCCAGAAGCTCGCCGACAACACTCGTAGCGGCTCGATCAACGGCAACGACTTCGCCATCCACCTCTTCAGTGGCGAACTGCCGTTCGCGGGTGTCGGAAACAGCGGGATGGGCGGATACCACGGCCACACCGGCTTCGAGACGTTCAGTCACGCCCGGGCCGTCGCGTTCTCGACGCTGCCGGTGAGCGTCGCCGAGATGATGTCGCCTCCGTTCCTGCCCAAGGACACCAAGCTGACCAACAACCAGCTCAAGCTGTGGAAGTTCTTCAACAACCGCGCGATGAAGAAGGTTCGCAAGCGCCTGGGCGCGTAATCTGCGGGGTCTTGGCCGGGATCGTCTTCCGACGGTCCCGGCCAAGCGCTTGCTAGGATGAGCGCAGACTCTCTCAGGAGGATGCGCTTGTCACCACGAGGTCAGACCAGGATCGACGCGAACGGCAGGGCCGCGGGGACCCCGGTCGACTCGGGCACCAAGGCCACCGGCGGTGCCCGCAGCGAGTCGCCGGCCCGCTCATCCCGCCGGGACGAGTTGCTGGCGACGGCCGGGCGGATGTTCGCCGAACAGGGCCTGCGGTCGACGACGGTGCGTGACATCGCCGACGCCGCCGGCATCCTCTCCGGAAGCCTGTATCACCACTTCGACTCCAAGGAGTCGATGGTCGACGAGATCCTGCGGAGTTTTCTCGACGACCTGTTCGCCCGGTACCGGCAGATCGCCGCGTCGAGTAAGTCGGCAACCGAGACCCTGCGAGGACTCGTCATCGCGTCGTTCGAGTCCATCGACGCCGAACGCAACGCGGTCGCGATCTACCAGGACGAGGCCAAGCGCCTGTCGGGTCAGGAGCGCTTCACCTACATCTCCGAACTGAACGTGGAGTTCCGGCAACTGTGGCAGTCGGTGCTACAGCGTGGCGTCGAGGACGGGGAGTTCCGCGCCGACCTCGACGTCGAACTCGTCTACCGGTTCATGCGCGACACGGTGTGGGTCGCCGTGCGCTGGTACCGGCCCGGCGGCTCGATGTCGGTCGATTCGATCGCCGATCAGTATCTGTCGGTGGTTCTCGACGGCATCCTCCCGCGCTGACAACCGAACTCGAAGTTAGGGTAGCTTTCCTTCCCCAGCGTCCGGCCGTTATTGTGCGCATATGACAATTGGCGGAACCGATGTGGCCGCGCCGGCAGCAGTCTCCGACACCGGCACCGAGCCCGACGATCCGAAGGCCGCGCGAGCTCAGGCCAGAGCGGAGTCCAAGGCGAAGGCGGCCGCTCTCGCCGACATCCTGGCCCCGGTGAAGACGCGGACCCTGCTCGCCCAACTCGTCCAGGTGATCGCCTCGGCGGCGACGGTGGTCCCGTTCATCGGCATCGTCGAACTCGGGCGCATCCTTCTCGAACCCGGGCCGGTCGATTCAGGCCGGGTGTGGCTGGTCGTGTGGCTGGTCGTCGCCGGACTCGGGGCACGCGCCGCGTTCAGCTTCCTCGCTCTCGCGATCACCCATTTCGCCGACCTGGATCTCCAGGCGCAACTTCGAATCCGCATCGCGGACAAGCTCGGTCGCCTGCCACTGGGTTGGTTCAGCCGCACCAGCTCCGGTGCGGTCCGCAAGTCCGTGCAGAACGACGTCGCGGACCTGCACTACCTGGTCGCCCACGCGACGGTCGAGGCGACGGCCGCGATGCTCTCGCCGATCTTCGCCCTGATCTACTGCTTCTACCTGGACTGGCGTCTCGGGCTCCTCGCCGTCGCCACGGTGCCGCTCTACGCGCTGACCTACTCCTACATGGCTCGTGACCTCACGACCGAGATGGAGAAGATGGACAAGGGTGTGGCGCGGATCAGCGCCACCATCGTCGAATTCATCTCGGGTGTGGCCGTCGTGAAGACCTTCGGGCAGACGGGTAAGGCACACCGGCGGTTCGTCGACGCCGCCGACGAGTTCAACGACGACTTCGCCGGCTACATGGGACCCATGCTGCGCGTCCAGGCGGTGACCACGGTCTTGATCAGTGCGCCGCTGATCCTGCTCGTCAATCTCGGTGTCGGGTACTGGCTCGTCGACAACGGTTGGGTCCAGCCCATCGAACTCGTCGGGTCGACGCTGATCGCGATGGTGCTGCCGACGGCACTGCTGACCGTCTCCACCGCGGTCCACACCCGTCAGCAGGCCTCGGCCGCCGCGCTGCGCATCGCCGCGCTGCTCGCCGAGCCCGAGCTGGTCGTCCCGGCGAGCCCGCAGGTGCCCGCCGGGCACGACGTGCGGATCGAGAACGTGCACTTCACCTACCCACCGCGTCTCGGGGTGCCGTCGGGTGTGAAGGCGCTCGACGATGTCAGCGTCGAGCTGGCCGAAGGTACCGTGACTGCGCTCGTCGGCCCGTCGGGAAGCGGCAAGTCGACGCTCGCGACGCTGTTGCCCCGCTTCGGCGATCCCGATTCCGGAGCGGTGCGTATCGGCGGGGTCGACGTCCGCGACATCGCGCCCACCGAGCTCTACCGCCACGTCGGATTCGTGCTGCAGGACGTGCAGCTGCTGACGATGTCGGTGCGCGACAACATCCGCCTCGGTCGGCCGGATGCCGACGACGAGCAGGTGTACGGCGCTGCCCGCGCCGCTCAGATCCACGAGCGCATCCTGGAACTGCCCGACGGTTACGACACCGTGGTGGGCGACGGTGCACACTTCTCCGGCGGTGAGGCGCAACGTGTCTCGATCGCGCGGGCCCTGCTCGCGGACACGCCGATCCTCGTGCTCGACGAGGCCACCGCGTTCGCCGACCCGGAGTCGGAGGCGCAGATCCAGCAGGCCATCGGCGCGCTGATGGTCGGGCGCACGGTTCTCGTCATCGCCCACCGTCTCGGCTCGATCACGCACGCGGACAACATCGTCGTGCTGGATCGGGGCCGGGTCGTCGAGCAGGGACGCCAGGACGAACTGGTCGCCCGCGGCGGTCTGTACGCGACGATGTGGGCGGCCTACGAGGCCGGGACCACCAGGCAGGACGAAGAGATCGCGCTCGGCGTGGTCGCGAGCAACGAGGTGGCACGATGATCCGCGGCTTCTACACGATCCTGGGTTCCGAACGTGCCCGCATGGTCGTCTTCCTGACCTGGGTGGTCGTCTACGGCGTCGCGCAGGGACTGGCCATGCTCACCTTGGTCCCGATTGTCGAACACCTGCTGACCGGTGATCTCGCCGCAGCAGCGAAATGGTTGTGGCCGCTGGCGATCCTCGTGATCATCTGTGGTGTGAGCGCCTACGTCCAGTCGCTCAAGGGCATGACGATGGCGCTCTACGCGATGCGCATGTTGCATCACCGCCTCGGTGATCACATGGTCACGCTGCCTCTCGGTTGGTTCACCCGCGACCGGGTGGGCGACGTCTCCCAGATCGCGGTCAAGGGAACGATGTTCGTGGGCAGTACCGGTGCGCACTACATCACCCCGGTCGTCGTCAACACGGTCAGCTCGGTCGTGGTCGTCATCGGCATCTGCTTCTTCGACTGGCGCATCGGTCTTCTCATGGTGGTCGGGACGCTGCTCCTGATGTACGTCGGCAAGCTGTCGAGTTCGTTCCTCGCGAAGTCCGAGGGACGCAAGCGCGCCGAAGCCGTCAAGGTCAACAACCGGGTTCTCGAGTTCGCCCGGTGCCAGGCGGTGCTCAGGGCGTTCGGCGATTCCGATTCGGCGCACGCGCCGCTGGCGGAGGCACTCGGACAGCAAGCACGCGTGGGAAAGTCGATGCTCTGGCGCTCGATCCTCGGCATCCTGCTGAACGGGTTGTCGGTGCAGGTCGTGTTCAGTGCGGTGCTGGCGCTCGGTGCGTGGCTGGCGGTCGCCGGCCACATCGAACCCGCTCTGTTGATCGCGGTCTTCGGTCTCGCGGCGCGATTCTTCGGACCCATCGGCGAACTCGCCGAACTGGGTTCGACCCTTCGTATGTCCACCGACGAGATCAACCGCATCACCGGCGTTCTCGACACCGACCAGATGCCCGCACCCGATCAACCGGCATCGATCACCGAGCCGGGTGCCGTCGAACTCGAGGGTGTCGCTTTCGGATACGAGACCGGGTCGCAGGTCCTGCGCGACGTCTCGTTGCGGGCGCGTCCGGGCACGATGACGGCGCTCGTCGGGCCGTCGGGCTCGGGCAAGTCGACGATCTTCCGCCTCATCGCGCGGTTCTACGACGTCGACGGCGGCGTCGTGAAGGTGGGTGGCGTCGACGTGCGTGAGCAGGAGCCCGGCGCGCTGATGGGCCAACTGTCGCAGGTGTTCCAGGACGTGTACCTCTTCGACGACACGTTATGGGAGAACATCAAACTCGGGCGCCCCGACGCGACCGACGACGAGATCCGCGCCGCCGCCGAGACCGCAGGTGTCACCTCGATCGTCGACCGGCTGCCCGACGGTTGGCACACCGTCGTCGGCGAAGGCGGTTCGGCACTGTCGGGCGGTGAGCGGCAACGGGTCTCGATCGCCCGCGCCCTGCTGAAGGACGCGCAGATCGTGCTCTTCGACGAGGCGACCAGCGCGCTCGACCCCGAGAACGAGTCGCACGTCGCCGAATCCATCCGCCGCCTCGCCGACCAGAGCACGGTGCTGGTCATCGCGCACAAGCTGTCCACAGTGATCGCCGCCGACCAGATCGTCGTGCTCGACGACGAGGGTGGTGTCGACGACATCGGGACCCACGACGAACTCCTCACCCGCGGTGGGCGTTACACCGAGTTCTGGAACCAGCGGACAGCTGCCGCGGGGTGGACTCTGACGCCGTCGGCGTAGGCGGCTGCGCTCCCTGAGGCGGCCTGACCCCGCTCCCCGAGATGCGAGCCTCCCGATGCTCCCTAGCCCGAAGAACCGCATAACCCCTGCTCCCTGAGGTGCGAGGAGCGCAAGCGACGAGCCTCGAAGGGCCTGGTGAGACACGTTGCGAGACCCTTCGTGGGG
>NZ_JBHYNC010000051.1:0-35308 GCF_042743165.1 Gordonia sp. NPDC058843
CCCTCGCACCTCAGGGAGCAGAGGGGGGTTATGCGGTTCTTTCGGATTAGGGAGCATGGATTTCGGACACTCACGAGTGTTCTTTCGTGGTCCACGACGGCCGTCGGGCCGCAGAAACTGAGGTGCGAGGTGCGCTTCGACGAGCCTCGAAGGGTCGCCGTCACCGGGTCGGTCGCATAAGCGGGTCCGCATGTCCGACAACCGCACCCGCGGCCGAGCCGTGCGAGTCGGTGTGCGCATGTAGCGTGGTGGTCTGTCACCACGTGCGCAGCACATCGGATAGCGAGGACTCCACATGGCACTTCATGCATTGCTCGCCAAGGCCGGCGCGACGGTCGCGACCGGCTTCGTCGGCGCCGTCGCCTACGACGCCGTGCGCACGGTCGCCCGGCGGGCTCCGCTGCGTGAGGGCGCGGTCGTCGCGACCACGTGGGGAATCCGCGGCACGCGCAAGGCCGAGGAGGTCGCCGAGTCGGTGCGCCTCAACACCGCTGACATCGTCGCCGAAGCGAAGGAACGGCTCGGCGAGGAGGCGACCCCACCCGGGACCGCCGTCGCGCACGACCACGATCACGATCACTGAGACGTGAGCACGACCCTGCCGACGTACTCGCCGGAATTGTTGCCGACCGACATCGTCGTCCGGTCGTCGGCGGCGGGCCGGGTCCGTCTGACGGTCCCGTGGCTGCGGGTTCCGGGTCGGGCCGTCGCCGACCGGCGTGCCGTGGCCATCGAGGAGAGCGTGGCCAGGGTCGCGGGTGTGCGCGCCGTACACGCATATCCGCGGACGGCATCGGTCGTCGTATGGTTCCGGGCTGACACGGATCGGGACGCCATCGATCATGCGATCGCGGCGGCCACCCACGCAGACCCCGCGAATCTGCCCGATCGTGCGCCACATTCGGCGGACGTCACCAACGCCGACCTGTTACGCATGGGCATCGGCGCCGGAGCGCTCGTGCTGCTGGGATTCCGGCGCTACGGCTTCCGCCGTCCCCCGCTGCTCGGCCCGGCGTCGCGCACCGTCGCCACCGGCGTCACCATCTTCTCCGGCTACCCGTTCCTCCGGGGTGCGGTACGGTCCCTGCGCGGTGGCCGGGCCGGGACCGACGCGCTGGTCTCGGCGGCAACGATCGCGAGCCTCCTGCTGCGCGAGAACGTGGTCGCGTTGACCGTGTTGTGGCTGCTCAACATCGGCGAGTTCCTCCAGGACCTCACCCTGCGTCGTACCCGCCGCGCCATCGCCGATCTGCTGCGCGGCACCCAGGACACCGCATGGGTCCGCCTCGCCGACGGCACCGAGGTGCAGGTGGCCATCGACGCCCTCCACGTCGGGGATGCGGTGATCGTTCACGAACAGGTCGCCGTCGCGGTCGACGGAGTGGTCGTCGACGGCGAGGCGGTGGTCGACCAGTCCGCGCTCACCGGCGAGAACCTCCCGGTGACCAAACACATCGGGGATCGCGTGCAGGCCGGCTCGGTGGTGCTCACCGGGCGGATCGTGATCACGGCCGACGCCGTGGGTGATGACACCTCGATCGGTCGCATCATCAGCCGGGTCGAGGAGGCCCAGCGCGACCGCGCGCCCATCCAGACGGTCGGCGAGAACTTCTCCCGCCGCTTCGTGCCGGCCTCGTTCGCGATGTCCGCTCTGACGCTGCTCCTCACCCGCGATCTCCGTCGTGCGATGACGATGCTGCTCATCGCGTGCCCGTGTGCCGTGGGGCTGTCCACGCCGACCGCGATCAGTGGCGCCATCGGGAACGGGGCACGGCGCGGCATCCTCATCAAGGGTGGGTCGCATCTCGAGGCCTCCGGCCGGATCTCGGCGGTGGTGTTCGACAAGACCGGCACCCTGACCGTCGGTCGCCCGGTCGTGACCAATGTGGTGTCCTTCTCCGACGCGTGGCAGCCCGAGCAGATCCTCGCCTATGCCGCCAGCTCCGAGATCCATTCGCGTCATCCGCTCGCCGAAGCGGTCATCCGCTCCACGGAGGAACGGCGCATCGAGATCCCGACACACGCCGAGTGCGAGGTCATCGTCGGACTCGGCATGCGCACCCGCGCCGACGACGGACGCGTGCTCCTGCTCGGCAACCCGTCGCTCCTCGACCGCCACGGCGTCGCGATCTCCGACGACGCCATCGACTGGGTGGACCGGTTGCGGCACGCGAGCGAGACCCCGCTCCTGTTGGCTGTCGACGGCACGCTGGTCGGACTGGTGAGCCTGTCCGATGAACTGCGCCCCGAGGCGCGCGAGGTACTGGATGCGCTGCGCGCCGACGGCGTCACCGAGATCGCCATGCTCACGGGCGATCACCCGGTCACCGCGGCAACGATCGCCGCCGAGCTCGGCATCGAGCGATGGGCCGCCGAGGTCACCCCCGACGACAAGCTCGCGGTGGTGCGTGAACTGCAGGCGCTCGGTCATGTCGTCGCGGTGGTCGGTGACGGTGTCAACGACGCCCCCGCCCTGGCCGCTGCGGACATCGGTATCGCGATGGGGTTGGCCGGCACCGACGTCGCCGTCGAGACCGCCGACGTCGCACTCGCCGGGGACGACCTGCGCAAGCTGCTCGACATCCGGGATCTCGGTTCGCACACCGTCGAGGTGATCCGCCAGAACTATGGCATGTCGATCGCCGTCAACGCCCTGGGTCTGGTGATCGGCGCCGGCGGTGCGCTCTCGCCGGTACTGGCCGCGGTGCTGCACAATGCGTCGTCGGTTGCAGTGGTGCTCAACAGTTCTCGGCTCATCCGATACCAGGTCGAAGCGACCTCCGCCGCGTTGCCACGAGGGTGACGGATGACTGAGCCGCGCGTGACGAGCCCGACGTTCGACTGCCCCGCCGGGACGATCGTGGCTCGGGTGGACGGACAGGTCGTGCGTGCCACCGGTATCCGCTATGCGCACGCAGAGCGCTTCGAGGCTCCGTCCCCGCAGCCGCCGGCCGACGAGCCGATCGACGCGACGTCGTGGTCCCCGGCCTGCCCCCAACGGAACGGCGAGGGAATCGTCCACAACACCTTCGGCGATGCCGCACTCGGCGAGATGGTCGGCGACGAGCATGCGCAGTACGTGTCGGTCACGCTGCCGGTCGATCGTCAACCGGGCGAGACGCTTCCGGTGATGGTCTGGATCCATGGCGGGTCGTACATCATCGGCGCAGCTGACGCGCCGTGCCACGATCCGGGCGCCCTGGTCGCCGAGCAGCGGGTGATCGTCGTGTCGGTGACCTACCGCCTGGGCTTGTTCGGGTTCCTCGGCGACGGCGTCGGTCGGCCGGCGAATCTCGGCTTGCTGGACATGATCGAAGCGCTGCGCTGGGTACAGCGGAACATCGCATCGTTCGGGGGAGATCCCCACGCCGTCACGGTGTTCGGTGAATCGGCCGGAGGCGACGCGATCGCGCAGCTGATGGCGGCCGACGGCGTGCCGGGCCTGTTCCACCGGGCCATCGTGCAGAGTGCTCCGCTCGGCATCACCCGCCGGCGCGAGCGGTTGCACGCCGACATGTTCGCCGCCTCGCACAACGTCTCGGCGTCGGCGACGGTCGAGGAGGTCCTCGCCGTACAGGACTCGATGATGGGACTCAAAGCGGTGCTGCAGCACGGTCTTCCCGCATTCATGTCCTTCGGTCCGCAGTACGGCCACCATCCGCTGCCGCCCGAGATCGACGTCGACGCGGTGTGGGAGCGACGAGCGCGGGACGTCGAGGTCCTGATCGGGTGGAACAGCCGCGAGGCCGCGTTCTTCACCGCGGCCATCGGCGGGGTGTCGTCGTTACCCGCTGTGCCGATCGTCGGCACCTGCTTGTACGAGAGCCTTGTCGGGCAACTCACCCGTGCCATCTACACGTCGGCGGCCGATCGCTTCGCGCGGCGCCACCGGCGGGCCGGTGGCAAGGCGGCGCAGTACGTCATCGAATGGGGCGCAGCCGATCACCCGCTGCGTGCCGTGCACACAGTGGACATTCCGCTGCTGTTCGGGACTCCGGAGACCTGGGCCGGCGCCCCGATCCTCGCCGGGTACGACGCCGATCGGGCAGCCGAGGACGGCAGCCGGCTGCGCCAGATCTGGGCCGACTTCGCCCGGGACGGATGGACCGCCCCGGAGGATGTGCCGGGCCTGATCCGCTTCCCCTGAATTCCAAGAGACTTCGTATCGATGGTGCGCGCCATGCCCGCATTCACGCTATAGATCGCGCCGGTTCGCGGATCGCGACCGGGACGAGTACGGCGGCGATCATCACGGGTGCGGCGAGTGTGAGCGCCAACCCGAGATCGCCCGCGACGGCGAGGCCCAGCCCGCCGGCCGACGCGCCCACGAAGACCCCGAGACTCATCCCGGCACCATGGAGTGAGTAGGTCGTCGCGGTCAGGTCGCCTCCCTGCGCGGCGATCGAGGTCGTGAGTTGTGCAGCGATCACGGCGTGTCCTGCGCCCATGACCACGGTCATGACCAATGCAACAGCGAGATTCGTGGTGAGAAAGACAACCACGACGCCGAGGCCGACCCCGGCCAGGCAGATCCACAGCACGAGTCGCGTGGTGCCGGTCCCGGCATCCGATCGTCGAATCCACCGGCCGGCGAGGAAGTTACCGGCGAAGAAGCTGATTCCGCTCAACGTCCAGACGGCAGTGAACGCGGTGGCGGAGAAATCGAATCGGCTGTCGTACTGTACGGCGAGAAACGACAGGTAGCCCATGAACGATGCGGTCCTCAGCGCGCCGATCCCGACGAGCCCGAGGAGGTCCGCGCGGCGACGAAGGCGTCGGAAGGCGCCGAGGTACGTCTCGCCGCGCGGAGTCGTCCGCGTGTCGACGCGCGCCCGTCGCATCATCGACGCCGCGGCCAGGAGGGCGAGGACCGCCGTCAGCCACAGCACTCCTCGCCAGCCCGCCCAGATCGCGAGGGCCCCGATCACCGGTGCCGCCATGACGGCCGCCAGTGTCTGCCCGGAGGTCACGATCGTCGCGGCACGCCCACCGTCACGGGGATCGGCGTAGGTACCGGCTGCGATCGTCAGCAGTGCGGGAAGCAATACTGCTGTGGCAGAGCCAATTCCGATGCAGAACACAACAAGCGCGGGTAGGGCCGGGATGGTTCCGATCGCTGCGGCGAGGGCCAACGAGGTCAGGGCCGCCGACGCGACGACTCGGGGGTTCCATCGTCCTATCAGCGGTGCGAATGCCGCGGCGGTGAGCACTGCCGCGACGCCGCCCAGCCCCCGAAGGGTTCCCACTGCCGCGGTTCCCGCCGCCACCGACTCGGCGATGGGGACCAGAAAGGTCGAGAACACCGTGAAGGGAACGAGACCGAGGATCGCCGCAACCACCGCCGGCCAGAGTGTGACGATGATGGTGCGGTCGGCGACGGGAGTGTCGTGGGAGGCGTCGTCGACCGGCGGCCTCGTCGTTTCGGAGTCGGACATGTCTCAGCGCAGGCCCTTCACTCGGTCGTCCGACCAGGGGGAACAGCCCGGGACCAGGTCGCGATTGATCGCAGCAAGCCACAACTCATCCCGTAACGATAACCGTTGTCATTTGTGAATTGATCACCGAACACCGGAAGCACTCCGATGAGTTTTCGGCCCGAGGCGTGTCTACAGTGTTGACCGCCCCATCACGGGGGCGCCACGGAAAGGGAAACCCGATGTCTCGCATGCTCTTCGTCAACACGACCGCCACCGATATCCCCGCTACCCGGGAGTTCTTCAGCGGCCTGGGTTTCGAGTTCAACGACGACTTCTGCGACGACACCACTCTGTGCCTGGTGGTCAATGACTCGTCGTTCGTGATGATCATGACTCCAGAGAAGTTCCAGGGCTTCATCACCGGCGGGATCAGCGACACCACGAAGGACCGCGAGGTCCTGCTCGCGATCTCGGCCGAGTCGCGTGAGGCCGTCGACACCCTCGTGGACAAGGCGCTCGCGAGCGGTGGAAGCGCCTGGCAGGAGACTCAGGACCACGGTTGGATGTACGGGCGGAGCTTCCGCGATCTCGACGGTCACGCCTGGGAGGTCTCCTACATGGATCTCTCGGCCATGGCGGGCTGACGACTGCGATCGCCGTCAGGCAGCCGGACGCTGTCCGACGGCGATCAGCGTGTCGCAGTCGACTTCGACGATGCCCTCCTCGGCGAGCCGACGGAGGAATCCGGTGCGCACGTCGTCGACGGCGTCGGTGTCGAGTCCCGCGAGGGCTCCCCGTAGTCCACTGCCGAGGACCATCGACCAGGAGAACTCGTCGGTCCGGGGCACGCGGAGATCCAGGACTGATGCCGAAACATCAGTGGCACCGACCGATTCGAGCCAGTCGACGATCTTCTCCTCGGTGTCGATCCGAGTGATCGGGTGAGGTGGGCCGTCGGAGGGCGCGCGCGGGCCGGGCGGCGGTGGGGTCTTCTTCACCCGTGCGACCTCGGTGAAGTATGCGCCGGTGAAGTCGTACAGTGCGTCGTCGTGCCAGACCCCGATCGCGATCCGGCCACCAGGACGCACGAGGGTGAGCAGATTGCTTACAGAGTCGTCCATGCCGGGAAGGAAGAACACGCCGAAACCGCATGTGAGGACGTCGTACCCGCCGTCATCTCGGCCAGGTAGGGCAGTCACGTCATCGACGCGGAAGTCGATGTTGCGCAAGCCCGCCGCGTACGCGCTCGTCTTTGCGCGGTCGATCAGGTCGGCCGCGAAGTCGACGGCGGTGACATGTCCGTCGGGACCGACGACGCGGGCCGCGGCCAACGCACTCGCACCTGTACCGGAGCAGACGTCGAGAACGCGGTCGCCGAGTGCGACGCGTCCTCGTGCCACCAGGGACTCACCTGCCGGTCCCCACACGAAGGGCGTCACGAAATCGAAGTCGGGACTGGTCGAGTTGAAGGTGTCGACGAGGCTTGGTCCGGGCATGTGACCAGCGTAGACCTGTTGACAACGGTTTTCGATAAAGTGTCCGACGCCTCACTCGGTAGACGGGGCGATCCCGACCAGCACCGAGCTGATCCCCATCTGCCAGACGGTTCCCGCTTCGGCGAACCCGGAGGCGAGCATGATCTCGCGGTGCTGGTCGGCGGTCAGCTCGTTGTCACCTCCGTGCACCGGGACGTCTCGCGCGCGGTGCGACAGCAGATCGGCGAACTCCGGTTCGTCCGCGACGGCGCCCCACCACTGGTGCCACGTCTCCTGTCCCCGGACATCTCGACGATCCGCCGCACGCTCGCCGACCTCCGTCGCGATCTCCTGGAGGCCAGGGGAGTCTGCGAAGAGGTGATCCGCATTGACGACCACGCCTCCCGGGCGTAGGAGAAGCGCGCACTCGCGGTAGATCGCGGCCACGACGGGTACCGATGGATAGTGCAGGGCGGTGCTCGTGACGACCGCTCCGACGCCTAGGTCGCGCAGATCATCCGCCCAGCCCGGGGTGCCGAGATCTGCTTGCCGGAAGTCGATGTCCGGATGGACCGCAGCTCCCAGCGCGAGGAGGAACGGGTCGATGTCGATGCCGATCACGGTGGTGCCGGGGAACGCGTGCGACACGACGGCCGCGAGTGACCCAGGGCCACAACCCACATCGATCACCACCGCCGGTGGGGCGGGTGCCGCGGCGAGAACGTCGCAGACCACCTCGAACCTGTCGGTCCGCGCGACGGCGTAGTGCTCCTGCTGACGTTCCCAGCGATCGAACCATTCGAGTGCGAGATCGTGGTTCACGACACGACTTCCGTGTCCACCGCCGCAGGTTGCGAGCGTTCGGCCGAGACCACCAGTGCGATGGCGCCCAGACCCGCCACGGTCGCTGCGCCCGCGCAGATCCAGAAGGCCAGGGACACACCCCCGGAAGTCTCGACCATCTGTCCCGCGATGGCAGCGCCCAGTGCAGCCACGCTCATGTTGACGCAGGTGAACCACGTGTAGGCCTCGGTGAGCATCCCGGCCGGAACCGCTGCCGCCACGAGTTCGGCGAGGATCGCGGTGGCCGGTGCGATGACCGCGCCGGTCAGCACGAGGATCACGGCGAACGCAGGTATCGAGTCGGTGAGGTTCCACAGTGCGTAGCCGAGAGCGAGCGCGCCGAGCACCACCGTGGATCGACGCGCCAGCCCGGCGATCGGGGTGTTCGGCCACGGCAGCGCTCCGTAGGTCAGGCCGCCGGCGGCGCTGCCGAGACTCCAGATCGCGATGAGCAGGCCGGTGGTCGCCGAGCCCTGACCGTCGCTGCGCAACTCGGCGAATGCCGCAATCGCCACCGGTGAGGCGCCGAATCCGAAAGCAACGGCCGCAGTGATGGCGAGCATCGTCGGAAACCCGGTCACGCGGAGCGGACCCAGACCGACAGTCCGAGCGCCGCCGGCGGTGCCGGACACCGACCGCAACGCGGCACCGCGGGCAACCATCACCGTCCCCACCGCGGTGGTCAGCGCTGCCACCCCGATCGCCGACGCCGTCCCGGTTGTCGACGGATCCTCGGCACCGACGACGTCTGTCGCCAGGATGAAGCCCGACAGCAGGAGCGGCCCCATCACGAAGACCAGCTCGAACACGGTCGACTCCGCGGCCATCGCGGTGGTACGACCGGATTCGTGCCCGCCGCCTGGACGGGTGAGGTGTGTCCATCCCGCGCGGATGGCCGGTGAGAGTGGCGGGAACAGTGCTCCGGCGATCACCGCAACGGTCATGGTCACCCAGAGTCGCTGATCGGACAGCACCACCCAGAGCAACGCGAGCTGAGATACCGAGTACGCCAAGGCGATGACCGGGAGTACGCGAGACACGGTGAAGCGATCGACGAGCCGACCGGCGACCGGTGCGGCGACGGCCGTGGCGAGAGAGAGTGCGCCGGCCACGAATCCGGCTTCGGCATAGTTGCCGCTGACCGCACGCACGAGCAGCAGCCACGCGACGATGGTCACCCCGTGCCCGAGGCGAGCGAGCGTGCCGCCGATCAGGAGCATCGGCGCACCGGGGATCCGCCACAGCTCCAGGTACCGCCTCACGTGAGTACACCTTCGGGCTGCGACGGTGCGACCGGACGGCCGGTCAGACGCATGCGCACGGCGACCTGGTCGATGGCCGACGCGATGGCAGCGGCGTCGTGCCCCCGGAACCGGAAGCGGCCACCCACGTGCTCGTAGTACGCATCGGCGTCGCTGATGATGTCGCCGACGCTCACCACGTTCTCGCCGTAGAGTTCCGGCGGTGCCCAGTCCGTGCCGAGTGCCGCCGTGGCGGCGGTGATCTCGCACGGACGCTGCGTCGGCGCGGCGACCAGCAGCAGCCCGCCGAGCTCACGAGGTGCATGCACCTCATCCACGGGGTCCGGTGTCACGCGCTCACCGAGCGCCAGCCGGAAGGCGGTCTCCATCAGGTCATGACCGTGGATGTCGCGCCACAGGAACGGGATCTCGGCCCCACCGACCCGTGCGCCGACTTCCAGGAATGTGCACCGTGGTCCGGATTCGCCGGTGGACAGGAAGGTCTCGAGATGGAACACCGTCGAGCGCCCCCGGGCCAGGCGGGTCACGATCTTCAGAGCATGATCGTGCACGAGTCGCAGCGTTGCAGGGTCGTCGACCTCCACCGAGCCGACCCAGCCGCCGGAGCGAAAGCCCAACGGAGTGTTCAGGTATCGATGTACGCGCCATACCGGGAGCGAGCCCTCGGCGTGGACGCCGTCGACGTGGAGAAGCGTGCCGGTGGCAAGAGTCTGGACGAAGTGCGGACCCAGCTCGGCGACGCGGGTGCCGAGGTCGAGGCCTGCCGGCTCGTCCTCGCGCACCACGATCACCCCGGCGCTGGAACTGCCGAACCGCGGCTTGAGCACGACCGGCCAGCCGTGAGAACGTCCGAATTCCTCGATGTCCCGCCAGCTTTCGACAGCAGCGAAGGCCGGCAACCGCTCTCCGGTGGTCGCGACCGCCTTGGCCATCGCCATCTTGTCGCGGAACACGCGTAGGTCGTCGGCCGACCATCCGGGTAGACCTCGACGTGCGCGCAACCCGGCGGCCACCAGGAGATCGTCTTCTTTCAGTGCGATGACCGCGTCGGCGCCACCGTGCGCGATCTCGAGGCTGCGCAGGGCCGCCTCGGCCTCGTCCGGATCGTCGGTGGCTGCGACGATCCTCATCGCCGCAGCCCCGGACGGAACGCCCGCTGCTCCGGTGGGCGTGGTGATGTAGCTGACCCGGTCGACGGTGTGGTCGATGTAGTTCTCGTACAGAGCATAGGGCGTCGCCCAACGATGCAGGACGACGACGTGCCGACTCACGACGCGGCCCCCGTCGTCGCGCCGCCTTCGACATGTTCCACGTCGTAGAAGCCGTCGCCGTCGAGGTACATCACGGTCGCGAGATCGCGGTCGAGGATGTCGCGGACGGGATGACTGAGGCCGATCATCATCGGCTCGGTGACGTCGGAGATCGTCACCGGGATCGATTGTCCCGGCTGGATGATGGCCTGATGGTTGTGATAGCTCGGCAACCGCTGCACCTCATCGAGTTTCGGATAGCCTCGCAATGTTCCGGCGACCGGCGAGGTGAGAAAGGCCATCGCGGTGTGAGCATGTTGTCGACGCGGCCGAAGGTGGTTTTCGCGGAACTCCTCCGGCTCCAGAAATGCTCTGACCGTCCACTCGATCTGCGACTCACCGACCGCTAGGTGAGCGAAGTACGCGGTGTCGGCACCGCATAGGCGAGCCCCGATCTCCACCAGCGCGGGACCGTCGGCCGTCATCATCACTTCGAGGTGGGCGGGGCCGTAGCTGATGCCGAGCGCATCCAGTACCGAAGTGCCATAGTCGGCGAGCAGCTCTCCGATCGGATCGTCGACCGCGATCGAGGTCGCGGCGGCAACTCGGTCGGTGACGCCGTTGGCCGAGATCTTGGTGTACTTCCACATGTCGGTGACGCGGTGACGGCCCGCGCAGCTCACCGTGTTGACCACGTACTCGCCACCCACCAGGAACTCCTGCACCACAACACCTTCGTTCCGGATTCCGAAGATGTTGTCCGACGCCGCAACCCGGTCCATGGCATCGAGGGTCTGCTCTGGCGTATCGCAGAAGTGCACCCCGTCGTTGGCCGCGCTACGCGTCGGTTTGACCACCACGCGACCGCCGCGGGCACGATGCCATTCCGCGGCGGCCGCCGCGTCAGGAACGCAGATCTGATCGGCGGTGTGCAGGCCGCATGCCGACAGCCGATCGATCATGCCGAACTTGTCGCGGCGTACGGAGCTCAACGCCGTGCCGTTCCCGGGCAACCCGAGCCGCTCGGCCAGGGCGTCGGCGAGTTCGACACCCGTCTCACCTCCGGTGATCACCGCGACCGGCCGATGCTCGGCCACCGCGGCCACCGTCCGCTCGAACCCGGGGCCGTCGAACATGTCGCCCTCGTGAATGATCGGGGGTGCGAAGCCGGGTTCGTCGAAGCCGCCGTAGGCCGGAGGCACCTGTGGCGTGCTCTGCACCCGGATCACTTCGTGCCCGGCGTCGAGGAAGCCGCGGGCCAGCCGCAGCGTCGGCGCGTAGAGGTCGACCATCACCACCACTGAACTCATCGCGCGTTCTCCAGTTCTCCTAGGACCTCGATCAACCGGCGAACCTCGTCGGCGGAGGTGTAGGCGTGCACGCTGGCCCGCACCGAGGCGGTCTTCTCGCCGTCACGGCCCTGACAGTGACCGTCGGCGCGCACCATCAGACCCCGACTGTCGAGGATGAACCCGAGGTCGTTCGAGGAGATGTCGCGGTGGCGGAAGGTGACGATGCCGACACGTCGTTGCACAGGCGAATCGAGACGCAGGCTGGACTGGCACCCGAGGACTTCGTAAGCATCCATCGACGACAACGCGTCGGTGAGCAGGGCACCGAGTGCGAGAGTCCACTCGTGTATCCGGTCCACGCCGGCAGCGTCGAGCCAGTCGAGGGCGGCGCAGAGACTGACGATCCCGCTGGTGTTGGGGGTACCCGACCAGCCGTTCGGCGCAAACACGTGTCCCCGTCGATTGCGCGCCCAGATCGCCCCGATACCGGGGAGAGCCATTGCCTTGTGACCCGAGAAGACGACGAAGTCGACATCGAGCGCACCGACGTCGATGGGGAGGTGTCCCACACTCTGGGCGGCGTCGAGGCAGATCACCACGTCCGGTCCGACGGCATCGCGGAGACGGTGGACGTTCATGTCGTTGCCATAGACGTGATGGACGTGGGTCGCGGCGACGAAGGTCGTCCGTGGGGTCAGGAGCCTGCGGAGCGCCTCGATGTCGTAATCGCCTGTGCCGGTGGATTCGTAGGGTAGGGCATCGATGGCAACGCGAATGCCCCGGGATGCCAGTGACTCAATAGCTTCCGTCCACGGCAGCAGGTTGGCCTGATGATCGGCGAAGGGGGCGATGATGTGGTCGCCATCGCGCAGGTGAGTGGTCAACCAGTCCAGCGCGATTCGGCGAAGTCCACCGCTGGTGCCGCTCGTGAACGTCACTCCGGAACCGTCTGATCCGGTGTCGCCGAGGAACCGGGCAACGCGGCCGCGGGCCGCTTCCACGATGTCGGTGGTGGCGTTGGCCCACGTGTATGTACCCCGGCCGGCGTTGGCGTTGATGGTGCACAGGTATCGGTTCACCGCATCGATGACCGCCTGCGGCTTCTGCGCGGTGGCCGAACTGTCCAGGTACGCCCGGTCGGGGTGGCCCGTCAGGATGGGGAACTGGGCTCGGACCTCACGGTTCCACGGTCCCAGCCGCTCGATGACCTCGGCCGGGTCGGCCAGCCGCGAGGAGAGCAGATCCGGTGTGGTCATCGGTCGGCCCCCGCGCCGCGAACCAGCGGTGCGCCCGCGTCGCGCCACGCGATGACGCCGCCCGACAGGCTGCGGACGTCGTGGTGCCCCATCCGCCGCATGAGAGCGCTGTAGCGCAACGATTTCTCGCCCACCGGGCACACCAGCAGTACCGGCTGGTCGGCGCCCACCGGCAGACCGCTGTGCAGCAGTTCGGCGAAGACCTCGTCGACGATGTTGATCGAGCCCTCGATGTGGGCGGCCGCGAAGGCGAAACCTCCGCGCAGGTCGATCACCGTGGGCCGCTCCTGCGCCATCCACGACCGGGCCCGCGCGGCGTCGACGACAGCGGCTGCGGCGAGATCCTGATCCGCGAGGTTGCGGACGTCGTGGGTGCGCGGCGGCTGTTTCAGCAGTTCGGGTCGCCGCGTGCGGACATAACTCATGTAGCTTTCGACGCGGTCGCAGACGATGAACACAGCACTTTCACGACGGCCCGACCCGTCGAGCTGACCGTCGATCTTCGCGAGATGCCGCACGGCGCCGAAATATGCTGCGCCGCCGGTCGGTCCGGCCAGCATCCCGCATCGGCGGACGAGATCGAGCATGCCGTCGATGGCCTCGTCAGCGCTGACCGCCTCGATCGCGTCGTAGGTCTCCGGGTCGAACAACCCGACCTCGTGGACCTCGTCGATGTTCCGGATACCGGGAATGAAGTCGGACTTCGCCGCAACGAGGCCCAGCACGTGCACTCCGTCGTCGACGATGCGCAGCGCCGCGGCGACCCCGGTCGAGGACCCGGCCGTGCCGACGCACGCGATGAAGTGGTCGGGGGCTCCGCCCAGATCGGCGACGATCTCCGGACCGGTGCCGTCGATGTGGGCCTGGACGTTGCGGCCGTTGAAGTACTGGTCGGTGTGGAAGTACTCGCTGCCGGGTTCGGACACGGCTCGGTGGATACGCGCGAGCGGGTCGTCGGTGTCGGTGATGTCCAGGCATTCTGCCTGTCCGGGCAGCTCCTCGATGTCGGCACCCAGGAGCAGCAGCAGATCTTTGATCTCCGGCACCTTCATGCGGTTGGTGACCGACCGGAACCGCACGCCGTGCATGCCCGCGATCACCGCGAGTGCCTTGGCGGTGTTGCCGCTGGAGAGCTCGATCATCGTGCGCTCGCCCGCCGCAGCGTCGTCGAGTCCTGGCTGTGCCATCGACCACGCGGCACGGTCTTTCACCGATCCGAACGGATTCAGCATCTCCAGCTTGGCGTACAAGTCGATGTTGCGTAGGCCGGTCACCGCTGGGTCCATCCTGACCAGCGGAGTGTTGCCGATGACGTCGGTCATGTTCTCGTAGATCATCTCAGGGCTCCTGGGTGGTCATCTGGTCTGTGCTCATGAGGTCTGGGAAGTGGGGGTCCAGCCACTGTGGCGACAGCGGCCAGTACTGGTCGTCGAGCTTCCAGTTCCATTCGCCGGCCGCGCGATACATCGCGACCTTGGTGGCGACGGGCTGGCCGAGCGCGTGGTCGGCGCTGAAGTCCATGAAGTAACCGGCGGTGTTGGGGAAGGCGAGCAGATCACCCGCGGCGGGCATCGCCGGGAAGGAGATCTTCCGTCGGCTGATCAGATCGGATTCCAGGCACAGGTTGCCTATGAGGTAACCGCTGCCGGCGTCGCGAGGTGCCGAGTTCCGCGGCACCAGGACCGGATCGAGCTGTACCCCATGCTCTTCGAGACTGACGTCGCGGGCGTTCATGTCCATCCGGATCAGCGTCTCGCCGAAAGGTGAGCTGCGGACCTCGAGTACCCGGGCCATCGCGAATCCGCACTGGTCCAGCAGCGCCCGGCCCGGCTCGATGTACAGGTCGTACATGTTCTCGAGGATGATCGTGCCGAGAGGGCGCTGCATCGTCGGTGCCGCCGCGGTCAGCAACCCGTCCAGATACGCGGGACCGGCAATCGGACGATGGGCCGGATACAGACCCAGGGTGCCCCGGAGACGACCACCGTCGTTGCGAAGTCCGTATCCGCCGCCTTGCCAGGTGATCTGATCGTGTTTGCCGAGCAGCGCGGAACCGAGTGCGGTGGTGAAGTCGTCCCACTCCGCGGCCGACGACAGGTAGTTGACCCCGTAGCCACCGCCGATGTCGAGAACCGTCGGTGCGTGTCCGCGACGGATGAACTCGTCGAGCAGATGCAGGCTTCCCTCGATGGCTCTTGTCTTCTCCGGCATGCCGACGGTGTCGAGGTGGAAGGCGACCCCACGCAGCCGCACCTCGTCGCGGAACTTGTCCAGCAGAACAATCACGTCGTCCAGATCGTCCGCGGCACAACCGAAACGTGACGGCTTGCTGAGGAGGGTGGTGCCGGCGGCGCGGAACTCGGAGAACCGCACCAAGACCTGTACCTGTGGAAGACGGGCGCCCGCGACGATGCGACCCAGGAGGGCCAGCTCGTCGACTCCGTCGACATTGACCGTGACGCCGCTGCGGGCACACAACCATACGAACTCGGGGGTCTTGGGGCCGGTCGCCATGACCCGATCGGGGCTGAACCCGGCTCCGAGTACGTGTTGGAGTTCGGCGGGGGATGCGACGTCGATGCGTGCGTCGGTGGCGGCGAGCTCGCGGACCAGGGCGCTGGATCGGTTGGCCTTGTGGGCGTAGTAGATGTGCCCGCTGATCCGATGGGAGTCCATCACTTGCCGAAATGCGGCCACGTTGTGCTGGACACGCTGTGGCAGAACCACGTTGAGGGGCGAACCCAGGGCGTCGACCAGCTGGTGCAGCATCGCGGTTTCGCCGAGCAGCGATGCGGACTCGGCCGAGAGTGCTGGGGTGAGAGGCAGTGGGGGCGAGGCGGTCATGAGGTGGTCTCCAGTTCGGGAGTGGTGGGCAGTGTGTACCGAGGCGGTTGTGGGGCAGAAACTTTCACGATGCGTCCGTCATGCAGTTCGACGATGCGATCCGCGTATCGATGCACCAGGCCGAGGTCGTGGGACACCATGAGGTAGGCCAGTCCGAGATCTGTGCGCAGATCGTCCAGCAGCGACATGATGTCCTCGCGCAACGGCGCGTCCAGCGCCGACACCGGCTCGTCGAGCAACAGCAGCACCGGGTCGAGGGCGAGTGCACGCGCGATCGCAACGCGCTGTTGCTGTCCGCCGGACAGTTCCGTCGGGCGCCGCGTGCGCAGGTCCGCGGTGAGCCCGACCCGGACCAGCAGTTCGTCGATCCGCCCGGGCCCGTTCGAAACCCGATGGATCTGCATCGGCTCGGCGATGAGCTGCGCGACTGTCATCCGCGGATCGAGTGAGTCGCTGGGGTCTTGGAAGACGGCTCCCAACCGGCGGCGGAGGGTGTGCCGGTCGCGTCGATCCAGCGATCCGACCGAGGTGCCGAGCACGTCGATGACTCCCTCGCGCGGAGTGCGCAACGCGAGCACTTGCTCGAGTACCGTCGTCTTTCCGCTTCCCGACTCCCCCACCAGCGCAACGGCCTCGCCGGCGCGGACGTCGAGGTCGATGTTCTCGCAACCGGTGGTGGACGCGCGTGTGCCGCGGACACCGCGGCGTCCGGGGTAACGCACGGTGAGTCCGCGGATGGACAGGACCGCCGGGGTATCCGGGTGTGACCGCGCAGGAGACCTACGGCCGGTGCGCTCCGTCGGTCGTGGACGGGAGCGCTTTCCGAGGACCCCGCTATCCATCTCGAGAGTGTTGTGACACAGCCGGTCGATCACCGCGGCGTCGTGGGAGATGACGAGCATCGCGAGGCGGCGTCGCTGCACGAGCTCGTCGAAGAGATCAAGGATCCGTGCGCCGACGCCCGCGTCGAGTGCACTGGTCGGCTCGTCGGCGATCAGAACGTCGGGCTCGTTGGCAATGGCGATCGCGATCGCCACCCGCTGCCGCATCCCCCCGGAGAACTCGTGCGGATATGCGCCGGCGCGACGTGCTGCGTCCGGAATCCCCACAGTCTCCATCAATCTCACGCCCTCCTCGCGTGCGGCACGGCGGCCCATACGGCGATGGATCGTGAGCGCCTCCGCGATCTGATCGACGACCGTCATCGTGGGCGTGAGCGAGGCGAGCGGGTCCTGTCCCACCCACCCGATCCGTCGGCCCCTGATGTCGCACCACGCACGCTCGTCGAGCCCGAGCAGTTCGCGACCGTCGAGCCGAACCGAACCGGTGACAGCGGCCCGCGGTGGGGTGAGCCCCAGGAGGACGGATGCGGTGATGGTCTTGCCGGAGCCAGAACCGCCGACGATGCCCATCGTCCGCCCGGCGTGTAGATCGAACGACGCCTGCCGGACCACGCGATGGCCACCGATGGCCACGGCGAGGTCGCGGGCCTCGACGATCACCGGATGCTCAGCGTTCACCACTCGGTCCCTCCAGTCGCAGACGAATTCCCTCGCCGAGCAGTCCGACCGCCATCACCGTGATGACCAAAGCAGTTGCGGGGAAGACGAATACCCACGGAAAGGTGACCGCGGAGGTGCTACCGATCGAGAGGAGCGTGCCCAGCGACACATCCGGCGGTTGGACGCCGAATCCGAAATAGCTCAGCCCCGCTTCGGCGATGACGGCCGTGCCGACGGTCAGCGTGACGTCGATGACCAGAAGGGGCAGCATGTTCGGTACCAGGTGACGGCAGATGATGCGAACCCGCGAGGCGCCCATGGCGGTGGCGGCGCGGACGAAGCCACTCTCGCGCAGGACCAGAGTGCGGGAGCGGATCATCCGCGCCGGGAGCATCCACTGGAACGCGGCGATGGCCACGACCAGCAACAACCAGGAACCGCCGGCGAACATCGGGGACAGCACGGCGACGACGACAATGGGTGGTAGCACGAGCAGGACATCGACCGTCCACATGGTCATCCCGTCCGCGCGACCGCCGAGCAATCCCGCGAACGATCCGACGAGCGCCGCGAGCGCCGTGGAGATCAGCGCTACGGCGACGCCGATCAGCAAAGACTTTCGCATGCCGTGGAAGGTCTGTGCCGCAACGTCTTCGCCCAGCCGTCCGGTACCGAACCAGTGCTCGCCTCCCGGGGGGTTCAAGATGGCGTCGTGACGCTGGGTCAGATGGTCGGAACCCGCGAGGACGGGTCCGAGCACAGCTGCGATCAGCAACAGCAACAACAACACGGCGCCGGTGGCGGCCATCATGGTTCCGCGTCGAGGGGCGAATCCGCCTGGCACCACTTCGTCGGCGGTGAGCAGGGTCATCGCACACCTCGAATCCGGACGCGGGGGTCGAGGCGGGAGACGACCACATCCGAGGTGAGCCCGGCGAGAACGACGAGTACCGCGAAGAACAGGGTCACCGACGCGACGACGGTGGCGTCATGGTCATGGATCGCGGTGAGCACCCAGTCACCGAGACCGTGCCAGCCGAAGACCCGCTCGGTGAAGACGCCGCCGGCGAGGTGGATGCCGAAACTGAAGGCGAACAATGAGATCACCGGGACCAGGGCTGACCGTAACCCGTGTCGCCAGAAGGCCTGTCGGTCGGACAAGCCCTTGGCGCGGGCGGTGCGGATGTACTCGCTGCCGAGTACGTCGACCGCGGCCGCCCGTTGATACCGCGCGAAGAACGCCAACTGGGGGAGGGCGATACAGATGGTGGGCAACACGAGGTGCTGCACTCGGTCGAGCAGGGCAGCGCCACCGGACAAGTCGGCGCCGACGGTCTGCTCGCCGGAGAAGTAGAGGATCTGCTGACCGGCCATCGTATTGACCGGAAGCCAGAGCATCTTGAGCAGAGTGCCCAGGACGAAGGTCGGGATCGCGATCAGAGCCAGCGTCCACAGCAGTGAGAACTGGTCGGCGCCGCGACGCCGCGACATCGCCCCGCGGACCCCGAGAACGACCCCGACCGTCACCGCGACCGCGGCGCCGATCAGGTACAGGCGCAAGCTCGTGCCCGCGCGACGCCACAACTCCTCGGACACGGGCTGATTGGCCACGGTCACGCCGAGGTCGCCGGTGGGGAGACCCGACAGCCAGTGCAGGAAGCGTTCGTGGATCGGCAGGTGCAGACCCAGCCGATGGGCCTGCGCGTCGATCACCGCCTGCGGTGGGCGCGGCTGTCGGGTCTCGAGGTCCGCCAGGGGATCGAAGCTCCACGACGCCAGTGCATAGGCGACGAAGGTCGCCGCCAGACACAGGCACGTCGCCCCGATCACCCGGCGCAGGATCACTGCTGCCAGCCCGCCTTCTCGAAGCCGTACGCGCCGAGACCACGTGCACCGTAGTTCGCCAGGTCCGCACGCACCGCATACGCACCGGACTCGGCGTAGGTGGGCAGGTGGTGAGCGTGTTTCCAGGCGAGCACGTCGATCTGGTTCGCGATCTCGTTGCGCTTGTCGGCGTCGAGCTCGGCAAGCCCCTGGTCGTACAGCGCGTCGATCTCCGGGATGTGGATCCGCCCGTAGTTGCTGCCGAAATCGTCGCCCTCCACCTTCTGGAACACCGGACGATCGTGGGCGAACGGGGACGCGGACTTGGTCCACTCGAACGCGGCGATGTCGAAGTTCCCGGGCAGGAGATTGGCGTCGTAGAACTGATCCGGCGACACCGAGACAACGTCTGCCGTCACGCCGACCGCTGCGAGCTGATCGCGGACGACACCGGACACCGTGTTGCCGACCGGGGTGTTCTGGGCGAGCAACCGCAACGTCAGCGGGGTGCCGCCCTTGACCCGGACGTCACCTTCCCGAACCCATCCGGCCGCGTCGAGAGCCTGCCCGGCAGCCTCCGGATCGAAGGGCAGGGTTGACGAGTTGTCGACGTAGCCGGTGTCGGTCGGCGGCAGGATGTGGTTGCCGACGGGCTTTGCGCCGGGGACGATCTCGCCGAGCAGAACGCTGGTGATCGCGGCCGGATCGATGGCTTGTGCGACGGCGACGCGGACCTGCTCGTCGGCGAGGATCGCACCGTCGGCGCCGTTGAACGTGAGCTGGCCGGCGCGTCGCTCGGATGCCTGCCGGATCTCCACGCCGTTGATCGACATCGCCCTGGTGAACAGGTCGATGTCACCACCGATCGGGTACAGGTCGATCTCGCCGTTGGCCAGCGCGTCGGCTCGAGCCGCGGGATCCAGTGCACGGAAGGTGATCTGGTCAAGCGGCGGCGTGGTCGCCCACCAGTCCGGGTTGCGCTTGACCACCACGCTCTTGCCCACCGGGTCGACCCGGTCGACGACGAAGGGACCGGACGTGATGGTCGGCGCGTTCAGCCAGCCGGTGTTGAAGGTCTCGGGATCGCCGGTCACCTCCTTGGGCACGATCAGGTTGAACAGGCCCTGCCATTCGGCGAACGGCTCGGCGAACGTGACCACCGCCTGCTGGTCGGTGTCGCCGCGGGTCACCGATTCCACGGCGGAGTAGCCCACGGAACTGTAGCCCTCGAACGCCGCGTTCGCACCGCTGAGTGCATCCACCTGGGAACGGAGGTCTTCCCAGTCCAGAGGCCGCCCGTTGGACCAGGCCGCGCCGTCGGCGATGGTGTAGGTGACCACCTGCGGCGACTCCGACGTCAGCTCGACGTCGGAGAAGAAGTCCTCCGCCAGAACGTGTTTGCCGTCTGCTCCGTCACGGAATGCACTGGGCAGAATTGCTTCGGACAGCTGCCAGGTCACCACCCGCGCGCCGTTGACCTGCAACGGGTTGTAGTTGGTCGGCAGTGCGTCCACCGGGATCCGGAGTTCACCGCCGTCGCGCAGTGATCCGACCTCTTGGGCGTTGATGTCCTGCGCCTGAGCGGACGGTGTCTCGGCGGATTCAGATGTCGAACTGCAGCCGGCGACCAGCGCCGCTGTCAATGCCATGCCGACGACGACGCGTCGACCCCAGGTGACTCTCATGACTGTGTGGTTGCCCCTTCGATGCCGCACGTGGTGCGGTCGCTAATGCTAATGACAATCATTATCAATAGCACACCGTAGGAGGTTGCGGAGAGTCCAGCTCATGGCGGTAGTGGGATCAGGTGGCGGCGGGGTCTCCCACGCCCCCGGTGATGGGGATGATCAGCTGCGATCGGGTGTCGGGTCCCCAGTGCACGGTCGTCCGTCCGCGCGGACCGCGTTCGTACGCAGCGGGCGCATTGCCGGTGAGCGGGTTTCTCGGCCACAGCCATCGGCCGGCGATGACCAACCTGAGTTGGTCGCCGGCACGGAACGCGGTGGCGGACGGGCCGAGTGGGATGTCGACCGGCACGACCTCGCCCGGTCGCAGGGGTCGGCGACGCTCGAAGGTGGGGACCGGCGCGTGGGGTGTGGACAGGTCGGGGTCGAGCTCGCGCATGGAGGCACGCATCCACCCGGTGGTGACGCGGTCACGTCCGAATCCGTAGGAACCCTCGAACGGGACATACTCTGCGCCGCGCCACTTCTCGAGACCGACGAACAGGTCGACGTCGTCGGCATCCTCCACGGAGACGAACAGACGCAATGCCGCCGGGCCACACACCTCGGTGTCGGCGGGCAGGGTGAGGCCGAACCGCACCCCGTCCTCGGCCGGATCGAACGAGATCGAGCCGGTGTCGGGTTCGTCGGCTGTGAGGCCTCCGTGGCCGAGGTGCAGCGTCGTCCATCGCGTCCCGGCCGGCGGCCACTGGGTCTCGTCGCGGACCTCGACGATCTGGTCCCGGCTCTCCCGAACCTCCAGCCTCACAACCGGGAGCGTCGGCACAGTGACGTCGTCACGGAGATGTCGTGCGAGGAAGGCGATCTGAGATCGCTGCGCCTCCGAGGAGTAGAACGTCGCCCATTTGCCACCGCGATGGGTGTAGAGGTGCTTCTGGGTCGACGCGATGTTCTCGAAGCCACGCATGGACCCGCGGCTGTGCAGGTTGTTGTCGGAGAAGCTGCCGCAGATGAGGGCGGGCACCTCGATCGCGGCGAGGTCGGGGACGAGAGATCGCCAGTAGTCGTCGCGGGTCGGGTGTTGCGCGCTCTGGACCGCGATGTCGTAGGCCGAGCGATTCGACCGCACGCCCCTGCTCCACATCCGGACGAAGCCGACCTCCCGAATACCTCCGGGCCGCAACAGGTCTCGGTAGGCGTCGGTGAAACCCTCCCACGGGACGATCGCGACCAGGTGCGACGGGCGGCATGCGGCCGCCTTCCATTGCGCGATCGCGAGGTACGAGACACCCAGCAGGGCGACGCGGCCCGTGCTCCACGACTGCGTGCCCGCCCACTCGATCAGGTCGTGGACGTCCTCGCCCTCCTGGTCGGCGAAAGGGCGGCCGACGCCGTCGGAGTGACCGCATCCGCGGAGGTCGGCATTCACCACGACGTACCCCTGCCCGGTCCAGAACGCCGGGTCGGGCGCCTCCCAGGTGGTCAGCGCGGAGAACCGCACCGGCGAGGTCTGCCGCAGGGCGCGGTACTGGAACGGCAGCGAGTAACCCCTGCCGAACCGTTTCCTGGCCGGGACATTGTCCTTGCCGTAGGGGTGAGCACTGAGGATCACCGGGAACGGACCGTCGCCCACCGGGCGGTGGACGTTGGCCCGCAGGACGGTGCCGTCGCGCGTGCCGACCTCCACGTCGCGTTCGACGACGATCGAGTCCGGGTCGGGTTCGAACACCTCGACCGGTGGCCGGAGTATCCCGCGCAGACGCGTCACCGCGTACCGGGCTGCACCCGGACGTCGCCACGGGCGGTCGAGCGCCGCTGCGTCCGAAGGCGTCGGAGGCAAGTGTGGCGATGTCCGGACCATGGCTTCTCCTGCCGTTCTGGGCGCGCGAAACGTTCCTCACCGTACGGGGGGTTTCGGTTCGCTGGGCGGTGTCCGCCAAGGGAGGCCGCATCCTGGTACATGTCCCTTTCGCATGCGAACATGTGTTCTATGCGTATCGAGCGGCGGGAGCGGCAGGACTCGTCGATCCTGCACGCCGATCTCGACTCGTTCTACGCATCGGTGGAACAGCGGGACGATCCCACTCTGCGCGGTCGTCCCGTCCTCGTCGGTGGGGGAGTCGTCCTCGCCGCGAGCTACGAGGCGAAGGCCCGCGGAGTGCGCTCGCCGATGCCGGGTCACGAGGCGCGCGCGCTGTGCCCCGACGCGGTCGTCGTGCCGCCGCGCTTCGAGGCCTACATGGAGGCGAGCCGCGAGGTCTTCGACGTCTTCCACGACACCACGCCCGTGGTGGAGGGGATCTCGGTCGACGAGGCGTTCCTCGACGTCGGGGGTCTGGGTCGGATCAGCGGTACGCCGCACGACGTCGCGGAGACGATCCGGCGTCGTGTCCGGGAAGAGGTCGGGCTGCCCATCACGGTCGGCGGCGCGCGCAGCAAGTTCCTCGCCAAGGTCGCCAGTGCCGTCGGCAAACCCGACGGTCTGCTGATCGTCGCGCCGGGTACCGAACTGGAGTTCCTCCATCCGCTTCCCGTCCGTCGGCTGTGGGGCGTCGGTCCGGTGACCGAGGCCAAGCTGCACGACGCGGGAGTCGAGACGGTGGGTCAGTTGGCCGCGCTCGGGGAGCGGTCATTGCGCGGCATCGTCGGGTCGGGGGCGGGACGGCACCTGTTCGCCCTGTCTCTCGCTCAGGATCCGCGTCGCGTCGAAACCGGGAAGCGGCGCAGCTCGATCGGCTCGCAGCGCGCCCTCGGGCGTCGTCCGAAGTCCGAGGCCGATCTCGAGGCGACCATCACCGCGATCGTCGAACGATTGGGCAGACGACTCCGGGCGGCCGAACGCGTCTGCCGCACCGTTGTTCTCCGGCTGCGCTTCGACGATTTCACCCGCGCCACGAGATCCCGCACCCTGCCCGAGCCGACCGACCGGACCGATCTGCTCATGGCGTCGGCTCGTGGCCTCCTCGCCGATGCGATGCCGATCATCCGGGAACGGGGATGCACCCTCGTCGGGTTGTCGCTGACCAACCTCGACGACCACGACAGCATCCAGCTCACCCTGCCCTTCGATACGGACCACCCCGGCGCCGGGAACGGAGCGAGCGGGCCGACATCAACCGCGGAGGAGCTCGACGCGACGATGGACCTGCTGCGGGATCGATTCGGCCGCGACTCCGTCACCCGCGCGGTCCTCATCGGACGCAACCACGGCGACGACGCACCGATGCTCCCCGACTAGGCATTTCGGCGCAGAAGTGCGCGCAATCTTCGCCATTGCGGCCACGAAACGCGGACTCGGGCGGCGCCTGCGCGAAAAGCGCAAAACGATACTTATGCGCCCAAGCGTGACTGTGATGCCGGTTACGCCAACACTTCTGGTGTGACCACCGATGTGGTCGTCCTCACATCCGCATCAGAATCGAGTAGACAATGCTGGTAGCACTCGGCCTCGGGATGGTGGCCACCTTCATGGTGCTGATCATCACCAAGCGGGCGACGCCCGTGGTGGCGCTGATCCTCGTCCCCGTCGCATTCGGCCTTTTCGCCGGTGCCGGCCTCGGTATCAGCGACATGATCACCGACGGCATCAAGGACCTCGCCCCCACGGCGGCGATGCTGTTCTTCGCGATCATCTTCTTCGGCATCATGATCGACGTCGGCCTCTTCGATCCGGTGGTACGGGCGGTCGTCCGGGCGGTGCACGACGACCCGGCACGCCTCGTCGTCGGCACCGCGGTGCTGGCCGGTGTCGTGTCCCTCGACGGAGACGGTTCGACGACCTTCATCATCACGACGGCCGCCCTGCTGCCGCTGTACGTGAAGCTCGGTGTCAGCCCGGTCGTCCTCACCGTAGTCGCCGGACTCACCAACGGCACGATGAACATCCTGCCGTGGGGCGGTCCCACCGCTCGCGCCGCGAGTGCGCTGAACATCGACACCAACGATGTCTTCGTCCCCATGATCCCCGCGCTGGTCGCCGCCCTGGTGGTCGTGCTGCTCTTCGCCTACCACCTCGGAGTGCTCGAGCGCCGACGCATCGGCAAGCTGGAGATCAGGGAGTCGATCCTGGCGCCGAAGGAAGAAGTGCTCGTCGCCGCCGGCGGCGGAACCGGTCTGCCGCCCAAGGGCCGTCGGGCCCGTGGTTCGGGTTCGGCGGGGACCGGTTCGGCCGGTTACGACGACGCCCCCACCGGGGACCACGATCTCAGCGCGACGTCCG
Organism: Gordonia sp. NPDC058843; assembly: GCF_042743165.1. Classification (NCBI taxonomy): domain Bacteria; kingdom Bacillati; phylum Actinomycetota; class Actinomycetes; order Mycobacteriales; family Gordoniaceae; genus Gordonia; species Gordonia sp. NPDC058843. Next base: position 24,870 of record NZ_JBHYNC010000051.1, read on the forward strand.
CGGGATCGGATGACGGCGAAGACCGCGACGACTCCTTCTCCGGAGTCCTCGACCCCAACCGGGAAACCCTGCGTCCCAAGCTCTTCTGGGTGAACGCCGGACTGACCGTGGCCCTGCTGGGCATCCTCGGTGCCGACGTCGTCGCCATCCCGGTGCTGTTCATGATCTTCGCCGGCATCGCCCTGGCCATCAACTTCCCGCACATCAAGCACCAGCAGGAGGCCATCACCCGGCACAGCTCCAGCATCGTGTCGGTGGTCGCCATGGTCCTCGCCGCCGCCGTGCTCACCGGCGTCTTCAACGGCACCGGGATGGTCGACGCCATCGCACACTGGCTCGCCGACGGCATCCCCGACTGGATGGGCCCCCACATGGCCATCGTGATCGGCGTGCTCTCCATCCCGCTCACGTTCCTGATGAGCAACGACGCCTTCTACTACGGCGTGCTGCCGGTGCTGTCGGAGACCGCGACCCGCTACGGCATCGACCCCACCGAGATGGCCCGCGCATCGATCACCGGCCAGACCGTGCACATGCAGAGCCCGCTCGTGCCGGCGATCCTGCTGCTCGTCGCACTGGCCGGGGTCACGCTGGCCGACCACCACAAGAAGGTCCTGTGGCGAGCCACGGTCGTCTCCCTGGTGATGCTGGCGGTGGGCGTGCTGGTCGGAGCGATCCCGTTCTGACCGGCCCCGCCCGGTGCGCCAAGGTCTGCAGCCGCACGCGGCGATCCGTCCCGACGGATCGCCGCGTCGGCGTGCCCGGCCTCGGCGTCGGTCGCCTGCTGCCGAGACACCACTAGGCTGACGTCATGCGTTTGCGGACGCAGGTGCTGCTCCTGCAGCTGGCGGTGATCGCGGTCAGCCTCGTCGTCGGCTTCGGCGTGTTGATCGCCGGAGCCGACGACCGCGTGCGGGACGAGTACGCCCAGCGTGCCCTGGCGATCGCCCAATCGGTTGCCGGCGACGCCGAGGTCCGCAGTGAGGTGGCCGCCCATCCGGGTTCTTCGGTCGACGCCGCCGACCTGCTCGACGGCCCGCTGCAACGTCAGGCCGCCGAGGTCCGGGCCCGCACCGGCGCCCTGTTCGTCGTCGTCGGCAACGATCGCGGGATCCGTCTTGCACACCCCGAGCCCGCCGAACTGGGGAAGACGGTCTCCACCGACCCGTCGAAGGTGCTGGCCGGATCGAACGACGTCAACACCGACCGCGGCACCCTCGGCGAGTCGGTCCGGGCCAAGGTTCCCGTCTACGGCGCGGACGGCGCCGTCGTGGGGTTCATCAGCGTCGGCGTCTCCACCGAACGGCTGGGCTCGGAGACCCGCAGCGACATCATCGCCACGTCGCTTCTCGCCCTCGCGGCACTCGGGATCGGCGCGGTGGGTTCGGCGTTGCTGGCCCGACGGTGGCGTCGGCTCACGCTCGGTCTGGAACCCGACGAGCTGGCCGAACTCGTGCGCGAACAGGGCGCTGTGCTGCACTCGATGGCCGACGGTGTGCTCGCGGTCGACGCCGAGGGCATCGTCCGCGTCGTCAACGACAAGGCCCGGGGACTGCTCGACATCGACGCCCCCGTCGGCACTCCTGCCGCCGACCTGGGCCTCACGCCGCGGGTCGCCGCGGTCCTGGCCACCCCGACCGAGGAACCCCTCGCTGCGAGCGTCGGCGAACGGGTCGTCCTGGTGAGCTCACATCGTGTCCGCGCCGACGGCCGTGATCTCGGCATGGTCTTGTCGGTGATCGACCGCACCGATGTCGAAGCGCTCAGCCGCGAGGTCGACTCCATCCGGTCGATGAGCACCGCCCTGCGGGCGCAACGTCACGAGACGGCCAACCGGCTGCACGTTCTCGCCGGGTTGCTGCGGCACGGGCACGCCGACGAGGCGCTCGCCTACCTGGATGAGGTGACGGGGACCGGTCCAGGGGGAGCCCTCCTCGCCGGACTCGACAACGTGCGCGAGCCACACCTGCACGCGTTTCTCGACGCGAAGGCGGCCCAGGCGCGCGAGCGTCGCGTCACCCTCCGGCTGGGAGATCAGACATGGGTCGAGGGCGTGCTGACCGAGCCCGTCGTCGTCACCACCGTCCTCGGCAACCTCGTCGACAACGGGATCGAGGCCGCGGCCGGCTCCGGCGCGCCATCCGGAGCTGCACCGGGCGACGCCGAGAGCGGCGAGGTCGAGGTCGAGGTGATCACCGACGGCGACACCATCCTGGTCACCGTCGGGGACTCCGGGCCGGGCATCTCCTTCGACGATCCCGACGACGTCTTCGCCGAGGGTGCCACGACCAAGACCGGTGCGCACGTGCCGGGCGGCCGCGGGATGGGCCTCGCGCTCACCCGGCAGATCGGGCGTCGGATCGGGGGCGACGTGTGGGTCGCCGATCGGGGTGGCCGCCCCTGCGGGGATGGACAATTGTGCGGCGCCGTGTTCGTCGCCCGCCTGCCGGGCGTGCTCGCGCCGACGGACCCGGCGGGCAGCGGTGCCGACGAATCCGGCGGCGCAGACGAGTTCAGCGAGACCGACGAGCCGGGAGGCCCATCATGACCGACGACCTCGGCGTCCTCATCGTCGACGACGACTTCCGCGTCGCTGCACTGCATTCGATGATCGTCGACGCCGTGCGGGGGTTCGCCGTCCGTGCGCGTGCGGGGAGTATCGGTGCCGCACGGCAGGCGGTGGCCGAGCACCCCGACATCGATCTCGCGCTGCTCGACGTGTACCTGCCCGACGGCTCGGGCATCGACCTGGTCGCCGAACTCGACTGCGACTGTTTCATCGTCGGCGCCGAGACCGACGCATCGGCGGTGCGCGCGGCAATGCGCGCCGGCGCGCTCGCGTACCTGATCAAACCGTTCGACGACGCCGACCTCGCGCGGCGGCTGGCCGGCTACGCACAATATCGGCGGGTGTTGGCGGGTGAGAACGTCGACCAGCATGCCGTGGACGCCGCACTCTCGGCGTTGCGGTTCGGCACCCGCGCTGCCGATCGGGCCGAGAGCGGTTCGCCGACCGAGCAGCGCATCCTGGCGCTGTTCGCCGCCGGTGCCCCGCTGTTCGCCGACGACGTGTCCCGTGAGATCGGCGTCGCGGCACCGACAGCCCGCCGGCACCTGGCGAACCTCGTCGCCGCCGGACGCCTCAGGATGACGTTGCAGTACGGCACCACCGGCCGGCCCCGGCAGGAATATCGGCTGCCCGGGGCGTGAGGCGAGTTCGTCGACACCGGGTCGCGGTGCGCGGACCGGCCACTAGAGTGATGACTCATGACGATGCAGCGGGAAGCGAGCGGGCCGAATGTCACCGGCGCCGGGAGCGAAGCGAGCGGGCCGAGAGTCACCGGCGCCGGGAGCGAAGCGAGCGGGCCGAAAGTCACCGGCGCCGGGAGCGAAGCGAGCGGGCCGAAAGTCACCGGCGCCGGAAGTCCGGATCTGATCACGGTCGACGTCCCGACGCATTGGTACAACCTCGCGGCCGAACTCGACTCCCCGATCCCGCCGCACCTGCATCCCGGCACCAGAGAGCCGGTCGGTCCGGATGATCTCGCCGCGTTGTTCCCGAGCGGACTCATCGCGCAGGAGGTCTCCACCGAGCCCTACATCGAGATCCCCGATCCGGTGCGCGAGATCTACCGGATGTGGCGGCCGTCGCCGCTGATCCGCGCTCGCCGCTTCGAAGAGGCGCTGAACACCAGGGCGCGGATCTACGTGAAGTACGAGGGCGTGAGCCCGGTCGGTAGTCACAAGACAAATTCGGCTGTCGCGCAGGCGTATTACAACAGTCTCGACGGTGTCACCAAGCTGACCACGGAAACCGGCGCCGGTCAGTGGGGAAGTGCACTGGCTTTCGCGGGGGCGCAGTTCGGCATCGATGTCGAGGTGTGGCAGGTCCGCGCATCGTACAGTTCGAAGCCGTACCGCGGCTTCCTGATCCGCACCTACGGCGGCACCATCCACCCGAGTCCTTCCGACTTGACCGAATCGGGTCGCGCGATGCTCGCCAAGGATCCCGACACCACCGGGAGCCTCGGCATGGCGGTCAGTGAGGCCGTCGAGGTCGCCGCCGCCAACGCCGACACCCGGTATGCGCTGGGTAGCGTGCTCAATCACGTTGTGCTGCATCAGAGCGTCATCGGGCAGGAGGCCGTCGAGCAGCTGAACGCGGTCGAACCGGGCGGTGCCGACGTCGTGTTCGGTTGCGCTGGAGGCGGTTCGAATCTCGCCGGGTTGTCGTTCCCGTTCCTGCGGGAGAAGCTGCACGGACGCTCGGACCCCCGCGTCGTCGCCGCCGAACCCGCCGCGTGCCCGTCGATCACGCAGGGCGAGTACCGCTACGACCACGGTGATGTCGCCGGGCTCACTCCGCTGCTCAAGATGCACACGCTCGGAATGGATTTCGTGCCCGATCCGATCCATGCGGGCGGTCTGCGCTACCACGGCATGGCGCCGGCGCTCAGTCATACGGTCGAGCTCGGTCTGGTGCAGGGCGTCGCCATCTCCCAGCATGATGCGTTCAGTGCGGGCGTTCAGTTCGCCCGTGCCCAGGGCATCGTCCCGGCCCCCGAATCCACCCACGCGATCGCGGCCTGCGCCGCGCATGTCGCCGACAGCGACAAGGAAGAGGTCGTCGTCATCGGGCTCTCGGGTCACGGACAGCTCGATCTGCCCGCCTACGCCGAGTTCCTCGAGGGCAACTTCTGAGTCGACCCGGCTCAGTGATCCCGGACATGCGAACCGTCGGCGTCGACCTGTCCGCATCGCCGGTGAAAACCGCTGTGGCATGCGTGGATTGGCATGCCGGCGGGGCGGCTCTGACCGAACTCGTCGTGGGCGCGGACGACGAAGTCATCCGGCGCCTCGCGGAGGGGGCGACCCGGATCGGGATCGACTCGCCGTTCGGGTGGCCCGAGGAGTTCGTCGGCTTCGTCGTCGCGCATCACCACAACGAGCTGGGGACAGGACGCGAGCTCGACGACATCGCCCGGCGTCGTCCACTTGCGTTGCGTCGCACCGATCTCCAGATCGTCGAGTCGGGGCTCGGCCGGCCGCTCAGTGTGTCGGCCGACCAGATCGCGCACGTGGCGTTCCGATGCGCCGGGTTGCTGGCAGATCTGGGGGTCGACGACCGCGTCGACGGGTGGGCGGTCGAGGCGTATCCCGCGGGTGCGCTCAAGCGATGGGGACTGACCTCGCGTGGATACAAACGCGCCGCCAACGCGCCGGTTCTCGCCGAACTCGTCGAGGCCCTGGGGACGGCGGCGCCATGGCTCGAACTCGGGGACCATGCCGAGACGATGGCCCGCGACGACGACGCGTTCGACGCGGTGATCACCGCGTTGATCGCGCGTGCCGCCCAGCTCGGCCGGACCACATCGCCGACCGCCGCCGACCGCCCCGTCGCCGCCCGCGAGGGGTGGATACACGTACCCACCGTCGGGCTGGCGGAACTGATCTGAGTGCCGGCCCGAGTGCGACTCAGTCGAGCGGCAGCCTCATGAGCACCCGCGGGAACCCGGCGAGGACCGACGACGTGTCGGCTGCCTTGACAAAACCGGCCTTCTCGAACAGCCCGCGGGTTCCGACGTAGGCCATCGTCAGATCGACCTTGGCGCCCTGGTTGTCCACGGGGTATCCCTCGATGGCCGGTGCGCCGTTCGACCGCGCGTAGTCGACGGCCCCGGCGAGGAGCGCATGCGAGATCCCCTGTTTGCGATGACCCGGACGCACGCGGATGCACCAGACCGACCACACCGGGAGGTCGTCCACGTGGGGGATTCGCCGGTTCCGCGCGAAGCTCGTGTCCGCGCGCGGCGACACGGCCGCCCAACCGACGACCTCGCCCGCGTCGTCGTAGGCGAGCACGCCCAGAGGAATGCCGCTGTCGCACAGCTCTTTCACGAACTCCCCGCGCTGCTCGCGGACCAGTTCCTGATTCTGTTTGCTCGGAATGCGGTAGCTCAGACACCAGCAGACGTTCGACGTCGGTTTCTTCGGACCGACCATCGTCGCGATGTCGTCGAAGATCGCCGCGGGGCGGACCTCGATGGGCATGTGCACCATCGTCGCCGGATTGCCCCGGGACGGCAAGCGTGCGACCGTCAGCCCGCGGGACCGGACCCGAAGACCGTGCGATACCAGATGGCGGTGAGGATCTCGATCGCGGTCTCATCGTCGGGGACGGGCCCGGCAACGTCGTCGCGGACCGCGAGCCAGGTCCAGCACGTGGATTCCAGGGTTGCGACCAGGGCGGAGGCGAGCGGTTCGAGCGGTAGCCCGACGGCATAGCCCGCGCGCTGCGCCCCGCGCAGCCCGGACAGCACCTGTTTGACGCCGGACACCCGGTTGGCGTGCCATCGGGCGCGAAAGTCGTCATCGAGCATCGACATCTGGAACAGTCCGATGATCTCGGGCAGGTACTTCTTGTATGTGGTCCAGTAGGCCGTCACGGCGGCGCGGACACTCGCCTCCGGATCGGTGTGCCGGGTCGCGAGCGACTGCTCCACCACTTCTTCGGAGAACTGGTCCAGGAGCGCCTCGAGTAGTCGGTCCTTGCTGTCGTAATAGTTGTAGAACGAGCCCGTCGACCGGCCGGCTGCTGCCGAGATGTCGGCGATCTTGGTGTTCAGGTAGCCCTTCTCGGCGAAGGTCCGACGTGCCGCGTCGAGAAAAGCGGCTTCGGTCTGGCGTCCCTTGTTCGTCGGCGGCACCGTGAGCTCCTTCCACGCACCGATCACTCATCGAACCACCGGATCGTCCGGTGGCCGCACGCGGATCATACCGAGACGTGACCCTTGTCATCTCCTGAAACTGAATCTAGCATCAGAAAATCGCAGACAACGGAGGAGTTCGCTGTGGAATCGTTCATCCAGCACCGCAAGGGGCGTACACCTCGGCAGGTTCATCGAGATGTCGAGGACCTGAAGGACGATGAACTCGGACGGTACGGATTCACCGGCCGCACGGCACATCTGTACCGACGCAACGACCCGACTCAGTTCCGGGCGGTGGGCACTCATACCGGGGTGGATCGGGTCGTCACCGACCTCGCTCCGTCAGACGAGGCCGATCCCGCGGGCGAACCCCTCCTGATGTTCCACAACGAGGACTGTCGCATCTCGTTGAGCCGACGCGTCGAGACCGCTCCGTTCTGGTTTCGCCCCGTCGACGGCGACGAACTCGTGTTCGTCCATCAGGGCGTCGGTTACTTCGAGACCGAGTTCGGCCGATTGGCTTATCGCCCTGGTGATTACGTGTACATCCCGAAGGGGTGCACCTACCGCCAGGTACCCGACGGTCCGTCGTTGCTACTCATCATCGAGGCGGTCGACGAGTTCCGGGTTCCCGAACCCGGGGTGCTGGGCCGGTTCTTCCCCTTCGACTCGTCGCTCGTCGTCGTGCCGGAGGCGGAGGCGTTCGACGGTGACGGGCGAGACGAATACGAGGTGCGCTTCCGGCAACGCGACGGGCAGACATCGCTCTTCTACCCCTTCCACCCGTTGGACGTCGAGGGCTGGCGCGGAGACAATTTCCCCTTCACGTTCAACATCGAGGACTACGACGTCATCACCTCCGAGACCGTGCACCTGCCACCCACGGTCCACCTGTTCATGCAGGCCACGGGGGTGTACGTGATGAACTTCCTGCCGCGTCCGGCAGAGTCGCGCCGGGGGGCCGAACGCCTGCCCTGGTACCACCGCAACACAGACTTCGACGAGATCGCATTCTTCCACGGCGGCAGCATGTTCGGCGTCGGCATGCCGCCCGGCCTGATCTCCCACGCGCCGCAGGGGATGCATCACGGAATCCCGGAGCGGGCGCGGGAACGGTCCCGCCGCAAGTTCGACGACTTCGATCGCGTGGAATGGCAGGTGATCTCGATCGACACGCGTCGGCGACTCATCGCCGCTCCGGCGATGCTCGACTCGGGCCTACCCGACGCCGCGCCGGCCGAACGGGGGTCGCGAGTATGAGTGCCCCGGCCGACCCGACTCGGCACGAGTACGATCGCATCCCCTATCTCGTTGTCTTCGAAGACCTCTCGGCCTACCAGGACACCTACGGCGGGGTGACCGAGAGTGTGGTTCTGGAGAGCTACCTGCTCCGGCCCAGGGGCGTGCCGTCGAAGAACGTCATCGTCTTCATGCATCCGATCGGGGGTGGTGCGTACTTGCCGATGACCAACGCGCTCGCGCGCGCCGGTCACCATGTGATCTATTGCAACAGCCGGTATCGCGGCGTCGACAGTGCCTTGATCATGGAAAAGGTCGTGCAGGATCTCAGTGCGTGCGTGCAGGATGCGCGCGACCGGCTGGGTTACGAGAAGGTGATCCTCGCCGGCTGGAGCGGTGGTGGCGCTCTGTCGCTGTACTACCAGCAGCAGGCGCAGCATGCGACGGTCACCGCGACGCCTGCCGGCGAACCCCCGGACCTGACCGCCCTCGACCTGCCGGCCGCGGACGGCGTGATGCTGCTCGCCGCGCACGTCTCGCGACACGGGACCCTGACCGAGTGGATGGATCCGTCGATCCTCGACGAGTCCGATCCGGACAGACGCGATCCGGAACTCGATCTCTACAATCCGTCGAATCCGAACCAACCGCCCTACTCCGCGGAGTTCCTCGACCGGTACCGTGCGGCGCAGATCGACCGGAACCGGCGGATCACCGCGTGGGTCAAGGAGCAACTCGCCGATCTACGCGGACGGGGTGAGCCGCTCATGGAGCGAGGGTTCATCGTCCACGGGACCATGGCCGATCCCCGCTGGCTGGACCTCAGCGTCGACCCCAGTGATCGAGAGCTCGGTTGCTACCTGGGCGATCCGCGGATCGTCAACATGGGTCCGGTCGGACTCGCGCGGTTCACCACGCTTCGAAGTTGGCTGTCGCAGTGGAGCTTCGACGACGCCAACGGGGATGGTCTGCGGTGCGCCGCCGATCTCGCCGTTCCGACACTGGTCATCGGCAACTCCGCCGACAACGCGTGTACACCGAGCCACACGCACCGGTTGTTCGACGCGGTGGGGCACCCGGACAAAACCCTGCACACGATCGTCGGTGCGACGCACTACTACTCGGGTCGCGACCAGATCCCGCACCTGAAGGAGGCGGTCGGAATCATCACCGACTGGCTGCGCGAACGGTCGTGGGTCGGCTGACGTCCGTAGTGGCTGAAAACCGCCCCAGGGAGGCGCCCGAGAGCGGGTCGCGACGAGCATATAGCTCGTCGTCGAGCTGTGGAGGGTTGTTCTCTGGGGTGCATTTCAGCTGACGGTCCAGGCGTTCGACGGCTGGACCCGAAGTCGGCACTGCGTCAGGCGGTCGGTTCGGTCGACGTCGATGCTCGAGTCGATGTGCGGGCGGTGCCGCGGCTGCGGTGATAGCCCTGCTGCACCGTCCGTTGAATGTCTGCGTACGTCGCCGCCCACCCTGTGAACACCTGTGCGTAGGTGAGGCGCATGGTCAGGTAGCCGAGTGACGTGAGTTTGCGAGTCCGGAGCCGGTCGGTTTCGTAGTTCGCTTCTCCGGTGTGATGGGCACGGCTGTCGAGTTCGATGACCAATCGGTTGCCCACCAGCAGGTCGACGAAACCGACAGCGGGCACCTCGTGCTGCACTTCGACCGTCAGCCCCGCACTCCGAAGGCGCAGGCGTGCAGCAGTTTCGGTACCGGAGCCGGCGAGGCGTTCGCACTTGTCGACCGCGCGCCTGAGGGTCATCGGCGCCGACCGGAACTCCGACCTGAGGTCGTCGATGGTCAACCGTCCGTTGTTCAGCGCGGAATCGCACAGGATCACGAAGCCTTCGACATCGAAGCATCGCGCTGCGTACTGCAGAGCTGTCGGCACGTCGTCGACTGCTGCGGTTGCCGGAGTGGGACGTCCGTGGCGTCGGCAGCGGTCGTGAGAGTGTCGTCGTTCGTACCGTGTAACTCGTGAGTGCAGGACCGTGGAGTGCTCCGGAACCCACAATCCATGTCGGCGAAGGGCGGTCGCGCACGACACCACTCCCTCGTCGGCAACCGCACGCACCACCTCAGGATCCGCGGCGGGAACCTGGTACCAGCCGTGTCGGATTCGGGTCAGCGCACCGGTGTCGACGGCGCGCCGAATCGATTCGGTGGTCTCACCCGAGGTGATCATCTGCCGGGTCGTGACCACTCCCCCGTACCGATCGATGAGCTGGTCGAAGTCCATGTGTCGAGTGTGGGTGTGCGAACCGCGTCGCGTGGTCCTGCTACGAGGCGCTGTGGAGAGTCCGAGGCGTTGTACACAGCGTCGGCGCCCGCGGCGTCTCCGGACCGCGACTGAAAAGCGCCCCAGGGTTCAACCCCAGGGCGGTCGGTGATCGGCGGATTCAACCGGTCGCTGCAACAGCGGGATCGGTTGGCCCTGAGCGTAGTAGTTCGTCGAGTTTGTAGGCGGGACTTCGAAAGCCGTGTCGT
>NZ_JBHYNC010000052.1:0-34583 GCF_042743165.1 Gordonia sp. NPDC058843
CTTCGTGGCTCGCTTCGCTCGCACCTCAGGGAGCATGGATTTCGGACACTCACGACTGTTCTTTCGTGGTCCACGACGGCCGTCAGGCCGCTGAGGTGAGGTGATGTCCTGCGTCCACCTCCGCCGCATCAGGTCCCGGACGCGCCACCGGCCAGCTGGTCCAGCCACACCCGCGCCGACGCATCCGAGGGCGACCGCCAGTCGCCGCGCGGGGACAGGGACCCGCCCGACCCGATCTTCGGGCCGTTGGGCATCGCCGAGCGCTTGAACTGGTTGCCCATGAACCGCTTCAGGAACACCCCCAGCCAGTGCTCGATGGTCGCGGCGTCGTATTCGTTGCGCTTGTCCTCGGTGAGCAGATTCGACCACGGGCCGCGGGTGCGGTCTCCCCACGCCTGCCGAGCGAGGTAGGCGATCTTGGTAGGCCGGTAGCCGAAGCGCGTCAGGTGGTAGAGGAAGAAGTCGTGCAGTTCGTAGGGCCCGACGGTGTCCTCGGTGCTCTGGATGCGGCCGTCGTCACCGGCGGGCACCAGTTCGGGGGAGATGACGTCATCGAGGATCTCGACCAGGGTCTCGGTGGTCTCCGCCGAGTGGTGCCCGCTGGTGATCATCCACCGGATCAGGTGCTGGATGAGCGTTTTCGGCACCGAGCCGTTGACGTTGTAGTGCGACATCTGGTCGCCGACGCCGTAGGTGCACCATCCGAGCGCGAGTTCGGACAGGTCGCCGGTCCCGAGCACGATCGCACCGTTGTGGTTCGCGAGGCGGAACAGATGCGAGGTCCGTTCGCCGGCCTGCACGTTCTCGAAAGTGACGTCGTAGACCTTCTCGCCGCGGGCATAGGGGTGGCCGAGGTCGGCGAGCATCTGTTCACACGATGGCCGGATGTCGATCTCCGCGCCGCTCACTCCCAGTGAGTTCATCAGTGCATGGGCGCGCCGCAGCGTCGGGCCGCCGGTCGCGAAGCCGGGCATCGTGTAACCGAGGATGTCGGTGCGCGGCAATCCGAGTCGGTCGAAGGTGTCGACCGCGACGAGGAGCGCGAGCGTCGAGTCCAGACCGCCGGACACACCGATGACGATCTTCTCCAGACCCGTCGAACGCAGTCGCTGGGCCAGCCCCTGCACCTGGATGGAGCGGACCTCCGCGCAGCGTTCGTCGCGATCGGCGGAATCCGCCGGTACGTACGGGAAACGGGGGATCACCCGCCGGACGGTGTCGTCATCGAGCACGTCACCGAAAGTGAAGCCGATGCGGCGCAAGGACTTCAACCGTTCGGCGTGGTCGCCGACCTGGTCGCGGAGGCTGATCATGCGCATGCGTTCCTGTCGCAGGCGGTCGAGATCGATGTCGGCGGTGATGATCTGGTCGGTCATCGCGAACTGCTCGCTGCGGGCGAGGAGGGAGCCGTTCTCGGTGATGAGTGCGTCGCCGTCCCAGGCCAGGTCGGTCGTCGATTCGCCGTACCCGGCGGCCACATACACATGGGCGGAGATGGTCCGCGCGGAATGCCCGGTGCACAGGTTCGTGCGGTAGCCCTCCTTGCCGATGGTGACCGGGCTGCCCGACAGGTTCGCGAGCACCGTCGCACCGCCCAGGGCCGCCCACGTGCTCGGCGGGATGGCGACCCACCCGTCTTCACAGATCTCGACGAACAGGGCAAAGCCCGGGAGGTCGCGTGCCTCGAAGACGAGGTCGGCTCCGAACGGGACCTCCTCGCCGCCGATCGACACGGTCGTGGGGATCGCATCGCGTGCGGCGGCGAAGAAGCGCTGCTCGTAGAACTCGCGGTAGTTGGGCAGGTACGACTTCGGGACGACGCCCAGCACCCCGCCGTCGTGGATCACCGCGGCGCAGTTGTAGAGGCCGTCGCCGACCAGCATCGGCAGTCCGATGCAGAGGACCGGCTTCAGTCCGGCGCTGGCCGCCACGATCTCGTCCAGTGCGGCGCGGCATCCGTCGAGGAGGGCGTCCTGATGGAAGAGGTCGTCGACGCTGTAACCGCACAGTCCGAGTTCGGGAAAGACGACCAGGCAGGCACCGTCGTCGGCGGCCCGCCGTGCCAGCTCGATGGTGCGCGCGGCGTTGACCGCGGGCTCGGCGATCGTCAGGACGGGCACGGCACCGGCGACCCGGGCAAATCCGTTTGCGTAGACAGACACTCCGACACCCTAATCGCGGTGCGGGCCCGCGGGGCGCCGGCTGGGTCGCATCCTCTAGGAGCGCCACCAGGTGTCGTCGACCTCCACGGGAGTCGTGCGCTTGTGCCGGTTGCGGTGCCAGGCGGCCTCGATCTTCTCCGCGGCCTCGACGGGGATCTCGCGACCCTCGAGGTAGTCGTCGATGTCGTCGTAGCGCAGGCCGAGTTCGTCCTCGTCGGTCTGGCCGGCCTTCTCGTCCAACAGGTCGGCGGTCGGGACCTTCTCCCACAACTGTTGCGGCGCCCCGAGGTGGCGCAACAGTGCGCGACCCTGCCGTTTGTTCAGTCCGGAGAGCGGCAGTACGTCGGCGGCACCGTCGCCGTGTTTGGTGAAGAACCCGGTGACGTTCTCCGACGCGTGGTCGGAGCCGATGACCAGCAACCCGCGGTCCCCGGCGAGCGCGTACTGCGCGACCATGCGGTGCCGCGCCTTCGCGTTGCCTTTGGTGAAGTCGGTGAGTTCGGTGCCGGTGGCGCGTTCGATCTCGGCCGTGAGCGCGTCGACCCCGGGGGCCACGTTGACGGTCACGACCTCGTCGGCGGCCACGAAGTCGAGGGCAGCGGCTGCATCGTCCTCGTCGTGCTGCACCCGGTAGGGGAGCCGGACGCCCACGAACACGGCCTCACCGCCCTCCGCCCGAACACGGTCGGCGGCCAACTGCGCCAACCGTCCGGCGAGGGTCGAGTCCACCCCGCCGGAGATTCCGAGGACATACCCCTTGGCGCCGGTCGCGCCGAGATAGTCGACGAGGAACCGGACGCGGCGTTCCACCTCGTCGTCGGGTTCGATCGACGGCTTGACCGCGAGGGCATCGATGATGGTTCGCTGGATCTCACGCATGGTCCCAGTGTGCGTCATCGGTCAGCCTTCGCGCGGGACCCGCACGCCGACCAGGTGAGCCGCGGGGCCGGGGTCCATGCCGATCCGGTCCCACGGATGGGAGACGCCTACGACCGCGTAGGCCGAGGTCGGGAACCGCTCGATGTACCCGTCCGGATCGAGGGTCAGCGCGGTCGCGGGCATCCCCGGCTCGTGTCCGACGACGAGGACCGTCTGCGCGTCGGCGGGCGCGTGGATGCGGATGGACTCGAGGATCTCCTCGGGCGCGCCGCCGTAGACGTCCTCGACGAAGGTCACCGGCGCGTCTATGCCGGTCCGGTCGAGTGTCTGACGCGTCCTCGTCGACGTCGAGCAGATCACCGCGTCGACCCGGAGCCCCTCGTCGGCCATCCACCGTCCGGCCAGTGCGGCCTGCCGGATGCCGCGCTCGGCCAGTGGACGGTCGTGATCGGACGTGGCGGGTGGGTAGCCCGACTTGCCGTGCCTCATCAGGATGAGGGTGCGGGACTCGCTCATGCGGCGCCGTGCCGCCGGCCGCCGTGACCGGCGTCGGCCGCCATCATCCGGAGCACTCGCACGGTGGCACGCCAGGCCGCGGCCTCCTGGCGGAGATAAGCCGCGTGCTCGTCGTCACCGCGGGCCTCGGCCTCCTCGGCAGCGATGTCGAACTCCAGATATTCGTCCACGGCACGGGCGACGAGCTCGCCCACCGTGGTGCAGTCGGTGCAGGCCACCTCGATCGCGGCGGCGTCGAGGGTGGCCAGTCGTTCCAGATCTGACCGATAACGCATGGGTTCGAATCTACGTTGTCCGGGCAGGTAGTGGGTGTTCCGACACCGTCGATGTCAGCCGGGGCGACGCCGGTCGGCACCGCGAGCGCCGCCGGCCGCCGTTACCCTGGGGACCGTGCACACCTGGTTACCCGCGCTTCTCGCGGTGCTGGCCGCGTTGTTGATCGCGGCCGGCACCGTGTTGCGTCAGCGCGCCTCCCGGGTGAGCGGCGCCATCACACCGGGCTGGTGGGCGGGTGCGGCGATCGCACTGTGCGGCTTCGGTTTGCAGGCGTCCGCGCTCGGGCTCGGTTCGATCCTGCTCGTTCAGCCGCTGGTCGTGCTCGCGGTGCTCTTCGCCCTTCCCCTGGAAGCGTGGGCCGATCATCGGCATCCGGCCCGCATCGAATGGGCTTGGGGCGGGGTGCTGGTCGCCTGCGTCGTGACGTTCCTCATCGTCGCGCGCCCCGAACCCTCGATGCGTCGCCCCGATGCGCTCCTGCTGTGGGGCACCGTCGGAGCCGTCGTCGGCGTCGTGGCCGGGCTGGTGTTCTTCGCGCATCGCTCGAGCCCGCACTACAAGGCACTGTTCTACGGGCTGGTCGCGGGCATCCTGTTCGGTGTGTCGGCGCTGTTGGTCAAGACGGTGATCTACCAGGTCACCCATCATTTCTGGCGCACGTTCGTCCACCCCGAGATCTATCTCTTCGTGCTGGTGGTCGTCTGTGCGATCCTCGCCCAGCAGATGGGTTTCGGCGCCGGCGACCTGCAGACGTCGTTCCCGTCGATGACGGTGGCCGAACCGGCCGTCGCGATGGTTCTCGGCGTGCTCCTGCTCGGTGAGAACCTGAAGGTCTCGGTGCCGACGGCGCTGTTCCTCGGGATCGTGCTCGCGATCATGGTCCGCGCGGTGTGCGAACTCGCGAAGCTGTCGGCCGTGCGCGGGTACGAGCAGGCCGTGGCCGCGGAGGAATTGGCCACGGAGGAATTGGCCACAGGGGAATCTGCCACAGAGGAATCGGCCACGGGGGACACAGCCGCGGGGGAGTCGGGCGCACAGGCGGCGTCGCGGCCGGTGGCGTGACCACCGATCGCGTCGACGTCAGGTGTTCGGAATCTCCTGCGAGATCCCCTCGGCCCACTCGGCGGCCTGTTTCGCCGGCTTGATCGGCGACGAGTTGTCATGGCGCGCGTGCTCGCCGACCTGCACGGCACCGCGCTTGGTGAGCATCTCGGCGACGATCTCGCCGCCGCGGTTGAACGTGTCGTAGATCGAGTCCCCGAGACCGAACACCGCGAACCGCAGGCCGGTGAGGTCGGGGTCGACGCTCTCGAGTTCGTCGGCGAAGGGCTCGGCGCCGGTCGGCAGTTCGCCTTCTCCGTAGGTCGAGCACACGATGACGAGGAAGGTCTCCGGGTCGAGGTCCTCGACCGCGAACTCGCTCATGTCGTAGATCGACGGATCGTGATCGGCGGCCAGCGTGTCGGCGATGGCATCGGCGACGAGCTCGCCGTTACCGGTTTCGGTTCCGTAGAGGATGACGACCGACATGTGAACTCCTCTCGACGTCGGCGTTTTCGCAAAGCGAGGGTAGCCTAACCCGCCCGTCGGCGCGAAATCGCTGGTGGTGAGGGGGTTGGAAGAAATACTTGGATGTCCTACTATGTGGTGACACCGGCCATACCCCCAACGAAGTCGAAGGTGATCCTCGTGTCCGCTCCTGCTGTCTCCTCGATCCCGCACTACCTGAACGGCAAGCGCGTTCCCGCCGAGGGCGGACGCTTCGCCGACGTCTTCAACCCGAGCACCGGCGCCGTGCAGGCCCAGGTCCCGCTCGCCTCCACCGACGAGGTCTCCGCCGCGATCGCGACCGCTTCGGCCGCACAGAAAGAGTGGGCCGCCTGGAACCCGCAGCGACGCGCCCGCGTCATGATGCGGTTCGTCGACCTGGTCAACAAGAACGCCGACGAGCTCGCGACGACGCTGTCGCTCGAGCACGGCAAGACCCACGCCGATGCACTCGGTGACATCCAGCGCGGTGTCGAGGTCATCGAGTTCGCGATCGGAATCCCGCACCTGATCAAGGGTGAGTTCACCGCGGGTGCCGGCGGCGGCATCGACGTGCACTCCATGCGCCAGCCGCTCGGCGTGGTCGCCGGCATCACGCCGTTCAACTTCCCGGCGATGATTCCGCTGTGGAAGGCCGGGCCCGCGCTGGCGTGCGGCAACGCCTTCATCCTCAAGCCCAGCGAGCGTGACCCGTCCGTCCCGGTTCGGCTGGCCGAGCTGTTCACCGAGGCGGGCCTGCCCGACGGTGTCTTCCAGGTCGTCCACGGCGACAAGGAAGCGGTCGACGCGCTGCTGACCCATCCCGACGTCAAGGCTCTCGGTTTCGTCGGCAGTTCCGACATCGCGCAGTACATCTACTCGACCGCGGCAGCCAACGGGAAGCGCTCACAGTGCTTCGGTGGCGCCAAGAACCACGCGATCATCATGCCCGACGCCAACCTCGACCAGGTCGTCGATGCGTTGATCGGCGCCGGATACGGCAGCGCCGGTGAGCGTTGCATGGCCATCAGCGTCGCGGTCCCGGTGGGCGAGCAGACCGCAGACCGGCTGCGCGCCAAGCTGATCGACCGCGTGAACGCGCTGCGCGTCGGTCACAGCCTGGACCCCAAGGCCGACTACGGGCCGCTCGTCACCGCCGCCGCCCTCGAGCGTGTCCGCGGATTCATCGACAAGGGTGCCGAGGAGGGCGCCGAGGTCGTCATCGACGGTCGTGACCGCACCAGTAACGAGCAGACCTTCGGCGACGAGGACATCTCGAAGGGCTTCTTCATCGGCCCGACGCTGTTCGACCACGTCACCAAGGACATGACCATCTACACCGAGGAGATCTTCGGCCCGGTGCTGTCGATCCTGCGGGCTGCCGACTACGAAGAGGCGCTCGCGCTGGCGTCGGATCACCAGTACGGCAACGGCGTCGCGATCTTCACCCAGGACGGCGACGCCGCCCGTGACTTCACCGCGCGCGTCGACGTCGGCATGGTCGGCGTGAACGTGCCGATCCCGGTGCCGGTGGCCTATTACACCTTCGGCGGCTGGAAGCGCTCGGGCTTCGGCGATCTCAACCAGCACGGCCCGGCGTCGATCCAGTTCTACACCAAGACCAAGACGGTGACGACGCGTTGGCCGTCCGGCATCAAGGACGGCGCCGAGTTCGTCATCCCGACGATGGACTGATCGGCGTTGACCACTTTCGCCGATGCCGCGATCGCTCGGCTCGACGGTGACGAACGTGTCATCGTCGAGACCGCAGCGGGTTTCGCGGCCAAGAAGCTGGCGCCGTTCGCGCTGGAGTGGGATGCGTCCAACCACTTCCCGGTCGAGGAGTTGCGCGAGGCGTCGGAGCTCGGAATGGGCGCCATCTACTGTTCGGAGGATGCCGGCGGCAGTGGTCTGCGACGCCTCGACGGGGTGCGCATCTTCGAGCAGCTCGCGTACGCCGATCCGGCTGTGGCGTCGTTCCTGTCCATCCACAACATGTGCACGTGGATGGTCGACAAGTACGGCACCGACGAACAACGTTCGACTTGGGTGCCGCGCCTGGCGACCATGGAGACGGTCGCGAGCTACTGCCTGACCGAACCGGGTGCCGGCTCCGATGCGGCTGCCCTCTCGACGCGTGCCGAACGTTCGGGTGACGAGTACGTGCTCACCGGGGTGAAACAGTTCATCTCCGGTGCCGGATCGTCGGACCTCTACGTCATCATGGCCCGCACGGGCGAGGCCGGCCCCAAGGGGATCTCGACGTTCCTGGTCGACAAGGACTCGCCCGGACTGAGTTTCGGTGCACAGGAACACAAGATGGGGTGGCATGCGCAGCCCACCGCCCAGGTCATCCTCGATGAGGTGCGGGTGCCGGCGACGAGTCTGCTCGGCGGCGCCGAGGGGCTCGGATTCGGGATCGCGATGAACGGACTGAACGGCGGCCGCATCAACATCGCGGCGTCGTCGCTCGGTGGCGCTCAGGCCGCATTCGACAAGGCAGCCGCCTATGTCGCGAGTCGTCGTGCCTTCGGTAGTGCGCTGATCGACGAGCCGACCATCCGGTTCACGCTCGCCGACATGGCCACGTCGTTGCAGGCGTCGCGATTGATGTTGTGGCAGGCGGCGTCCGCACTCGACGACGACGCGCCCGACAAGGTCGAGCAGTGTGCGATGGCCAAGCGCTTCGTCACCGACACGTGTTATGAGGTCGCCGACCAGGCGCTGCAGCTGCACGGCGGGTACGGATATCTCACCGAGTACGGAATCGAGAAAATCGTCCGCGACCTTCGTGTGCACCGCATCCTGGAAGGGACCAACGAGATCATGCGCGTCGTGCTCGGCCGCTCGATCGCAACCCGCTACCGGGACAGCTGAACCCGCTCTCCACAACCACTTTCGTAGGAAGCAGAGACAATGACGACGATCGCCTTCCTCGGCCTCGGCAACATGGGTGGCCCGATGGCCGCCAACCTGGTCAAGGCCGGCCACACCGTGCACGGCTTCGACCCGGTGCCCGAGGCCGTGAAGACAGCCCAGGACAACGGCATCGAGACGTTCCCCGCCGCTATCGAGGCGGTCGCCGCAGCAGAGGTCGTGATCACGATGCTGCCGAGCGGTGCCATCGTGAAGAAGCTGTACGACGACATCCTGCCGGCGACACCGACCGGTGCGCTCTTCATCGACTCGTCGACGATCTCCGTCGACGACGCGCGGGAGATCCACCGGCGCGCTGCCGAGCACGGCTTCGCGCAGCTCGACGCTCCCGTGTCGGGTGGCGTCAAGGGCGCGGTCGCGGGCACGCTGGCGTTCATGGTCGGCGGCGAGGACGAGGCGTTCTCGGCCGCACGCGGAACCCTGGACCCGATGGCGGGCAAGATCATCCACTGCGGCGCCGCGGGCGCCGGGCAGGCCGCGAAGGTCTGCAACAACATGGTCCTCGCCGTCCAGCAGATCGCGGTGGGCGAGGCCTTCGTCCTCGCCCAGAAGCTGGGTCTGGACGATCAGGCGCTCTACGACGTGATCACCGGCGCCACCGGCAACTGCTGGGCCGTGCAGACCAACTGCCCGGTCCCGGGTCCGGTCCCGACGTCGCCGGCGAACAACGATTTCAAGCCGGGATTCGCCACCGCGCTGATGAACAAGGACCTCGGCCTGGCGATGGACGCCGTCGCCAGCACCGGGTCCCGGGCCCCGCTCGGCACCCACGCCGCACAGCTCTACCGCAACTTCGCCGAACAGTACGCCGACCTCGACTTCAGCGCGATCATCACCTCGCTGCACTAGGTCTTTCGCCGTCCTCACCAGATCCCGTTGCGTCGTGTCCCGGATTCCGGGACACAACGCAACGGGATTTCTCGTAGCAGCGAGCAGCACGCGCGGATGAAACCGTAGCGGGCGCTCGTGCGTCCAAATCGGGTGAGCGAACTAGACGTGTTGATCAGCACCCGTGACGGCGTCGTCTCGACGCACGAGGCGACCGCGATGGGTGTGAGCCGGTCGGCGATCGGCCGCCGGTTGGATTCGGGTGAGTGGGTCGCGGTGGCTCGCGGCGTGTATCTGGTCGTGGGACATCACCGATCGGCGCGGGCGCAGGCACGGATCGCGGTGCTGTCGGTGGGTCGTGAGGCTGTTCTCGGTGGTGTGGCCGCGGCGTGGTGGCTGGGTCTTCATCCGAGAGAACCGCGAAAGCACTTGGTGTTCACGGCGTCGCGCGGGCGTCATGCCCGGTCGTCGGCGACGGCGGTGGTGCGCCATCGGGATCTGGCAGAGGTCGATGTGACGACGCGCGACGGCCTGCGTGTCACGACTGCCGGGTTGACCGTCCTCGATGCGTCCGCCGAACTGGGTGTCACCGTGATCGATGCGGCGCTGTTGTCGGGAGCGGTGAAGCCGGCCGACCTCGGCGACGCGCATGCGCGGTACCCGAAGCGACACGGCGCGCCCGCGGTGGCGCGCTACCTCGAGCTTGTCGACGATGGTGCGCGGTCGGAAGCCGAGCGGATCGTGGTGGGGCTGTTCCGGGGGGCAGGTGTCGACGGCTGGACGGCCAACCTCGCGATGTGTGGCTATGTCATCGATTTCGCCTTCTCAGCAGCGAGGCTTGCGGTCGAGATAGACGGGTTCGGATTCCATCGGGATGTCGAGACGTTCCAGCGAGACCGCACGAAACGCAACGCGCTCGTCGCTGCCGGCTGGACCGTTCTGAACTTCACCTGGGCCGACCTCATCGAGCGTCCTGAACAGTTCGTCTGCTCGGTCATCGATGCGCTGAGGCGACTCGCGAGCTGATCGAATTGCGTTGTGTCCCGCTTTCCGGGATCAAGCGCAACCCGATCGGGGACGCTGCCTCAGAAGTCCCCGTTGTGCTTGCGCAGGGACTGGATCGCGCCGACGAGTCCGGTCATCTCGTCGTCGGACATGCCGACGTTCCCGAACACCTCGCGGTTGAGGGTCTTCGTGGCATCGCCCACGGTCTTGCGCCCGACCTCGGTGATCTCGACGAGTGTGGTGCGCCCGTCGGTGGGGTGCGGAACGCGGCGGACGAGTCCGCCCTCCTCGAGGCGGCGGATCGCGTGGGTCACGCTCGTGACGTGGACCTGGAGCCGGTCGCTCGCCTTGGTGATCGGCAGGGACCCCTGCCGCGAGAACGCCAGCAGACGGAGTAGTTCGAAACGGGAGAAGCTGAGGTCATACGGCCGCAGTGCGGCCTCGACGCGGGCGAGCAGGATCTGGTGGGCGCGCATCACCGAGGTCACCGCCACCATGCCGTCGGCGACCTCGCCCCACCCCGCCTGGGTCCAGTTTTCCCGTGCCTCGGCGATGGGGTCGAAATCCATGCTGCGCCCTGCCATACCGATACCCTAGTGCGCGGCGAGGTCCGTCGCGGTCAGGCGCGAGGAGCGCGCCACCCGTCGATGACGGCGGTCGCGGCGGCCACCGGGTCGGCGCCCTCGGGGTAGTTGCCGGACAGCAGGAGCGTCGCCATGCCGTGCACCTGTGCCCACAGCGACGCGACGACGGTGTCGGTGTCCGCGGCGAGAAGTAGACCCGACCCGATCGCCGCCTGCACTCCCTCGCGCAACGGGGTGATCGCACGCGTCGCGGCGGCGCGGGTCTCTTCGGTGCGTTCGACACCCGCGAGCGCGTCTCCGAACATCAGCTCGTAGAGCCGGGGATTCTCCAGCGCCCACCCGACATAGGCGACCCCGAGGCCTTCCAGCGTCGTTTGGTCGGCTGCTGCCGCGGTAGCGGACCGCTGCGCGTCCCCGAATGAGTCGAATGCGCGTACCAGGATCGCGCGCGACAGGCCTTCCTTGTTGCCGAACAGGGAGTAGACCGCGGTGGTGGAGGTGTCGGCGGCGCGGGCGACCTCCCGAACCGACAACGCGCCGATGCCGCCCGCAGCCACCATGCGGACCGCTTCGTCGAGGAGCCGGGTACGCACATCGTCAGTGTGGGATCGAGGTCTTGCCACGACCACCATGGTTTCATAACATCGTTCCATAACAACGTTATGAAACCACGGAGCCCATCATGTCGTCTCGCCCGACTGCCCGGATGACCAACGACGTCCCACCCGCGGGAACGACACTGTTCCTGATCGGAATGCGGGTGACCCGGCCCTGGCGCGTGCGCGCCTGGGTGTCGGTGATGGCGGCGATGCCCAGAATGCTGTGGCATCTCCGGCGGCGACCGGAGGCGGGCATGCTCGACTCCCGCCTCTATCTGGGCCGCTCCCTCATGGTGGTGTCGTACTGGCGCAGCACCGACGATCTCCGGCGATTCGCGTCTGATCCCGACGCTCCGCATCTACCCGTCTGGCGGTGGTTCAATCGAGAACTCGCCGACACCGGGTCGGTCGGTATCTGGCACGAGACGTATGTCGTCGCCGAGCACGAGTCCATCTCGAGCGGGATGGTCCCGCAGGGCCTGGCGCGGGCGGTCGGATGGCGTCCCGTCGGGCCGGGGACCGCCACCGCTGCCGGCCGCCTGATTCGAAGTCGGGCAGGTGTAGACCGTGTCGTATCAGTGAATGACGCTGCCAATTCGGGTGATTCGCAAACCTGATCCGATCAATTGTGGCCGCGGTATCCACGAATGTGCCATCGGTTAGCATGGGGAAGTTGTTTGTTAGCAACGAAACCTAACTTTCGGAAAGTCCATTCTGGGCGTTTCGTGACCAAAGCGCGTATTGGCGCTATTGGGTAGAGGGATCAAATATCAACTGCCGCTTGTTGTTTGACAACCGGAAGGTTAGTGATGAATCCGCATTCGCTTTCAGGGCGGTGTGAGCTGAAAATCAGAGACACGGGCGAAAATCCACCCTTTTCCAGAAACTCATCTGATTAGACCATTCGGCTTTTCGTGACGCTCTCGAGACATTCTCGCCGACTTCATTACTACACCTTTACCGGCATTTTGCCTTTGCTGAAAATCGATGTCGGCGAATGTTAATCGGGAGTATGGTCCGATTTGTCGACGGGGCGACTGCTCTCCAGGGGGGCTTTCTTGGCTTGATCTTGCGCGGGTTCGGAATCGTTCATCCCGCGGTCTGCGGGGTCCGCCGGGTCGTCCCGAACCCCGGATGAGTGCGATCGATACGAACGCATGGAGGCCACGTGACCATCTCAGACAAGGACCTCACAAGCCCGTCTGCGCACCCCACGGCGACCCGGCCTTCCGTACGCGCCGAACGTTCCTCGGCGCCGGCGGGCACCTCGGTACACACGGAGCCCGGCATCGACTCGCTGCCGCTGTCCGCCGCGCAGCGGGGTATCTGGTTCGCCCAGCATGTCGCCGGTGATCTGCCGATCTCGGTGGCGCAGTACGTGGACATCCACGGCGCGCTGGACACCGAATTGCTGTCGAGCGTCTGCCGGACCACCGGCCGGGAGTTCGGATCAGGACACCTGCGCCTGATCGTCGTCGACGGCGAACCACGGCAATACGTTGCCGCGCAGAGTGCACCGGTGAGCACCGTGGACCTGAGGGACGACCCCGATCCGTTCGCCACGGCTCAACGGCTGATGGTGCTCGACTACACCAGACCACTCGACCTGCTCGCCGATCACCTGATGACGAGCATCGTCTACCGCGTCGGGGACGAGCACTCCATCTGGTACCTCCGCGCCCACCACATCGCACTCGACGGGTTCGCCGCCGTGACGATGGTCCGACGCATCACCGAGCTGTACAACGCCGCGGTCCGTGGCGACGCGGCCCCGCCGTCGAAGGCGAGTGGCATCGCCGACATCATCGCCCAGGACGCGTCCTACCCCGGGTCGACCCGTCACGACAATGACCGGAAGTACTGGAGCGAACACCTCGAGGGTGCTCCTCCGGTCGTGACCCTCGCCGGACGCCACGGGAAGCCGACCCTGCATCCGATCCTCGTGAGCGCCCCGATCCCCGAGGACACCGCGCGACTCCTCGAGGCCGCCGCACACGAGGGGGGCGGCGTCACCCCGGTGATCGTCGCGGCCTTCGCCGCATACCTCGCGCGCATGACCGGCAGTGCCGAGGTGCTCCTCAGTCTGCCGGTGTCCGGTCGGCACTCGGCTGTACTGCGCAGGTCGGGCGGGATGGTGGCGAACGTGGTGCCGCTGCGTGTGCCCGTCGCCGGACACACTCTCGGCGATGTGGTGACCTCCGTACAGGGGGAGCTGTTGAGCGCACTTCGCCGGCAGCGGTATCGCCAGGAGGACATCTTCGCCGACATGGGGATGGCCCGCGACGAGTCGGCATCCTTCGGACCTGCGGTGAACCTCATGATGGTCGACAGCGAGGTCGTTCTGGGCGAGGTCACCGGGCGCCTGCACGTCTTGACCTCGGGGCCCACGGCCGATCTGTTCGTCAACATCTACCCGGGTGCGGGAAAGAGCAGTACGCACATCGATTTTCAGGGCAATCCGAACATCTACACCCCGGACGAGCTGACCGGGCACCACCGTCGGTTCCTGATGTTCCTGCACCAGTTCCTCATCGGCGCGGCCGACGACCAGGTGGGACGACTGGCGTTGCTCGACGAGTGCGAGCGCTCGGCGTTGCTCCCCGTCCGCGGCGCCGAGCCCGCGGCGCCGCGGGTGCTGGCCGACATTCTCGCCGACGCCGTTGCACGTCAACCTGATTCGGCTGCGGTCTGCGCTTCGGGTCGCTCGATGACCTACCGCGAACTCGATACCGTCTCGTCGCGACTCGCGCATCGGTTGCTCGCCGCCGGCTGCGGACCGGAGGAATCGGTCGCCGTTCTCCTACGGCGATCCCTGGGCACCGTCGTGGCCGTCTGGGCGGTGGCGAAGACGGGGGCCGCGATCGTGCAGGTGGATCCTGACTACCCGCGCAAGCGCATCGAGCACATCGTCGCCGACAGCGGAGCGCGCGTGGCGATCACCGTCGACGAGTTCGCCGAGCGCGTGCCGCCGACGGCACTCCGCATCGACCTCGTCGCAGACCTGCGGAACGCCGACGGCCACGAGGTCCGCGCAGTCGAACCGGTGCGTCGGCCGCGGCTGGAGAACGTCGCCTACATGACCTACACGTCCGGCTCGACCGGCGTGCCGAAGGGCGTGCAGGTCACCCACTCCGGACTGGCGAGTCTCATCGCCGACCGGACCGACGCATACGGCCTCGGCACGGCGTCGCGGGTGTCCTACGCGCTGTCCCCGAGCTTCGACGCATCGATGGAACAACTGCTGACCTGCTTCGCCACGGGAGCCACCCTGGTGATCGTGCCACCGGAGGTCATCGGCGGTGAACGGCTCACCAGGTTGCTCGCCGACGAGCACGTGACCCATCTGACCCTGACGCCGGCGATGTTGGCGACCGTCGAACCGGAGTCGCTGACCCGGCTGCAGACGGTCGTCGTCGGCGGTGACAGGTGCGCACCGCATGTCCTCGAGCGCTGGACGCGGTCGGTGACGATGATCAACGAGTACGGGCCGACCGAATCAACGATCACGGCTGCGAGCTCGGTGGTCGAGCCCGCCGCAGACGTCACCGTCGGCGGCCCCGTCCGTGGGACGTCGGTGATGGTCCTCGACCACGAGTTCCAACCGGTGCCGCTGGGTACCGCGGGTGAGCTGTTTCTCGCCGGCCCCGGGTTGGCGCGCGGTTACGCGCACCTGGCCGGCCAGACCGCGGCACGCTTCGTGGCCCACCCGCACGGCGAACCCGGTGAACGAATGTACCGAACCGGAGACCTCGCGCGCTGGGTCGGAATGTCGACATCGCCGACGCTCGAGCTTCTGGGGCGCACGGACTTCCAGCTGAAGATCCGTGGCTACCGGATCGAACCCGGCGAGATCGACGCCGCTCTCACCGGCCACCCGCGGGTGGACCAGTCCGTCACCGTGTCGGCGCGCAACCATGCCGGCGCGACAGTCCTGGCGTCGTATGTGGTGCCGGTGGCCGGCCAGCGGGCCGAACCGGCCGAGCTGGAGCGTTTCGCCCGCGAATGCCTGCCGCCGCACCTGGTTCCGGCTGTGATCACGACGCTCGACGCACTGCCGCTGAACGCGTTCGGCAAGGTCGACCGGCGCGCGCTGCCCGCGCCGGTGTTCGCTTCCGCGCGGACCGGGCGGCCACCATCAACGCCCAGGGAATACCAACTGGCACAGCTCTTCTCCGATGTCCTGGGCGTGGCGGAGGTGGGTGCAGACGACAGCTTCTTCGTCCTCGGCGGAGACAGTATCCTCTCGATCCAGCTCGTGTCGCGGGCGAAGTCGGGCGGACTGGCGTTCACGACACAGGATGTGTTCGAGCACAAAACGGTCGCCGCGCTGGCCGCGATGGCGTCCGAGGTCGCCGACGACACCGGATTGCGGGAGCTCCCGGGCGGCGCCGTCGGTTCGATCCCGCTGTCGCCGATCATGCACGCGATGCTCGAACGCGGTCCCATCGACCGGTTCGGGCAGGCGGCGCTGGTCGAACTCCCGGACGCCGTCGAGCGCGACGAACTGGTGCGCACGCTGACGGCCGTCGTCGATCGGCACGACATCCTCCGCGCCGCGCTGGTCGACGATCTCGCCGACCAACCGCACGTGGTGGTCCGCGCTCCGGGTGCCCTCGACGCGGACGAGGCGCTGGACCACGTGTGGCTCGAACGACGGGACGCCCACGAGATCGACCAGCACCTCCAGGCCGCCGCGGACCGGCTGGATCCGCGGGCGGGTGTGCTGGTGAGGTTCGTCTGGATGCAGGATCGAGACCGGGCCGCACCCGACCTGATGTGGCTGGTGATCCACCATCTGGCCGTCGACGGGGTCTCCTGGCGGATCATCCTCGCCGACCTCGCGATGGCCTGGCACCAGGTCGGCGAGGACGGCGTACCGCGCTTCGGTCCGCCGACGACGTCGGTCAGGCGCTGGGTTCACGGTCTGGTGGAGCAGGCGTCCGAGCGTGCCGCGGCCGAACTCGATCGATGGTCCGAGATGGTCGCGCCGGCGGACCGGTTGCTCGGCCGCCGCGCGCTCGACCCGGATCGCGACATCGTCGCCACCGCCGGCCGAATCCGGATGCGGATTCCGGCGGATGTGACCGAGGCGGTGCTGACCACCATTCCCGCGCGGTTCCACGGCAGCGCGAACGACTCGTTGCTCACGGCGCTGGCACTGGCGCTCGCCCAGTGGCGACGGCTGCGCGGGCAGGCCGCGGGCAGCGAACTGATCGCGCTCGAAGGTCACGGCCGCGAGGAGGCCGCGGTGCCCGGCGCGGACCTCACCTCGACGGTGGGCTGGTTCACCTCACGCTTCCCCGTTCGGCTCGAGTTGCACGGCGTCGACGTCGAGGACGCCCTGACGGGTGGCGAATCGGCGGGTCAGGCGATCAAACAGGTCAAGGAGCAGCTGCGCGCGGTACCCGATCACGGAATCGGCTACGGCATGGTCCGGTACCTCGATCCGCTCGGTCGCGACGAGCTCGGGCGCCGGCCCGAACCCCAGATCAGCCTCAACTATCTGGGCCGATTCGACACCGGTGAACACACCGGGCCCTGGATGCCGGCGCGCGGCTTCGACGCGCTGGCCGGGACCGCTGATCCGTGGATGGCGTTGCCGGGCGTCATCGACATCAATGCGATCGCCGAAGCCGGTCAGGCCGGTCTCGAACTCGACGCGGGATGGGAGTACGCATCGCTGGTGCTCGACCGGGTCGACGTCGAAGAACTCGCGGGACTGTGGGTGCAGGCCCTCAAGGGACTCGCCCAGCATGTGCGATCCGGAACGGCCGGCGGTCACACGCCGTCGGACTTCCCGTTGGTCTCGGCCACGCAGGCCGACGTCGACGGTTGGACCCGCGCTCATCCCTCGATCGTCGACGTGTGGCCGCTGACCGCGCTGCAGTCCGGCCTGCTGTTCCATGCGACCTACGACGACGCCGCCGACGGTTACACGGTGCAGGCCGAACTGCGACTCGGTGGACGCTTGCAGTCCGATCGGATGCGGCGCGCTGCCCAGGCGCTGATCGACCGGCACGGCAGTCTCCGCGTCGCCTTCGTCGAGACCGGCGCGGGGCCACGACAGATCTTGCTCGACGACGTGTCCGTCGACTGGTCGGACTCCGACCTCACCGGTATCGCCGACGCCGCCGACCGGGACCGCGCACTGCGGCGCCTCATCGCCGAGTCGGCCGCGCCCTTCGACCTGGCGCATCCGCCCCTGCTGCGTTTCCACCTCGTACGGGTGACCCGCGGCGAGAACCCCGAGACCGACGAGTACCTGCTGTCGATCACCAACCACCACATCGTGCTCGACGGGTGGTCCATGCCCGTACTCATCTCCGAGTTGCTGCGCTTGTACCTGACCGACATCGGAAAGGCCGGGGACACCGGTCTTCCGGAGCCTCGGACCTTCCGGGACTATCTGCAGTGGCTGCACGCGCGCGACCACGACGCGACCACGCGCGCGTGGCAGGAGACCCTCGCCGGCATCGAGAGTCCGACGCGACTGACCGGCGTCGCGGATCGCAGCGCCACCGGCGAGGTCGGCGAGACCGGCCTCGAACTCGACATCGCGACGACCGAGGCGATCGCGGGACTCGGGCGCGCCCACGGGGTCACCGCCAACACCTCGATCCAGGTGGCATGGGCGCTGCTGCTCTCGATCATGACCGGCCGGTCCGACGTGGTGTTCGGCAACACGGTGTCTGATCGGCCCGCCACCATCCCGGGCATCGAGCAGATGATCGGTTTGTTCATCAACACACTCCCGGTACGGATCCGGCTCGACCCGGACGAGCGGGTGGTCGACCTGCTCGCGCGGGCACAGTCCGAGCAGGCGGCGATGCTCGACCACCGCGACATCGGCCTCGCCGAACTCCAGCGGGTGACCGGGGTGGCCGACATGTTCGACACCGTCACCGTCCTGGAGTCCTACCCACTCGACCCGGACGAGATCAACCGCACTCTCACCGACGCCGGCCTGCGATGGAACGGACTGACCGCGCACGATGCGACCCCGTACCCGGTCAGTCTCCAGGTCACGCCGCCACGTCCCGGGTCCGAGCATCCGGCCGAGGAGTCCGGCACCTACGGATTGCTGCTCAGGTATGCCGTCGATCGTCTCGAGGCGGAGTCCGCGACCGTCCTGCTCGAGCGGTTCGTCCTGCTGCTGCGAGAGATCGCCGCCCATCCCGACTCCAAGGTCGCCGCGGTGGCGTCGTGCTGGGACACCGAACACGCCGCGCTGTGCCGGATCGAAGGACCGGCCGCGCTGCCGCCCCGCGTGCTCCGCGACATCCTCGCGGACACCGCACGTCGACACCCTGAGGCGCCGGCCGTGCGCGCCGACGGCGTCACGATGACCTATCGCGAACTCGAACGGCGCGGACACCGGCTCGCCCGTGAGCTCGCAGCCCGCGGTGCCGGTCCGGAAACATCGGTGGCGCTTGCCATCCCACGATCTGCCGAACTCGTCGTGGCGATCTGGGCGGTCGCCCGGACCGGGGCGGCCTTCGTGGCCGTCGACCCGGGGAACCCGGCGTACCGCATCGCCGAACTGCTCACCGATGCACAGTCCACCGTCGGGGTGACCGTCGACGCCGTCGTCCCGAACCTCCCGGATACCGTCGACTGGCTGACACTCGTCGCCCCCGGCGCGCTGCCGATCGGTTCGGACCACTCGATGTCGTTGTCGCGCCCGATCCGGCCGGAGAACCCGGCCTACCTGATCTTCACGTCCGGCTCCACCGGCCGGCCCAAGGCCGTCCACATCACGCATCGCGGGCTCGCCGACCGGGTGGCGGCACACGCCGAATCCTTCCGGCTGCATCCGGCTTCGACGGTCCTCCAGGTCGCCTCACCGGGTTTCGATGCCTGTGTGTCGGAGGTGCTGCTCGCGCACAGCGCCGGCGCGTGCCTGGTCGTCGCGCCCCCCGACGTCTACGGCGGTTCCGACCTGGAGGAGCTGCTACGGACCGAGCGCGTGTCCCACGCGATCATCACGCCCACCGTGCTCAACACGATGGACCCGTCCCGTCTCCCTCACCTGCGAACCCTTGCGGTGGTGGGCGAGGCCACCGGCGCGGACATCGTGAACCGGTGGTCCCCGGGCCGTCGGCTGATGAATCACTACGGCCCCACCGAATCCACGATCTGGGCGACCGGGGCCGACGAGCTCCGGCCGGGTGAACCGGTGACGATCGGACAGCCGATCCGGGGCGTGTCGGCCCTTGTGCTCGACGCCTGGCTGCGCCCGGTGCCCGTCGGCGTGGTCGGCGAACTCTACCTCGGCGGACCAGGACTCGCGCGTGGCTACTTCGACCGACCGGGCGTCACCGCGGCACGGTTCGTGGCAGATCCCGTCTCGGCCTCGGGCGAACGCCTCTACCGCACCGGCGATGCCGTGCGCTGGATATCCACGGATGATGTTCTGCGACTGGAGTACCTGGGGCGCAACGACCAGCAGGTGAAGATCCACGGCCTACGCATCGAGACCGGCGACATCGATGCCCATCTCGCACGAAACGACGGCGTCGCCCAGGCCGCCACGGTGCTCCAGCGGGGGCCCGCGGGCCGACCGGTGATCGTGTCGTACGTCGTGGGGACCCCCGGCGAGACAATGGACGTACATGCCCTGCATGACGAGCTCGCAGACACTCTGCCGCACTACATGGTCCCCGCGGCGATCGTCGAACTGGAGTCGATGCCCGTCACCCGATCGGGAAAGATCGATGCCAAAGCTCTGCGGCAGTGTGACTTCCGCGCCGAGAGTGGGGGTGGTCGACCGCCGGAGACGCCTGCCGAGCGGACCATCGCGGCATTGTTCGCCGAGGTGTTGCAGCTCGACGACGTGACCGCCGACGACAACTTCTTCACGCTCGGCGGCGACAGCATCGTCTCCATGCAACTGGTCGCGTCGGCGAAAGCCGCGGGACTGTCCATCACCCCGCGTGCGGTCTTCGAGGCGAAGACCGTGGCCGCACTCGCGGCCGTCGCGACCGGAACCGAGGGCGTCCCGCCGGCGACGGAGGGCGCCGAAGCCGAGGTCGTACAACCGGGTTCGCACCTCGACGAGCTGCCGGACGCCGACCTCGAGGACCTCCGGGGTCGCTACCCGGAACTCGCGGATGTGTGGCCGCTCTCGCCGACGCAGTCCGGAATCCACTTCCACTCGACCCTTGATCCCGACACCGTGGACGACTACACCGTGCAATCGACGATCGCACTGTCCGGTCCCGTCGACGGTGATCGGTTGCGTCGCGCCGCCCAGGCGCTCGTCGACCGGCACGACATCCTGCGAACCGCCTACGTCGCGACCTCACGCGGTCCTCGGCAGATCGTCGTCAGCGGTACCGAGGTGCGTTTCCGGACAGTGGATCTCACTGCCGGTGGGGATCGGGTGGCAACCCGGCGGATCGCGGCCGACGACGCCGTCGCGGGGTTCGACCTCGCGGCGCCGTCGCTGATCCGCTTCACACTGGTGCAGCTCGACACCGACCGTTTCGCACTCCATGTCACCAACCATCACGTGATCCTCGACGGCTGGTCGATGCCGCTGCTGCTCGGCGAACTCCTGCAGTACTACGGTGATCCGGCACAGATCGGAGCGTGCGGGCCGGCGGGGTCGTACCGGGACTACCTCGCATGGCTCGCCGGACAGGACCACGACGCCTCGGCCGCCGCGTGGGCGCAGGCCTACGCCGACGTCGCCGGACCCACCCGGGTGACCCGGCGCGGCGCCGCGACCACCGCGGTCGCCGCCGGCGAGATCACCGCCGATCTCCCGGAACAGGAGTATGCGCGGCTGCGGTCGGCGGCCGCGGAGTCCGCCGTGACGGTCGGCACCGCGCTCTCGGCGGCATGGGCCCTCGTTCTGCGAACCCTGACCGGGGACACGGATGTGATCCTGGGTTCCGCCGTGGCCGGGCGACCGCCGGAACTGCCCGGCGTCGAGCAGGCCCTGGGTATGTTCCTCAACACCGTGCCGATCCGCGTCCGTCTCGACCCGTCGATGTCGTTGCGTGAACTGCTGGTTCACGTGCAGGAAGCGAACGCACTGGTTCTCGACCACCACTACGTCGGACTTCCGGCCATCCACCGCGCGGTGGGCAGGTCGGACCTGTTCGACACCGCACTGGCGTTCCAGTCGTTCCCGTTGCGCGAAGACGCGCTGCAGGAGTTGGTCACCTCGGCCGGTCTGCACGTCGACGGCATCTCCGGACTCGACGCCACCCCCTACCCGCTGAGCATCGTCGTGGCTCCGAAAGTCGATGGCAGTGAGGGAGAACCGGGGCTCAGCATCGCCCTGCGATTCCATCGGGACGAGTTCGACGAGACCCGCGCGCGTGAGATCGTCGACCACTTCGTGGAATGCCTGGCGCGCATCGCCGACGAACCGGCTTCCCGTCTCGGCGACCTCCGCCACACGGGGCAGGCAGGTGCCGGTCGGATAGACAGGATGCCACTACCGGCCACTCTCCTCGACATCCTCGCCGCCGCCGCCGGACAGGAGCCGGATGCGATCGCGGTCACCTGTGGCGAGACGTCGATCTCGTACCGACAGCTCGACGCCGAGTCCGACCGGGTGGCCCGCCAGATCCTGCGGCGCACAACGGATCGCCTCGTGGCGTGTGCTCTGCCGCGGTCCGTCGAGGCGACGATCGCGATCTGGGCGGCGGCCAAGGCGGGAGTGCCGTTCCTGCCGCTGGATCCGAACCTACCCGTCGAGCGCATCGAGTTCGTGCTCGCCGACTCCCGTGCCGGGCTCGGGCTCACGGTGCGGGCGTGCCGGACGGGATTGCCCGACAGCGTCGACTGGCTCGTCCTCGACGACCCGCGGACGGGCGACGGGCAGCCCGGTGCGGGACCGCGCATGCGCTCCTCCGGCCCGGTCACCGATGTCGACCGGGGTGGCCCGATCCGGACCGGGGACACCGCCTACGTGATCTACACGTCGGGGTCCACCGGCACCCCCAAGGGTGTCGTGGTCTCCCATCGCGGACTGGCGTCTGTCGTCGAGGCCCAGCGCGCGGTCCTCGGCGTCGACCACTCCTCGACCGTGCTCCAGGTGGCATCGCCCAGCTTCGACGCCTTCGTGTTCGAACTGCTGATGGCGCACGGGTCCGGGGGACGGCTGGCCGTGTCGCCGCCGGAGGTCTACGGCGGTCCCGACCTCGCGAATCTCATACGACGCGAAAACATCTCGCATTCAGTGCTGACGCCATCCGCCCTGGCCACCGTGCCGGCCGACGGTCTCGACAGCCTGCGAGTGCTGGCGACCGCGGGTGAACCGGTGGGACCAGAGCTGGTCGCACGCTGGGCTGGTGGACGCAGGATGGTCAACCTCTACGGACCGACCGAGTCGACCATCTGGGCGACCGCCAGCACGCCGTTGCAGGTCGCCGAGCCGATCACGATCGGAACCGCGGTGGGACCCGTCGGCACTGTGGTGCTCGACTCGTGGCTGCGTCCGGTCCCGCAGGGCGTCGTCGGCGAGTTGTACCTCGTCGGCCCCGGGTTGGCCGACGGTTATGTCGGCCGGGCCGCGACGACGGCCGCGCGGTTCGTGTCCTGCCCGGCCGATGTGCCCGGCTCCCGGATGTACCGCACGGGGGACCTGGTCCGCATCGCCCGGTCGGGCGAGCTCGAGTATCTGGGGCGCAACGACTTCCAGGTGAAGATCCGTGGTACACGGGTCGAGGTGGGTGAGATCGACGCGCACCTCGGGTCGCGCGCCGACGTCGCGTACGCGGTGACCGTCCCACACGGCGGGAACGGGACACCGCAATGTCTGGTGTCGTACGTGACCGCTGCGCCGGGTACGTCGTTGTCCGGCGATGAACTACGCATATCGCTGGAGCAGACCCTGCCCGCGTACATGGTTCCGGCGGCGGTCGTCGTACTCGACGAGATCCCGCTCACCCCGACCGGCAAGCTGGATCGGCGTCGGCTTCCCGAACCGGTCTTCGCCACAAGGGAATTCCGCGCGCCGTCGAACCGAGTCGAGTCCACCGTGGCCACCGTGTTCCAGGAGGTCCTCGGGGTGCCGCGCGTGGGCGCCGACGACGACTTCTTCGCCCTCGGTGGCGACTCGCTGAGCGCATCGGTGGTGACAGCGCGGCTGGGAGCGGCGCTCGGGGTCCGTATTCCGCTGCGGTCGGTGTTCCTGGCGCCGGGCGTCGCGGCACTTGCGGAGCTGGTCGGATCGCTGGGCGACGACCGGCGCATTCCGTTGGCGGCAACCGTTCGCCCGCAGCGGCTCCCGTTGTCGCTGGCGCAGCAGCGGATGTGGTTCCTCAACCGGATGGAGCCGGAGTCGCCGGCCTACAACATCCCGGTGGTCCTCGAACTGACGGGGCGCCTGGACCTCGCGGCCCTCGAGCAGGCGCTCGGGGACGTGGTCGGGCGGCACGAGGTACTGAGGACGATCTATCCCGACACCGACGGTGAGCCGTGGCAACTCATCCTCGACGAGGTCCCGGTGGCCGTGGAGACGAGGCGGGCGTCGGCGGGTGAGGTCGAGGACGTCGTCGTCGGATTCGTGCGTCGTGGCTTCGACGTGACCACGTCGGTGCCGATGCGGGTGGCCGTGATCGCGATCGACCCGGACGGCGATGGGGACGGCCGGCCGGCCGGGGCCGAAGGACGTTTCCTGCTCGTGCTCGTGGTCCATCACATTGCCGGCGACGGACAATCCATGGCGCCGCTGGCACGCGATGTGATGACGTCGTATGCCGCCCGGCTCGCCGGCGGGAAACCGTCGTGGACACCGCTCGCGGTACAGTACGCCGATTACGCCCTGTGGCAACGAGACGTGCTGGGACGCAACGAGGACCCGGACTCGCTGATGCACACCCAACTGGGCTTCTGGCGTTCGGCGCTGGCCGATGCCCCGGACGTACTCGATCTGCCCACGGATCGCCCGAGACCGCCGGTGGCGACGCTTGCCGGTGGGCAGGTGCCGGTCGAGATCGATGCTCGCCTGCACGGCCGGCTCCTGACCCTGGCGCGGGCTCACGGCGCGTCGTTGTTCATGGTCCTGCACGCCGCTCTCGCGACGGTTCTCGGCCGGTTGAGCGGCGGGGACGACGTCGTGATCGGTACACCTGTCGCGGGTCGCGGCGAGCCGGGGTTGGAACCGCTCGTCGGCATGTTCGTGAACACGCTCGCGCTGCGGACCGACCTCGACGCCGCGGAGCCGTTCGCCGCGTTGCTCGACCGCGTCCGCGATGTCGACCTGGATGCGTTCGAGCACTCCGACGTCCCGTTCGAGCGGGTCGTGTCCGAACTCAATCCGCAGCGCTCCACCGCTCACCACCCGCTGTTCCAGGTCGCCCTGGCGTTCCAGAACCTGTCCGGCGTCGACGTCGAACTGCCGGACCTGCACGTCTCCCGTGCACAGGCCGACACCGGCATCTGCCAGTTCGATCTCCAGCTGGTGGTGGCCGAGTCGTACTCGGACAACGGGACGGCGCAGGGTGTCTCCGGCGCGATGATGTTCGCCCGCGACCTCTTCGAGCCCGGAACGGTGGCGGGATTCGTCCGTCGGCTGACGTCCGTGCTCGAGGCGATCGTCACCGACGAGACGAGGCCCGTCGGTGACATCGACTGGCTGGGTGACGCCGAGCGCGCAGAACTCCTGTCGGTGGTCGGATCGGGTGCGATCGCGGAGGCCGTGCTACTGCCGGAGGTCTTTGCGGCCGCCGTCGAGGCCGATCCCGATGGCCCGGCGGTGATCGACGGTGACGTCGAACTGTCCTACGGTGAGCTCGATCGTCGCTCGAATCGATTGGCCCGGAGACTGATCGAGAGCGGAGCGGCACCGGAGCGAGCGGTGGTGGTGGCCGTCGAGCGATCAGCCGAGTCGCTGGTGGCGTGGTGGGCGGTGGTGAAGTCCGGTGCCCCCTATGTCCCGGTGGATCCGCACTACCCGGCGGCGCGAATCGAGCAGATGGTGGCCGATTCCGCAGCGTCACTGGGGGTCACGACGCTCGGGTCACGACCTGCGCTGTCCGGGGCGGTCGACTGGCTGGTGCTCGATGACCCCGCGACCGCCGACCGGGTCGGGGAACTGTCGTCGTCACGGATCGAACAGTCCGATCGGGTGAGCCCGGTCCGGTCCGCGAACACTGCGTGGGTGGTGTTCACCTCCGGCTCCACCGGCAAACCGAAGGGCGTCGCCGTCTCGCATGCGGGTGTCGCGGACTATCTCGCCACGTTGCACGCCGGGCGGGAGGACGGAACCGTCCCGCGGGTCCTGCATTTCGCGTCCCCGTCGTTCGACGCGTCGCTGCTGGAGATCTTGCTCGCCGTGAGTGCCGCGGGCGCGTTGGTGGTGGCACCCACCGGTCTGCGGGGCGGTCGCGAACTGGCGGACTTCCTCCGCGACCACCGTGTCTCCCACGCGTTCGTCACCCCGGCCGCGCTGGCCTCGGTGGACCCGGACGGACTCGACGAGCTGCGGGTCGTGATGTCGGGAGGTGACGAGGTGCCCACCGACCTGGTCAGCCGCTGGGTGGGCGCCGATCAGGCGGGCGCCAGAGTGTTCCGGGTGTTGTACGGCCCCACCGAGACCACCATCGTGGCAACCGCCACCGGTCCGCTCCAGGTGGGGGAGCGATCGACGATCGGGGCGGCACTCGCCGGTATGCAGACGCTGGTGCTCGACCCACGTCTGCAACCCGTGCCGGATGGGGTCGCGGGCGAACTCTACCTGGCCGGACCCGCGCTGGCGCGCGGCTACCTGGACCGTCCCGGGGTGTCGGCGGCCCGGTTCGTCGCTCACCCCTACGGCCGCGCAGGTGAGCGTGCCTACCGGACGGGTGACATCGTTCGCCGAAACTCCCAGGGGATGCTGGAGTTCCTGGGTCGCAACGACTTCCAGGTGAAGGTGCACGGCTTCCGGGTGGAGCTCGGGGAGATCGACGCGGCGCTGGCGGATCAGGCCGCGGTGGCATTCGCCGTGACCGTTGCGCGGCATGACTCCGGGATCGGCATGCGCCTGGTGTCGTATGTGGTGCCCGCTCCGGGCGTCGCCCTCGCCGGCGAGAAGCTCCGTGCCGGGCTCGGTGAGGCGCTGCCGTCGTACATGGTCCCGGCCGCGGTCGTGGTCCTCGACGAGATCCCGTTGACGCCGAGCGGAAAACTCGACCGTCGTGCCCTTCCCGCACCGATCGTCACCACCCGGACCTTCCGCGCGCCCGCCACACCGGTCGAGGAGATCGTTGCGGGGGTGTTCGCCGACGTCCTGTCCGTCGACGCCGCGGTCGGTGCCGACGACGACTTCTTCGAGCTCGGTGGGAACAGCCTCGCCGCGACTCGCGTCGTGGCGAGAATCGGTGCGGCGCTGGACACGACGATCCCGGTCTCGCTGATCTTCGAGGCGTCCACGGTCACGCGGCTGGCGGCGCGCGCGGAGTCCCATGCGGACACCGGCCGGGTCGACCTGGTGGCGCATGTGCGTCCGGAACGCGTCCCGCTGTCCTTTGCCCAGCAACGCATGTGGTTCCTCAACCGGATCGAACCCGACTCGTCGGCGTACAGCATCCCGATCGTGGTTCGACTGTCCGGAGATCTCGACGTCGATGCGCTCCACCGAGCGATCGGAGACGTCGTCGACCGGCACGAGATCTTGCGCACCATCTATCCCTTTGTCGAGGGCGAGCCGGCCCAGGTGATCCTGCCGACCGAGGCCGACATCGTCCCGATGGAGGTCTTCGGGGTCCTCGAATCCGAACTGGATCAGGCGATCTCGGATCTGATCGGGACACCGTTCGATCTGACCACGCAGGCGTCGACGCGCATCGTGCTCTTCGAACTCGGCGGCGACGAGTGGGTGCTCGCCGTCGTCCTGCATCACATCGGCGGCGACGGCTCGTCGCTGACGCCTCTCGCGCGGGACATCATGACGGCCTATGTCGCGCGGCTGCAGGGTGAGGCACCCGGATGGGCGCCGCTACCGGTGCAGTATGCCGATTATGCGATCTGGCAGCGGGCGGTCCTGGGTGACGAATCGGATCCCGACTCGTTGCTGCGCAGGCAGATCGACTACTGGGCGCAGCAGTTGGCCGACACGCCACCGCTGCTCGAACTGCCCACCGACCGGCCGCGGCCGACGACGCAGTCCTACGCCGGGGACTCTGTCGACCTGTCCGTCGGCGCCGATCTGCACGCCGGACTCCAGCGGGTGGCTCGTGCGCACAACACGACACTGTTCATGGTCTTTCACGCCGCTCTGGCCGCACTGCTCGCCCGGCTCGCCGCGACCGACGACGTCGCCATCGGCACCCCGTACGCGGGCCGCGGGGAACGCGATCTCGACGACCTGATCGGCATGTTCGTCAACACGCTCGTCCTGCGCACGAGGGTGCGCAGCGGAATGTCGTTCGGCGCGTTGATCGACGACGTGCGCGACACCGACCTCGCGGCATTCGGGCATGCCGACGTCCCGTTCGAGAGGCTCGTCTCCGAGCTCAACCCGGTCCGCACCGACGCCCACCATCCGCTGTTCCAGGTGATGCTGGCGTTCCAGAACCTCACCACCACCGACATCGAACTGCCCGAACTGTCGGTACGGGCCGTCGAGCCGGACACCGGATTGGCGCTGTTCGACCTGCAGGTCACAGTTGCCGATTCCTACGACGCGAACGGCGCGCCGGCGGGCATCGGCGGCGGGGTCACCTTCGCCTCCGACCTCTTCGACGCGTCGACCGTGGAGCGGTTCGTCGAGCGGCTGGTGGAGATGCTCGCCGCAATCGCCGTCGACGCCGATCGCCCCGTCCACGACGTGGATCTGCTCGACGACGCCGAGCGGTCTGCCGCACTGGATGTCTCAGACGTGACGTCGCACGACGTGGAAGCCGCAGAGACCCTCG
This sequence comes from Gordonia sp. NPDC058843, assembly GCF_042743165.1. Taxonomy (NCBI): domain Bacteria; kingdom Bacillati; phylum Actinomycetota; class Actinomycetes; order Mycobacteriales; family Gordoniaceae; genus Gordonia; species Gordonia sp. NPDC058843. The sequence goes on from NZ_JBHYNC010000052.1 coordinate 28,170, forward strand.
CCTCGATGTTCGCCGCGGCGGCGGCCGCGCACGCCGACGAGCCCGCGGTGATCTCCGGGGGCCTCACGCAGAGCTACGCCGAGTTCTCCGGGCGTGTGAATCGACTGGCCCGCTGGATGATCGCACAGGGAGTGGGTCCGGATTCGCTGGTCGCCCTACGCATGCGGCGATCATCGGACCAGATCACGGCCATGTACGCGGTACACGCCGCAGGCGGTGGCTACGTGCCGATCGACCCGGACCATCCGGCCGAGCGGATCGACTACATGATCGAGTGCGCCGAACCGGTGCTGGTGCTGTCCTCGCTCGACACCGTCGACCTGTCGGGCTTCGCGGACTCGCCACTGACCGACGAGGACCGGATCGCGCCGCTGACCCCGGATGCCCTCGCCTACGTCCTGTTCACCTCCGGTTCCACGGGTCGTCCCAAAGGCGTTGCCGTGTCGCATCGTTCGGTGGTCAACCAGGTGCGCTGGATCAGTGCCGAGTACGGCCTGAACCAGACGGACGTGGTGCTGCAGAAGACTCCCGCGACCTTCGACGTGTCGGTGTGGGAGCTGTTCGCGACACTGGCCGTGGGTGCCCGCCTGGTCATCGCGCGACCGGACGGACACACCGATCCGCGATACCTGGCCGAGGTGATGTCCGCCCACCGGGTCACCATCACCTCGTTCGTGCCGTCGATGCTGGCGGTGTTCGCCGATGCCCTGCCCGTCGGCTCCGGGACGTCGCTGCGGGCACTGCTCGTCGCGGGTGAGGCATTCGGGCCCGACGTGGTGGGCGCCGCACGTCGGGCGCTGCCGGGAGTGGAGCTGTACAACCTCTACGGGCCGACCGAGTTCACCGTGCACGCGACCGCGTCCGCGGTGGGAACCGCCGACGACGGGGCGGTGCCGATGGGGACGCCGGTGTGGAACGCCCGGGCCTACGTGCTGGACTCGCGGCTCCGTCCGGTGCCGGTGGGCGTGACCGGAGACCTGTATCTGGCCGGGACGCAGGTGGCGCGGGGCTATCACGGACGCCCGGGTCTGACCGCCGACCGTTTCGTGACCGACCCGTTCGTCCCCGGCGCGAGGATGTACCGCACCGGTGATCTGGTGCGTCGTCGTCGTAGCGGTGAACTCGAGTATCTGGGCCGCAGCGACTTCCAGGTCAAGCTCCGCGGGCTGCGCATCGAGCTCGGCGAGATCGAGGCGGTGTTCGCCGGGCATCCGGGCGTCGCCCGCGCCGCGGCCGCGGTCACGTCCACCGACACGGTCGACTTTCTCACCGTCTATCTGGTGCCGGCCGGGGTGGATCGCGGCGACGGGGCGGGTTCGCTGGACACCGCCGAGGTCGTCGCGTTCGCATCGGCAGCGCTTCCGGGATACATGATGCCCACGGCGGTGATGGTGCTCGACTCGCTGCCGTTCACCGCGTCGGGCAAGCTCGATCGTGCGCGGTTGCCGCAGCCGCCGCGCGACGTCTCGGACTTCCGCGCACCGTCGTCGTGGCTCGAGACCGAGATCGCGAGGACGTTCGAACACGTGCTCGGTGTCCCGAGAGTCGGGGCCGACGACGACTTCTACGCCCTCGGCGGCAACTCACTGAGGTCGGTGCAGGTGGTCAACGACCTCGAGACCGAGCTGCACGTCGAGATCCCGATCCGGTGGATGCTCTCCGACTCGAGCCCGGCCGATCTGGCCCGGCGGATCGAGGCCGGTATGCGCAACGGGTTCGATGCCGAACACGACTCCGCAGCCGGGCCGGGCGGTCCGCGGTCGCGCAGTGTGGGGCTCGACGTCCTGCTCCCGATCCGGCCGGAAGGCGACCAGCCGCCGCTGTTCTGCATCCATCCCGCGTCCGGACTGTCCTGGTGCTACCAGACGCTGAGCCGGCAGATCCCGGCCGGTCGGCCGGTCTACGGACTGCAGGCGCCCCAGATCGGAGGCGAGGTGCCCGGTCCGACGACGATGTCCGAGATCGCGCGCAGATACTTCGCCGAGATCCGGGCGGTGCAGCCCGAGGGCCCCTACCACCTGCTGGGTTGGTCGCTGGGGGGAGTCATCGCACACGCGGTCGCCGCCGAGATGCGCGCGACCGGTCACGAGGTGTCGCTGCTGGCGATGCTCGACACGGAGGCCGACGGCGTCGACACATCGGCGATCACCACGGTCACGGCAGGTGAACTGATCAGCAATCTCGGTCCGGTCCTCGGCATCGACTTCGTGAGTTCGGATGCGACCGCCGAGCGGGCCGCCGAACAGATCGCCGAGCGTCTCGGAGACGGGTTCGGCATCGATGCCGCGACGATCGAGCGGCTGACCGATGCCTACAACCTGCTCATCCGTGCGACCGGTGACTGGCATCCGCCGGTCGTCGACACCGATGTGCTCTACTTCACCGCCGTGCGCGATCGACGAGCGGATGCGGTGGGTGCCGACGGGTGGGGTCCATACGTCCGGGGGACCATCACGAATGTCGATGTCGACACCCACCATCTGGGGATGACCGAGGACGAGGCGATCGCGCGGATCGCCGCGGTCCTCGACGACCACCTGACCCCCGAAAGTGCCTCGCGGCAGCCCGGTTCGGGGTTAGCGTTTTTTCACGATGATCGGTTCACCATCAAGAAATGAGGTCGTCCATGGACAAGATCGGCAAATCCGGCGCACACCGGTGCCCACGCCCGCGCGGTCGCCGCCCGGCCGGGGCCTTGCTCGGCTGCGCCTTGGCCGCATCGCTCACCGTGACGGCCCCGGCCGTCGCCCAGGCGGCCGCACCCGGTGTCACCCTGCCCCTTCCCGTCGTTCCCTCGTCGTCGTCCCCCGACGGACAAGCGCTGCCCGGCAACGCCTTCCGGATCGCGCACGTCGACGCCGCGCTGGTAGCGGACGCCGCCCCGGTCGTGGTCGGACCATGGCCCGGGGTGTCCACGGCTGTGCCGTCGCCGGCACCGCGGCATGTACGGCCACTCGGGCAGGTGGTCGTGCCGGTCGCCACCGATGCCGGCGACCGGGTCCGGATCGGCAACCTCGATCTGACCCGTCCGAGCGTCGTGTCGCCGGAGCTGGCGGCGCAGATCTCGGCGGGGTCCGGCGAGATCGTCCAAGGCATCTCGGATGTGTTGCGGAGCAACGGTGTTCCGGCGGCCCGAGCGGACCGGGTGGCCGAACAGATGGTCGGTGACGCGGCAGTGGGCGGCGTCATCGGCGCCGGGGTGGCCGCGCCACTCTCCCTCGCGGTCGGTGGCGTTGTGGGTGCCCCCTTGGGCCTGATACTCACGTTGCCGTTGTGGCCCACCGGACTCGTCGTCGGGCCGTTGGTCGGGACGGCTGTGGTCGCCACCCTCGTCGCGCTGCCCGCGGTCGCGGCGGGTGTCGCGATCGGCGCCGCGCACGGCTACGACAAAGGCTGGAAGGTCCCGATCAACGGGCCCCGGCACCTGCGCGCGGACACCACCGAGGTGTCGACCGAACGGGTCGTCGTCCCGCATCAGGCCAAGCACGCCGCACCCGCGCCGGTCGTTGTCCCCGAGGTCGACGCACCCGTCGCCCGGCAGGTGGCCCCGACTCCCGCGGTGAAGCGGGTCGAACCCATGCGGACCGTCGGGAGTGGTCCGGCGGACTGCTCGATCGTGCGCAAGGTGGAGGTGGCACTGCAGGGCGGTGCGCTCGGCACCTGCTAGCCGCGGGCCCTTGCGGGATCTCGTAGCGGTAGTGCGCACCATATGCGCACTGCTGCTACAGAATCCGAGAGATCGCTTCGACGACGGTGGCGGCGAGGCCGGCGGCCGTGTGGTCGCCGAGCTCGCCGCGCTGCTCGTCGGCGCGCATCATGATGACCGACTCCACCAGTCGGAACGGGAGCAGCGTGCGCTTGTCGGTGTCGTCCCCGAGCGCCGCCGCCGCCAGCGCCGCATAGGAGTCGGCCAATTCCTGTCGCGCGGAGCGAAATTCGGCGAACCTCTGGTCGGCGACCTCGGGCAGCAGGTACAGCGCGCCGAGGTTCCAGCGCGACTGCGCCAGTTGATCGACGTCGAACCGTGCGAGCTCCAGCAGTCGTGCCAGCGCCGGCTCGTCGCTGTCGAGGAGTCCCCGCGCACATTCGAGTGAGGCGACGACGGTCGTCTCCAGCAGAGTCGCGAGAATGTCGTCCTTGGTGCCGAAGTAGTGGTACATCGATGCCTGTCTGATACCCACTGCCTCGGCGATCATCCGCGTCGACGTGCCGGTGTAGCCATGGCGGGTGAACAATTCGGCGGCGGCGTCGAGGATCTCCTCGCGCGCGGTCTGTCCGCGTCGCCGGGCCGGCACCAGTCGCGGACGGCCGCGGCCGATCGGGGTCGTGGCCGCGCTCGAGCCGGTCGGCATGTCGTCTCCTCGATCCTGTCAGCGGATTTCTCGACCCTAGCCGACGGATCGTGCACGTCTTGTGCGGGCGAACCCGCAGGTCGGGGTAATCCCAGGCGCTTAACGGGGATGTAACGGGAGTTTTCACGACCGGAACAAATCTGTCAATCGATAGAAATCAGCGAGGTCTTACCTATCAGGTGACAGGAAACAGTGCCTGCCTCACATCGTGCTCAACGTGGAGCTTCTTCTCGGAAAGGAAGATCGCGCATGACCTCCACCCCTGAAGTGGCTCCCGTGGCGACGCCCTCATCGGCCTCCGGATCGACGCCCGGCGTCCCGGACGCCGACGCGCACGACCTCTCGGCGCTCGGTTACGACCAGCAACTCCATCGCTCGCTCGGCAAGTTCGCGTCTTTCGCCGCCGGGTTCTCCTTCGTCTCGATCCTGACCACCATCTTCCAGTTGTTCGGCCTGGGCTTCGGTTTCGGCGGTCCGGCATTCTTCTGGACCTGGCCGATCGTCTATGCAGGTCAGTTCCTGGTGGCGCTGTGCTTCGCCGAAATCGCTGCGCGGTACCCGATCTCGGGTGCGATCTACCAGTGGTCGCGTCGCATGGGCGGCGAGGTGATCGGCTGGTTCGGCGGCTGGTTCATGATGATCGCGCAGGTGGTCACCGCGGCCGCGGCCGCGATCGCCCTGCAGGTCGTCTTGCCGTCGATCTGGATCGGCTTCCAGATCATCGGCGACGACCCGACGCTGACCACCACGAGTGGCGCGGCCAACGCCGTTCTGCTCGGGTCGGTCCTGCTGGTGATCGTGACCGCGATCAACTGCATCGGCGTGCGGTGGATGAGCAGGGTCAACAGCATCGGCGTCGTCTGCGAGCTCGTCGGCGTCGTCGCGGTGATACTGGCGCTGTTCACCCACGCGCAGCGCGGACCCGACGTCGTCTTCGACACCGGCGTGCCCGGTCAGCAGCCCGGTTACATCTGGGCGTTCATCGTCTCCGGTCTGATGGCTGCCTACGTCATGGTCGGCTTCGGGTCGGCGGGTGAGCTCGCCGAGGAGACGCGGGACCCGCGCCGCGTCGCACCTCGTACCATCCGGATGGCGTTGACCGTCTCGGCCATCGGGGGCGGACTGATGCTGCTCGGCACGCTCATGGCAGCCCCCACGCTCGACGAACAGCTTGCGACCGGTGGTCTGCCGTACGTTCTCGATTCGGTGCTCGGCAGCTTCTGGGGCAAGGTCCTGCTCGCCGACGTGGCGGTGGCGATCTTCATCTGCACCCTCGCCATCCAGACCGCATGCTCGCGTCTCATGTTCTCCATGGCCCGGGACGGGCGGCTCCCGTTCTCGGCGAAACTGGCACATGTCAACAGCCGCACCGGGACCCCGATCCTCCCGTCGATCCTGATCGGCGTGCTCTGCATCGGCATCCTGCTCGTGAACGTCGGCAACTCCGCGATCTTCGCGACCCTCGCCAGCGTGTGCATCATCCTGATCTACCTGGCGTACCTCGCCGTCACCGGCCCGATGCTCTACCGACGGTTCCAGGGCTGGCCGTATCGCGGCGGCCGGGACAATCCGACCGTCGACGCCGGTGGCCGAAAGCTGTTCAGCCTGGGTCGTTTCGGCATCATCGTGAACGCCCTGGCGGTACTCTACGGCGCGCTGATGGTGATCAACCTGGCGTGGCCGCGAGCCGAGGTCTTCGACCCGGCGGGCGAGATGCCGATCCTGCGCTGGGCCGGCCCCATCTGCATCGTGGCGACCGTCCTCGTCGGCATCGCCTGCTATCCGCGCGGCAAGGAGCACCCGCGGCCGGTGAACACCAACCCGTCTTCTCACTGATCCAGGTGATGACCCTTCGAGGCTCGCTTCGCTCGCACCTCAGGGAGCAGGGAGCAGGGGGCGTTGGCTTCGCTCGCACCTCAGGGAGCAGGGAGCAGGGGGCGTTGGCTTCGCTCGCTCCTCAGGGAGCGGGGGGCGTTGGCTTCGCTCGCTCCTCAGGGAGCGGGGGGCGTTGGCTTCGCTCGCTCCTCAGGGAGCGGGGGGCGTTGGCTTCGCTCGCTCCTCA
>NZ_JBHYNC010000053.1:0-34308 GCF_042743165.1 Gordonia sp. NPDC058843
CGAGGAGCGCAAGCGACGAGCCTCGAAGGGCCTGGTGAGACACGTTGCGAGACCCTTCGAGGCTCGCTTCGCTCGCACCTCAGGGAGCAGAGGGGGGTCTTTCGTGATCCACAACGGCCGCCAGGCCGCAGATACTGAGGTGCGAGGAGCAACAGCGACGATCCACGAAGGGCCACAAGCCAACTCAGCGTCGACATCCGTTCGGCGCGGGCATGCCGCGGAGGCGGTTGTCGAGCCAGGTCGCGGTGTCCGGGAAGCCGAGGGCGGCCGCCGACACGTGCTCGGCCCCGTACTCGCGGTAGACCGCGGTGGCCCCGAGGGCGCACTGCTGGGTGAAGAGCGCACGCGCCTGGCTCGCCGGGACCCACCATTCATAACGTCCGTGGTAGATCAGCAACGGCATCGACGCCTCGAGATCCGACATCGAGGTGACATCGAAGAGCTTCTCGGCGATCGCGGAGTGGAACGGATCCGGGTCGGTCGACAGCAGCTGGGTCGGCAGGTGCGAGATCCCCAGGTTGCCCATGTCGTCCGTGCAGATGTTGCGGATCTCCGACGTCGCAAGCCATCTCGCGAGATGATTCGACAGCTGCAGGACTTCGGGCCGCTCCCGGGCGACACCGAGCATCGCGGCGTGGAAGACGCCGGAGGCCAGGTTGGCGTTCATGGCACCCGCAAGTGCCCGGTAGTCGGCGGGCACCCCACCGATGGCCGCCCCCACGAACCGTCCGGCGATGTCGGGCGCATACCCGGCGGCGAGCTTGGCTGTTCCGTGCGTGGCGATCGCGCCACCGGAATAACCGACCATCGCGATGGGTCCGCGCGCGAAATTCGCCGGGTCGAGATCTGCTGCGGCGCGCACCGAGTCGAGGATCACGTGTGCTGCGACATACGGCTCGGCGTAGGCCATCCGGGGTCCCGTGTGGTCGGGCACGAGGACTGCGTAACCCCGGTCCAGCGCGAGCTGGGTGAACGGCGGGATCAGATCGGTCTCGTTCGTGTTGTTGGTGAAACCGTGCGCATAGGTGAAACCCGTCGTGCACTTGGTGCCCAGCGCGACGATCGGCGAATTGTTGATCAGGACGGGACGGGCTCCCCGACCGGTCCACGTCTTCGCCGGCACCAGGAGAGTGGCCGTGCCGAACATCGGGGCGCCGTTCGCGTCGGTGGTCCGGAACTTGACCTGACGCGCCGACCGCAGCGGTACGAAGACGAGCGATTGCGCCACGCGGGTCACCGACCGCGTGCTCAGGACCTCACCGCGCGCTCGCGCGGCGAGACCGGTCGGCCAGTGGTCGAAGAAGCGGTCGCCGCTCGGTGACGGCATGATCGCCTCGCGTAGTTCCTGCAACTCGTGGGAGGCGCCCGGAATCCGTGACCGTTCCGGGATGCGCGACAGCTTCTCGACCGGCGGCGCCGGGATCAAGGCGTCGATGTTCGCCGGCAGCCGAGGTGGTACAGACGTGAGATTGGGCGGCTCGGCGTCGGCCGTACCGCTCATCCCCGTCGGGCCCGCGACGAGACCGATGGCGGCCACCGCCACCGTGGTCGCGATCGCTGCACGTCGAACCGATCGTCGAAGGACTCCCCTGGCCGGCATCGCCAACCTCCCGTCTCGCCGGTGATCGTCGAATCGCCTGCCCCCCGGCGCACATCTGACGACTCGAACCGCGATCACCTGCGGCCAATGCTAGACGGCGGGGAACGCACGCGCCGTGCCGACTGTCGAGAGAGTTGCGCGTGTAGTCCGGTCAGGTGACGCGCGAATGCGCTTTCCGCACCGGACATCACGGTTGCGTCTCGGTGCGGCGACCATCGGTACGCGATGGGCGACCGAACCCGGTCGACCGTCCTATCGTCACGGGGAAGCGACCACATCAGGGCGTCTTCGACGACCACATCAGGGCGTCTTCGACGACCACATCAGGGCGTCTTCGACGCGGAGGCACCGTCATGACGAGCACCTCGCACCACCGCCGGATACCGTTCCACCGCCGAACAGCGCTCGGACGCCGTGCGACGTGGACGGTCGGCGCCCTGCTGGTGGCCGTCCTCGGATCGTTGCCCGCCGGAGGCGCGGCCGCGGACCCGCCGAACATGATGCCGCTGCCGCCTCCTGCGGTCGACGCGATCGACAAGACGGTGCCACCGCCGCCGGTTCCCCGTCTGCGCACGATCCCACCTCGTGCACGCGCCGCCGGATTCGACCACCGCACACTCGAATTGCGTGAATCGATTCTGCCCTCGCCCACCGGTGACCCGATGTTCGACCGGTGGCCGGCCGACCTTGCGGCACGCGCGCCCGGCGATGTGATCGCCACCCGCGATGTCACCGCCGCCGCCGGACCGGTGGTGACCGTATCGCTACGTTCGGCGACGCTGATCAAGTTCCGGAGCACCGATGCCGCGGGGGCGCCGATCTACGGCACGGCAACCCTTCTGGTCCCGCGCCGTGCGGCCCGTTCATCGACCCCGATGCTCGTGAACAATCTCCCGATCGACTCCCTCGGTGCCGCCTGCACGCCGGGATACACGCTTGCGCACGGCTTTTCCATCGCAACCGGGATCACCGACCTGATCCCACCGACAACCCAGCTGGCCTTGAACGAGGGTTATACGGTTCTCGTGCCCGATCACCAGGGCCCGCGAATGGCCTACGCCGAACCGGTACTCGCCGGGCACGTGACGCTCGATGCGATCCGGGCGGCCGTGCGCACACATCCGGAGACGCTGCGCGACAGCCGGATCGCGATGACCGGATACTCGGGGGGCGCGATCGCCACGCACGGCGCGTCGAAGTTGCTCGGCGAGTACGCTCCAGAGCTCACCGAGCGTGTCGTCGGCGCGGCACTCGGGGGCACACCCGCCGACTTCCGCATGCTCGTCGGCAGCATGAATGCCAATCTGGCGACCGGACTGTTCCACGCCGCCACCTTCGGCATCGCCCGAGAGCGACCGGAGATCCTCGCCCTGGCGAACCGACCCGCGCAGTGGCTGGCCTCGTCTCCGCTGAAGAACGTGTGTGTGATCCCGGAGGCGATCGCCGGTGGCACCTTTCTGCCGATGCAGTTGCTGTCGAACGACCCCGACCCGTTCCGGTCGCCGACAGCTGAGCGCATCTACCGCCTGACCGCAATGGCCGATCGCGCATCCGCGGTTCCGCTGTTGATCAATCACGGCACCCACGAGTGGTGGATACCCGCGGCCGGCGCCCGCGCCCTCTATCGCGAACAGTGCGCCCGTGGCGTCCGCGCGGCCTACCGCGAAGTCTTCGGCGAACACCTCACCGCAGCGCTGCTGGGCTTCCCGGTCGCCCTGGAGTGGCTGAACCGTCGGCTTCGGGGCGAGCCCGCGATCAGTGAATGCCGTCGTTGATCGAGACCCGGGCCCGTTGTCAGAAGACCAGTACGCGGAGGTTCTCGGCGACGCACGCCGGCTTGGCCTCTCCCTCGATCTCCACTGTGTTGGTCACGACCATGTTCACGCCCTTGGGCGTCTCCTCGATCGAGGTGATCACCGCGTTGGAGCGAATCCGCGCGCCGACCTTCACCGGATTCGGAAACCGCAGTTTGTTCATCCCGTAGTTGAGGACCAGCTTGGGACCTTCGACGGTGAAGATCTTCCCGGCGATCATCGGCAGCAGCGACACCGTCAGATATCCGTGCGCGATGGTCGTACCGAACGGACCGGTCTTCGCCCGCTCGGGGTCGACATGGATCCACTGGTGATCGCCGGTCGCGTCGGCGAACGCATCGACTCGTTCCTGGGTGATCTCGAGCCACTCACCGGACCCGAGGTCCTCGCCGATCGCGGCTTTCAACTCATCGACACTGCTGAACGTCCGTGTGGTGTGCGTCATAGTCCGCGTAGTCTACCGTGGGCCCATGGGCACACCTCGGGTCACACCTGGCGGTCTTCGAGAGCTCGGGCCGGTCAACTTCGTCTTCGCACGGGGGGCGGCGCGCGTCATCGGCGTCGACGACGCGCACATCTTCTCCACCCTCGGCCGCACGAAGGGACTGTTCCGCGGTTGGCTCCACTTCAGCAGCCGTCTGATGCCATTCGGGCCGTTGTCACGCAAGGACTCCGAGATGGTCATCATCCGGGTGGCACATCTGCGCAGCTGCGACTACGAACTGGACCATCACCGCAGGCTCGGTCGTCGGGCCGGCATCTCCACGGATGAGTTCGACCGCATCCTCGAGGGTCCCGACGCCGGTTGGGGCGATCGCGAACGGGCGATGCTGCGGGCCGTCGACGAACTCGTCGGGGACAAGGACGTCTCCGACATCGCATGGCAGGCGTTGTCCCGGCACCTCGACGACCGCAAACTCATCGGCTTCACCCTGCTCGTCGGGCAGTACGACAGTCTCGCAACGACCATCCACACGCTGCGCATCCAGCGCGACACCCGCTCCTAGCATGGAGTCGATCGCGCAGCGTCTGATGCGCAACGAGTACTTCGCCGAGATCTACGAACACCTGTGGCGACCGACCTTCACCCGGCTGTTCAGTCTCGGCGGCCGCGCCACCGCCGACTTCGACCGCGCGCTTCGCGCCTACCTCGCTCGCCCCGGCGACCGTCTCGTCCTCGATGTCGCTTGCGGTCCAGGCAATTACACGCGTGAGATCGCCGACGGCCTCACCGGCGACGGCCGCTGTGTCGGAGTCGATTTCTCCGCGCCCATGCTGGCGCGCGCAGCACAGACCAACGCCGTCGGGCGGGCCGCGTTCCTGCGCGGCGATGCCCACTCATTGCCGTTCGCCGACAACACCTTCGACGTGGTCACCTGCCTGGCGGCGCTCTACCTCATCCCCGATCCCCTACCGGTCGTCGACGAGCTGGCCCGAGTGACCGCCCCCGGCGGCGAGATCGTCATCTTCACCTCGGTGGCAACGCCACTCACCTCGTTCCCCGGCGTACGGCCGCTCGCCGGGCTGAGCGGTTATCGGATCTTCGACGACCACGAGATCGTCGAGCGCCTCCATCGCGCCGGCATCGTCGACGTCGAGCAGACGATCACCGGCCAGGGGCAGTACGTGCTGGCACGCAAGGCCGGGTCGTAGGTGGCCGTGACCGACGCTCAGAACTCCCGGTAGTCGCGGACCGTCATCCGCGGTCCGCGGCGTTCCGGACGAACGCCCCGTCTCGCGACCAGCCTGATGATCCGTTGCCGTTGCCCCGCATAGGGTTCGAGTAGTTCGAGCATGCCGGCATCGTCGACTGCCTCACCGATCAGGGTGAGGCCCACCAGCTTCGGGATGTGGTAGTCGCCCACGTTGACCACATCGGGGTCGCCGAGTGATCGCGACAACGTCTCGGCCTCGGTCCACTGTCCGACGCCGCGCAGGACCGTCAGCTTGTTCGCGTGTCGTTCGACGTCGATGGTGCTCGCGCCGCGGATTGTTCGCATCCGGACCGGCTCGATGCCGCTGCGGTGCCACTCCCAGCTCGGGATTCGCACCCACTCGTCCTTGGGCGGCGGCACCCGCATGGTCTCCGGAACCGGACCGGGTGCGGGAGAACCGAAGCGGCGCAACAGGTAGCGCCAGGCGCGGAAAGCCTCGGCGCCGACGACCTTCTGCTCCAGGATCGCCGGGACGAGCGCCTCCCACACGCGGTCGGTGCGCGACAACCGCAGGCCCTCCGCTCGCCGGACGAGTTCCCGCACAACGGGATCACGCGGGACGAGCGCATCCGGGTCGTCCCGCGCGCCGAGAAAGTCCGGCATCTGCTCGAGCAGCCACGCTGCGCCGGGACCCCATGCACGTGCGACGACAACGCCCGTGCGCACGGCGATCGTCACGGTGCCCGGTCCGTCGGGGGTGTGCACCGCCCGCCAGACCGAGCCGTCCTGCGCGTAGACGAACGCCGGGTCGCCCGCACCGCGCCGGTGCAGGCCGACCGTCGCCCGCAGATCGAGCGGCCACGGGAGCTTCCACTCCCGGACCCGCTCGTCGGCACTCACGCGTCAGAGGTTGATCATGTGCCCGATCGCGCCGTGGAACGTCTCCTGCATCGCCTCCGACAGGGTCGGGTGGGTGTGCACGTTGCGAGCCAGTTCCTTGGCGGTGAGGTCCCACTTGTGCGCCAGCGTCATCTCCGGAAGCATCTCGGAGACGTTGTCTCCCACGAGGTGTCCGCCGAGGAGTTCGTCGGTGTCGGCGTTGGTGAGGAGCTTGACGAAGCCCGCGGTCTCACCGAGCCCCTGCGCCTTGCCATTGGCCGAGAACGGGAAGGTCGTCGCCGTCACGTTGTAACCCTCGTCCTTGGCCTGCGCCTCGGTGAGCCCGAAGGAGGCGACCTGCGGCTGGCAGAACGTCGCACGCGGCATGAAGCGGTAGTCGCCGAGGGTCATGGTCTCGGCGCCGGCGATGGTCTCGGCCGCCACCACGCCCTGCGCCTCGGCGACGTGCGCGAGTTGCAGCTTTGCGGTGACGTCGCCGATGGCGTAGATGCCCTCGACGTTGGTGCGCATGTAGTCGTCGATCGCGATGGCGCCGCGATCGGTGAGCTCGACACCGGTCTTCTCGAGACCGAAACCCTCGACGCGCGGGGCGAACCCGACCGACATGAGGACCTTGTCGACGGTCAGCTCGCCCTCGTTGTCCTTCGCGTCGGTGTAGGTGACGGTGACGTTGTCGCCGTTGTCGGTGACCGACTGGACCCTGGTGGAGGTCAGCAGCTTGATGCCGAGCTTCTTGTACTCCTTGGCGAGCGCCTTGGACGAGTCGGCGTCCTCGTTGGGAAGGACTCGGTCGAGGAACTCGACGATCGTGACGTCGACGCCGTAGTTGGCGAGCACGTAACCGAACTCCATGCCGATGGCGCCGGCACCGACGATGACGATCGAGCCGGGCAGCTCACGGGTGAGGATATGGGTCTCGTAGGTGACCACGTTCTCCGACAGTTCGACGCCGGGGAGCAGCTTGACGGTCGAGCCGGTGTCGATGATGACGTCGTCGAAGGTGATCTCCCGGTCGCCGACCTTGATGGTCTTGGCGTCGGTGAACACCCCGTACCCGTCGATCTCGGTGATCTTGTTCTTCTTCATCAGGTAGTGGACGCCCTTGACGATGCCGTCCGACACCTTGCGGCTGCGGTCGAACGCCGCGCCGAAGTCGAAGGACACATCGCCACTCATGCCGAAGGTCTTGGCCTGATGATTGAAGATGTGCGCGAGCTCCGCGTTGCGCAGCAGAGCCTTGGACGGGATACATCCGACGTTCAGACACACACCGCCCCAGTACTTCTCCTCGATGACGGCGGTTTTCTTGCCCAGTTGAGCCGACCGGATCGCGGCTACGTACCCACCTGGACCTGCACCCAATACAACTGTTTGAAAGTGTTCAGCCACGACAGCCAGCCTACGTCGCGTCCGACCGTCGCCGCAGAGTGTCCCACTACTCGCCGGTAACGCAGACCGAATTCAATCACTGATTGAAACGTCGACTGATCTGTGCTTTCCTCATCCTGTGACCCAGACCACCCGCGGCGGGCGGGCCGGCCGTCGATCCGGTTCGACCCCGATGCCCACTCGCGAGGCCCTGTTGACCGTCGCCGAGCGCCTCTTCCTCGCCGACGGATTCGACAGCGTGTCCGTCCGGGCGATCTGCGCGGCCGCCGACGCCAACCCGGCCGCGGTGCACTACCACTTCGGGACCAAGGACCAGCTCACCATCGCGCTGCTCGAGTCCCGGCTGGGTCCGCTGTGGGCCGACCCGCTCGCCTCGCTCGACCCCGCCGGCACACCGATCGCGCAGGTCGTCGACGTCGTGGTGAAACCTTTCGTCGATCTACAGGGCGACCCGACGGGACATCTGCACCTGCGGCTGCTCGCACGATTCGTCTTCGCCCACCCCGCCGCGAACTGGACGTCGCGCTGGTTCGATCTCGACCCGTTCGCCGACATGCTCGCCGATGCGGTGCCCGGCCTCACCGCGACCGACGCGCGACGGCGCTGGGCCCTTGCCTTCCAGCTCATCCTCCTGCGATTCGGAGGCACCGAAACACTGAGCCCGGCGGCGGTGACCGCCCTGACCGGATTCGCCACCGCCGGCCTGACGGCACCCGCCGCCACGTGACACCCAAGCGAGAGGACCCGTTGTGGACAGCCCCACCACCGGACCGTTCAGCCCCGCGCGACTGGGACCGCTCCACCTGCGGAACCGGCTGATCAAATGCGCCACCTTCGAGGGGATGACGCCTGACGCCCTGGTGACCGACGAGCTCATCGAGTTCCACAGGGAGGTCGCGGCCGGCGGTGTCGCCATGAGTACCGTCGCCTATTGCGCGATCTCACCCGAGGGCCGCACCGACCGCCACCAGATCTGGATGCGGCCGGAGGCCGCTCCCGGGTTGCGCAGACTCACCGACGCCATCCACGCCGAAGGAGCACTCGCCGCGGCGCAGCTCGGGCACGCCGGGGCAGTCGCCAACTCGGTGTCGAACCGGGCTCCCTCCCTGGGGCCGTCGCGCATACCGGCTCCGATGGGGATGTCGGTGACCCGTGCGATCAGCGTCGACGACATCGCCGACCTGCGGGCCAGGTTCCGCGTGGCCGCTCGGTTGGCGGTGGACTCCGGTTTCGACGGTCTCGAGATCCACTGCGGACACAACTATCTGATATCGAGCTTCCTGTCCCCGCTGCTGAACCGGCGCAGGGACTCCTACGGCGGGAGCCTCGTCAACCGAGCGCGGATCGCTCGCGAGGTGGTCGAGAGCGTGCGCGACGAGGTCGGGGACGAGGCCGCGATCTGGGTGAAGCTCAACACCTACGACGGTGTCGGCCGGGTCGACCTCGACCGCTCACCCGCGGCGCGGGCACGGGGCCGGGCGAAGCTGAGCGGCTTCAACGTCGACGAGGCGTGCGAGGTGGCGCAACTGCTGGAGTCCGACGGTCACCTCGACGCCATCGAACCCACCGCGGGCAGTTCACTCCTCAACCCGATGTACCTGTTCCACGGCGAGGCGCCGCGCAAGGAGTTCGCCGACGCATTCTCCGGTGCGATGAAGTACGGGCTCAAGGCCTTCGCACCGGTCTTTCTGAAGCACTACCGCTATCACGACGCCTATCTGCTCCCCCTCGCACGCGAGCTCCGCAAGGCTGTCGACCTGCCACTGATCCTGCTGGGTGGCGTCACCGACCGCGCCTCGATGGACCTCGCTCTCGCCGAGGGTTTCGACTTCATGGCCATGGGCCGTGCGCTGCTGCGTGAACCCGACCTTCCGCTTCGGCTCGCCGACGACCCCACGACGACGTCGAAGTGCGTGCACTGCAACCTCTGCATGCCGACGATCTACTCGCACACCCGATGCCCGATCCGGACGGGCGAAGTTCCCGACCCGCTCGCGGTCACGGCCTCCGCCGATCAGCAGGTTCCCGTTCATCGGCGAGATCGGCTCAGCGGCGGATGAACTCGCCGTTGCTCTCCTCGTCGTCGTAGTACTCGATCGTCATCCGCGGCCCGTCGAATGTGACCTGCGAGATCGAACCCGGTTCGGCGTTCTCGTTGAGCAGGGTGAAGGTGAAGGTGTTGCCGTCCCAGTGCGCGAGTTCGTGCTTGCGAACCCCACCGGGACCCATCTCCAGGACGAGCTTCCCGTCGCGCTCGACGACCTCCGCCGGCCCGTACACCGGGTTGGCATAGGTACCCACGTACGACGGCAGCGGTTGCGGCGGTGCGGGATTCGTCGGCCGTTCCTTGCCGACGAGCTCACCCGCCGGCACGCTCAGCGGCGCATAGGCATTGGCGTAGAGGTCGCGCCAGTCATTGCGGATCTCACCGAACTGCACGAGGTCCATGAACTCCGCGGCGATCGCGTCCACCGCACCGACCGGCGCGGCGTTGGACAATACGACGATGGCGGTGTCGGCCGACGGCAGGATCGAGAACACCGTCCCCGCACCCGAGGCGAAGGCGCCGGCGTGGTTGAACTGCGTCCGAGCGTCCTCGGTGACCCCGACGTTGAAGCCGTAGCCATAGGACCCCGCGCGAGAATCGGGCGTCTTGGGTGGGTTGGACACGACCTGCGGTGAGACCGCCGGGAGCAGGGCGTCGGGGGCGACGACCTCCTGGCCGTTGTGCTTGCCCTGGGCCAGAACCATCTTCAGCCAGGTCGCCATGTCGTTGACCGTCGAACTCACCCCACCCGCCGGTGACTGTGCGTCGGGTTCGCGCGGGATCGGCGTCTTGACCCACTTGTCGTCTTCCTTGATGTGCCCCACCGCGCGGTCGGCCCGGCGCTCGAAGTCGACGAATCGTGAGCTGGTGCTGGTCATGCCCAGCGGCCCGTAGATGAGGTCCTGGGACAGTGTCGCCCAATCGGTCCCGGCCTTCACCGCCACGGCCTCGCCACCGGTTGTCACCCCGAAGTTGGTGTAGGCGTAGCTGATCCGGAACGGATCGAGCGGCATGAATCGCATGCGCTGCAGGATCTCGTCGCGCGAGTACCCCATGTCCTCGAGTTTGTCGCCCGCGTGGTCCGGCAGACCGGACCGGTGGGAGTACATGTCCCCGACGGTCACTGTGCGTGTGACATAGGGCTCGGAGAGCGCGAACCACGGCAATGACTCCACGATCGGCATCTCCCAGGTCACCGTCTTGTCGGTGACGGCGGCCGCGACCACGGTCGATCCGACCGACTTCGACACCGACGCGAGCTGGAAGACGGTGTTCGGATCGACCGATTCACCGGTCGTGATGTCCTTGACGCCGAACCCCTTGGCGTACTTGGTCTCCCCACCCGACACCACGGCCACGGCCACCCCCGGGATCTTCGTCGACTCCATGATCGAGTTGACCAGACCGTCGAGTTGGCCGACCGCCTTGTCGACCGCGTCGGCCGGCAGGGGTTCGGCGGCGACGGAATTCGGATTGGCCAGGGACGCCGACCCCGACGGTGGCGCACCGGTCCCCGACGACCCGCTGTCACAGGCGGCGACGAGTGCGATCACCGCGAGTGCAGAGCAGGTGGTCATCGAGAGACGACCCCACCTCGAGGGCCGCGGCGGCTCGTGACCGGGACAGCGGACAGGAACGGAATGAGCAGTGGCCATGGGGGTCTCCTCGACGTCGCTCGGTCACGATACCCCGGGTGACCGGCCCGGAGTAGGCGTTTTGCCGGGGTCGGCGCTGGTGGCAAGCGCGCGAAGGTCGGCCTCGTCGGCCGCCCGCGTAGTTTGGACGCCATGACCGAGCACGGCGACCACGGCACCGCGTCCACCGACACCACGCCCGACACCGACCCGTA
Organism: Gordonia sp. NPDC058843; assembly: GCF_042743165.1. Lineage (NCBI taxonomy): Bacteria > Bacillati > Actinomycetota > Actinomycetes > Mycobacteriales > Gordoniaceae > Gordonia > Gordonia sp. NPDC058843. The sequence goes on from NZ_JBHYNC010000053.1 coordinate 11,255, forward strand.
TCTGTGGCTGGAGGAGGTCACCGGCGACGATGCGCTCTCCTGGGTGCGCGCGCACAACGAGCCCACGGTGGAGGCGTTGACATCGTCGGAACGATTTCGCGAACTCGAGGCCGCGACACTGGCCGCCCTGGACACCGACGATCGAATCCCTTATGCGCGTCGACGCGGGGAGTTCCTCTACAACTTCTGGCGCGACGCGACCAACCCGCGCGGGCTCTGGCGCCGCACGACGTACGACTCCTACGTCACCGACGCCCCCGACTGGGATGTCCTCATCGACGTCGACCAACTCGCGCGCGACGAGGACGAGAACTGGGTGTGGGCCGGTGCCACGGTGCTGCGCCCCGAGTACGAGCGCGCGCTGATCTCCCTGTCGCGCGGTGGCGCCGACGCCTCCGTGGTCCGCGAATTCGACATCCCGTCCCGCACCTGGGTCACCGACGGGTTCGTGCTGCCCGAGAACAAGTCCGACGTCGGCTGGATCGACCGCGACTCGGTCTACGTCGGAACGGATTTCGGTGAGCAGCCCGACGGGTACGGCTCGCTCACCGACTCCGGTTATCCCCGCGTCGTCAAGCGCTGGACGCGCGGCACCCCGCTGGCCGACGCCGTGACGGTCTTCACCGGCGAGACCGGTGACGTGTCGGTCCGCGCTTTCTACGACAGCACTCCGGGATTCGAGCGCCACTTCGTCGGTCGCGCCACCGACTTCTTCAACTCACTCGACTACGAACTCCTCGACGGCCGACCCGAGTTGCTCGACGTCCCCACCGACGCCCACGCCGGGGTCCGGATGAACTGGCTGCTGGTACTGACTCGGTCGGAGTGGGTGGTCGGTGGGACCACCCACGCACCCGGCACGCTACTGGCGTTCGACTACGAGTCGTACCGGACCGGCAACCGCGACGCGACGGTGTTGTTCGCACCCGACGCGCACACGAGTCTCGTCGACTACGCCTTCACGCGCTCCCATCTCATCGTCGTGATGCTCCACGACGTGCACACCAGGGTCGAGGTACGCGCACTCGGGACATGGCAGGTCGTCGACATGCCGGGGCTGCCCGACCTCGCCACCGTCTCGGTGCTCGACACCGATGCCGACGAGAGCGACGAGGTGTTCTGGTCGGCGACATCGTTCACGGATCCGCCGAGTCTTCTGCACGGTTACAGCGGCCGAGCCCCCGAGGTGATCAAACACAGCCCCGCGTTCTTCGACGCCGACTCGGTCACCGCGGAGCAGCACTTCGCGACGTCCGACGACGGCACGCAGGTCCCGTACTTCGTGGTGCGGCGCCGCGACGTGTCCCACGGCCCGACGCTCCTGTACGGCTACGGCGGTTTCGAGAACGCGCTCACTCCGAGTTACCTCGCAATCGCCGGACAGAGCTGGGTCGAACGCGGTGGGATCTACGTCATCGCCAACATCCGTGGCGGCGGCGAGTACGGGCCGTCGTGGCACACGCAGGCCCAGAAGGCGGGGCGGCACAAGGTCTACGAGGATTTCGCCGCCGTGGCACGCGCTCTCGTCGACACCGGACTGACGACCCCGGCGCAACTCGGTGCGCAGGGCGGTTCCAACGGCGGGTTGCTCATGGGCGTGATGCTGACCCGGTATCCCGAATTGTTCGGCGCCCTGGTGTGCCAGGTCCCGCTCATCGACATGAAGCGCTACCACCTCCTGCTGGCGGGGGCGTCGTGGATGGCCGAGTACGGCGACCCGGACGATCCCGAACAGTGGGAGTTCATGAAGCCGTTCTCGCCGTATCAGAACGTCGACGCGGCGACGACCTACCCGCCCATCCTGGTGACCACGTCGACCCGCGATGACCGGGTCCACCCCGGCCATGCGCGCAAACTCGTTGCACGCCTGGAGGAAACAGGCCACGACGTGCAGTACTACGAGAACATCGAAGGTGGTCATGGTGGCGCCGCGGACAACAAGCAGGCCGCGTTCAAGTCGGCGCTCGCCTACGAATTCCTCTGGCGGACCCTGGCTCCCGCCGAGTGATCTCGTGGCGACGGTGCGCGCTCTGACCCCCGGTGCGCTACGAGATCCGGAAGACCACCACCGCCGCGGGGCGGACGGACCGCTCCCCGACGACAAGCCCGGGACGGAGTAGCTCGGCGACCGTGCGGTCCGCGGAGGTGTCCGCGGCGCTGAGAACGTCGACCGCTTCCATGGTGCGGGCGTCGAAGTCGGCGCCGGGCAGCGGTGCCACGACGACACCCCCGCGGCCGACGATGAGCCGTTCGAGTCCGTCGCGCAGCAGCTCGAACGCCGGCCTGTCCGCCTCCGACGCCGAGACAGCGCACGTGGCTGCGTCGGTGTGGAGCGCGAAGAGATCGACCAGCAGGGCGGTGTCCCCCACGGCCGCAGCGGCCGGGGACTTGGCGGCGTCGACGAGACGTTCGATCGTCCTGGTCTGCCGTGCCACCACGAGAGCGAGGTCGGACACCTGCTCGCCCAGTCGGCCGAGCACATCGTGCCGTTCGGGTGCGGAGCCCTCTGGAGACGTCATTCCGCCAGCGTAATCAACGCCCACCTACCGATCGTCCGGCACCGGCGAGACCCTCTGCGCTGCTAGCATCCCCGATCGTGGGCGTAATCGGGATCGACCTGGGAACCACCAACTCGGCGATGGCGAAGATCGACGCCGACGGTCGCCCGGAGGTGATCGTCGGACTGACCGGTGCGCCGACCACCCCGTCGACCGTCTTGCTCACCTCGCCGACCGATCACGTCGTCGGCGAAGGCGCGCGCCGACAGGCCCGGCTCGACCCCGAGAACGTCTGCAGCCTGGTGAAGCGGCGGATGGGTGACGCGCAATGGCGATTCGTCGCGCACGGTCAGACCTGGTCCGCTCCGGCCATCTCGGCGCTCATCATCAAATCGCTGATCTCCGACGCCGCGTTCGCCGGTGAGCAGGTCGAGCGCGCCGTGATCACGGTGCCCGCGTACTTCGGCGACGAAGAGCGACGCGCGACGATCCAGGCCGGTACGTACGCGGGCCTCGAGGTGGCAGGGGTCCTGTCCGAGCCGATCGCGGCGGCACTCTCCTACGGTTTCAGCCGCATCACCGACCCCTTGGCCAAGAGCACACCCGACGAGACCGTCCTGGTCTACGACCTCGGCGGTGGCACCTTCGACGCGACGGTGATCGAGCTCGCCGACCGCCGGATCACCGTGCTCGCCGTCGACGGAGATCATCAACTCGGCGGCGCCGATTGGGACGAACGGCTGGCGCTGCACCTCTCGCGCACGTTCTGCGCCGAGAACCCTGATGCCGAGGACCCGCTCGACGACTCGGCCGGCTCGCAGTCGCTCATCCTCGCCGCCGAGCGCGCGAAACATGAATTGACCGAGTCGGATTCGACGTCGGTGATCGTCGCTCACGACGGCGCCCGGTCGGTCATCCCGCTCACTCGTGCCGAACTCGAGGAACTCACGCGCCCGCTGCTGGCCCGCACGATCGAACTCACCCGGTCGTGCCTGGCCGCTGCCGAGCGCCGCGGGGTGTCCTCGGTCGACCGGGTCCTCCTGGTCGGCGGCTCGTCACGCATGCCGATGGTCGCACGAGAGCTCGCTGCCGCACTGGGAAAGACCCCGGAACTCAACGATCCCGATCTCGCCGTCGCGCGGGGAGCCGCGATCTACGGCGAGAAGCTGGAGATCGAACGGCTCGTGCGCGCGGACCTCGCCGCCCGCGGGCGCCTTCGTGAGGACCGCGAACTGGACGGCGTCGCCCCGGCCGATCTCGACGAGTCCTGCACCCGGGTCGCGCATGCGTTCGCGCTCCCGGTCAGCAGCGTGCGCCGCATGCTCGAGGTCAGCGTGGACACGGTGGTCTCCCGCGGGTTCGGGGTGCTGGCGGTCAACGGTCACAACGGCGAGCTCGAGGCGAGCTGGCTGGTCCAACGGAACTCGACGCTCCCGATCCGGGTGCGCCGGTCGTTCGGGACAATGCGTCGCGACCAGTCCCGCATCGAACTGGTCGTGCTGGAACAGCAGGGACAGGCCGCCTCTCCGCGACCCGAAGACGCCAAGGTCCTCATCGAGGGCGCGATCACCGACATCCCACCGGGTTACGACGAGGGCAGCGAGGTGTCGGTGACGTTCGAGATGGCATTCGACGGCGTCCTGCACGTCACCGCATTTCACGTCGATGCGCAGATCCCACTGACATTGTCAGCCAAAACCGGTGCGTCGCTGTCGAAATCGGAGGTCGACCGGGAGCTCGAACAAGTGCACCGGTCCCGGCGCCGCGAACAGTGACCGTTTCCCGGGTGAGGCAGGGGGCATGATGGAGCCGTTCGTCGGCAACGACTATCGCAAACGTGTACTCGCCGCGGTCGAGAGACGCGGGGGGCCGGGCGAATCCGATTCGTTCGAACTGTACGACATCCCGGTCGACGAGGCCGAGCGGCTCGACGACGCCGCCGTGGCCACGCGCCTCGACGAGGTGTGGGCGTTCTGGCAGAAACAACGCGACCACCCGAAGTACCGCGTCCTGGTGGCGCGACTGGTCGCCGAACACGACGAGCGGTCGGCGCCGTTGCGACACAAGACCGGTCGGATCGCCGAGGCGCGTGCGGTGAGCACCCGGCGCGAGCTACGCGATCAGCAACGGTTCGAGCTCCTCGACAACGCGATCGCGCGACTCAACGAGCGCTACGGCGGGATACCGAGATCCAAACGCGCCGGACTCGACGAGATCGGCGCCATGGGCGGCCTCGGTCCGGCCGAGATAGCCACCCGGCTTCGGCGTCACCGCATCGTCGACGACGCGCCGGCCGCTCCCGCCGTACCCGCGCCACCGCGGGTGTCGTTGTCCGCACAGCAACGCGCCCAGATCGCCGACCTGCTCGCCGAGTTCGACCGGTTGCGCGATGGCGACCCCACCCCGACGCTGCTGACGCTGCTGCACCTCGACACCGACGACGCCACGGAGCGGGGGGTCATCCAGTCACGCGCAGCCGCACTCAACGATCGAGCCCGCGAACTCGCCGCCGGCCGGTTCCGCGCCGTCCTCGACGAACTCCTGGTGCACGTGAACGACGTCCTGCTCGCCGATCCCGCACTGGCGCAGGAGTATCGGCAGTCCGTCGTGGACGCGGTGACCGACCATCTCCGGCCGCGGGTCCGAGCCGCGGTCCTCGTCGAGGACGAACTCGGTGCGCAGGACCACGAATTCCTGCTCGACGACGCCCGCGCCCGCGGGCTGGGCAGCCGCGATGCGCGGACGGCGATCGCCGCGCTCGCCGCCGAATTCGGCGCTGCCGTGCAACCTGCACCAAGCGCGCCGGGCGAGCCCGTCGAGGTCCCGTCCTCGCCGAAGAGGCTGTGGGAGAACGATCTCCGTGCCGCGCGCGCCGCCTTGCGGAACGGTCTGCCGGTCCGGGCACGTTCGGCGATCGCCGACGCCCGCGCCACGGCCGGCGACGACGCCGAGGCGCTCCGCCGGATCGCGGCGGTCGCCGACGAGATCGAACGGGTCATCGGCCAGGCAGTGACCGACTCGCACCGGGCGCGGGACCTCGCCGACGAGAAGCGACATGTCGCGGCACTCGAACTGCTGGAGGCCGTCTACCGGCGGGCCCGGGACATCGATCTGCTCCCCGACGCGGACGGGCGGATCGAGGAACGGCTCGAGCGGTCACGCGCCATCGTCGCCCGGGCCGCCGAAGCCGCACGGACGGCTTCGGCGGGAGACCCGGCGAGCCTCACCGCCGCCGCGGAGATGCGGCGTCAGATCGTCGATCACGACGAGCTCAACGCCGCGGCGAGCGGGCTTGCCGTGGAGCCGCCGCGCAATGCCCGGGTCGTTGCCGACGGTGGCGCGATCACCGTCTCCTGGGAGCCGTCCGCGACGGAGTCGGTGACCTACCGCGTGGTGCGCATCGGGTTCGATGGCTCGACTCGGACGCTGGGCCGCACCGCCGCGACCGAACTGTCCGACGGCAGTGCTGACGATCCGGTCCCGCCCGTCTACGAGGTCACGGCCATCCTCGCCGGACATCAGTCCGTCCCGGCTCGCACCGACGCCACCTCCACCCCGAGTGCCGAGCCGCGGCCGGCGGTGCCGGCGCGGCCCACGCCCCCACCTCCGGACGACCCGCCGCCGATCACGTCGGTCCGCGTCGAGGGTGACATCGTGCGCTTCGACTGGCCCGCCGGTGTCACCGAGGCGATGGTCGTCATTCGCCCGGATGCCGCGCCGGAGCATCCCGCAGACCCGTCGGCGGTCTCGTCGAAGGTGACCAACACCCGCTATCAGATCGACGACGGCTACCCGATCCCGGCGAACATCCCACGTCCCTGCCATGTGGCGGTGGCAAGCTGCCGCCGGAGCCCGCACGGGAAGCTCGTCGTCGCGTCGGCCTTCGGCCCCTCCGCCCGGGCTCATGCGCAGTCGACGGGCGCCGCCGGATGAGAGTGGTCCACTACGCTGGGCGCCAACACCTGCGGCGAGTGTCTTTCGCCGTGCGATGACCGCAGAAGACGATGTCACCGACGACGAGATGAGGAACCGAGATGGGGATCGATTACACCAAGCGTCCGAAGGCCCAGCCGCCCCAGCCGCCCGCGCAGCCCCCATCCGCGCCCGCAGGCTACGGCCAGCAACCGCCTGCCCCGGCAGGCTACGGTCAGCAGCCGCCCGCGCAGCCGATCTCGCTGTCGAAGATCACTCTGACCAAGTCGTCGCCGAGCATCTCGCTCAGCAAGCAGGGTGCGACCACCGGGCAGGTCCGCGTCAATCTGAGCTGGACGTCGAACTCGAAGGGCGGCGGTCTCTTTCGCAAGGCGCAGGGCATCGATCTGGATCTCGCCTGCCTGTGGGAGTTCACCGACGGCAGCAAGGGCATCGTCCAGGCCCTGGGCAACTCGTTTCGGGCTCCCCGTGATGGACAGCCGATCATCTACCTCGACGGCGACGACCGGTCGGGATCCGGCGGCGAGAACATGTACATCGACCTCGCGGCGACCAACCAGATCCGCCGGATCCTGATCTTCGCCTACATCTACGAGGGCACGCCCAACTGGGCCGGCGCCAACGGCGTCGTCACCCTGTTCCCGGCCAACGGCCCGGAGATCGAGGTCCGGCTCGACGAGGCCGATCAGTCGGCGCTGTCCTGCGCGATCGCACTGTTCGAGAACCGCGGCGGCGAACTGGTTCTCAATCGCGAGGTGCGCTACATCCGCGGGGCGCAGGACAAGGTCGACGAGGCGTACGGCTGGGGCATGAACTGGCGCGGCGCACGCAAGTAGCAGAGGACTCCCCATGACCGCGACCACACTGTCCGGGTTCGCCGCCGGTCTTGCCGACGGCTCACTCCGCGTCATCGACCTGACGACCCCGTTGAGCGCGTCGACGCCGGCGCTGCGGCTGCCCGCACCGTTCGCGAACCTGATCGACTTCAGCCTCGAAGAGGTCAGTGCCTACAACGAGCCGGGGCCGTACTGGCGGCACAACAACATCCACACCGGGGAGCACATCGGCACCCACCTCGACGCCCCGATCCATTGGGTCAGCGGACGCGACGGGGACGACGTGTCGCAGATTCCGGTGCAGCGGCTGATCGGCCCGGCGGCGGTCCTCGACCTGACCCGGGAGGTCGCCGACGACCCGGATCATCTGTTGAGCGTCGCCGAGGTCGAGGCGTGGGAAGGCGAACACGGACGACTCACCGCCGGTACCTGGTTGCTGCTCCGGACCGGATGGGAGTCGCGCGGGGGCTCCGAAGCCGAGTTCCTCAACGCCGACGAGACCGGGTCGCACACGCCCGGGGTGTCGGTGGAGTGCGCGCAGTGGCTGGCCACCGAACGCGAGATCACCGGCCTCGGCGTCGAGACCGTCGGCGTCGACGCCGGTCTCGCGGGAGGCTTCGATCCCGCGTTCCCCGTGCACTACCATTTTCTGGGCAACGACAAGTACGGGCTCACCTCCCTGCGCAACCTGGGTTCACTCCCGCCGACCGGTTCGGTGGTGGTCGTGAGTCCGCTGCCGATCGTCGGCGGTACCGGCAGTCCGTCCCGCGTGCTGGCGATCGTCGAGGGTTGATGGAGGCACCCGGCCTCTACGGACCGACGGTCGCCGACGTGGCGGGCCGGATATTGGCGGACCTCGGCGTCGGTCACGCGTTCGGTGTGGTCGGCAGCGGGAATTTCGTTCTGACCAACGCCCTGCGCGCCGGTGGGGTGCCGTTCACGGCCGCCCGGCACGAGGGCGGCGCGGCCAGCATGGCCGACGCGTACTCGCGGATGTCGGGACGGGTCGGTGTGCTGTCGGTCCACCAGGGATGCGGGCTCACCAATGCGATGACGGGCATCGCGGAGGCGGCCAAGAGCCGGACGCCGATGATCGTGCTCACCGCTGACTCGGCCGCGTCGGCGCTGCGTTCGAACTTCCGCATCGACCAGGAGGCACTGGCCACGAGCGTCGGCGCCGCGAACGACCGCGTCTACGGACCTGGCACCGTGGTGTCGGACGTGATCCGCGCCTTCCGGACCGCGGTCACTCAGCGCCGGACCGTCGTGCTCCACGTCGCCATCGACATCGCCGCGGCCGCAGCGGGTGTCGAGGGCCCCATCACGTACTCCGTCGAGCCACCGCGGGTGCGGCCCGACGCTCGGTCGGCGGCGCGTCTGGCCGACGCGCTCCGCGGTGCCCGGCGTCCGGTCTTCGTCGCGGGCCGAGGGGCGCGCGACGCCGGAGCGGAGGTCGCGGCGCTGGCCGCGGCCGCCGGCGCACTGGTCGCGACGTCGGCGGTGGCGAACGGCCTGTTCGAGGGAAACCCGTTCTCCCTCGGCATCTCCGGCGGCTTCTCCTCACCCACCACCGCCGAACTGATCGCCGACGCCGATCTCATCGTCGGATGGGGCTGCGCCCTGAACATGTGGACGATGCGGCACGGCCGACTCATCGGCGCCGACACGACCGTGATCCAGGTCGACGTCGAGATCGACGCCATCGGTGCGCATCGGCCGGTCGATCTCGGCGTGGTGGGCGACTGTGCCGCCACTGCCACCGACGTCCTCGCCCTCCTCGCCGACGATGGCCCGGCGGCCACCGGCGCCGGGAGCGGAGCGAGCGGGCCGAATGAGACCGGCGCCGGGAGCGGAGCGAGCGGGCCGAATGGAACCGGGTACCGCACCACCGCGGTCCGGCAACGGATCTCGGAGTCGTCTCGGTGGCAGGACGTCCCCGTCACCGGCGCGGTGACTTCTGGTCGGGTCGACCCGCGGGCGCTGACGATCGCGCTCGACGACATACTGCCGGCGGACCGTATCGTGTCGATCGACTCCGGGAACTTCATGGGTTACCCGTCGACCCATCTGTCCGTGCCCGACGAGTACGGCTTCTGCTTCACTCAGGCCTTCCAGTCCATCGGGCTGGGCCTCGGAACAGCCATCGGCGCGGCCTTCGCACAACCGGGCAGGTTGCCCGTCCTCGGTACCGGCGACGGCGGATTCCTCATGGCCATCGCCGAATTGGAGACCGCCGTGCGGCTCGCACTGCCGCTGGTCGTCATCGTCTACAACGACTCCGCCTACGGCGCGGAGGTGCACCATTTCGGCGATGCCGACATGACGACGGTGACCTTCCCCGAGGTCGACATCGCCGCCATCGCCCGTGGCCACGGTGCGACGGGCGTGACGGTCACCTCGCTGGACGACCTGGACGAGATCCGGAGCTGGGTCGCCTCGCTGCCCTCACCCGAACCTTCGGGTCCCCTCGTCATCGACGCCAAGATCGCCGACGACGGCGGCGCGTGGTGGCTCGCTGAGGCATTCGCGGGGCACTGACCGACCGCGATTGCCGATTTCACACTGTGGATTTGTCAAAGATCGTGTGACGTCGGAGTCGACGACAAAGTTGTTGTGGCAGGGTCAGTTACACGAGGGCGTCGTCGAGTCGCATGGTGCGCCGGTTGTAGGCCGGCCGCGGCAGACATCGCGCGTCGACGTCTACCGGTGGGATCAGCCACGGATGACGGTCAGGACCCATCACCACCTCCCACCCGTGATGGTGCACCTGGGTGTGACAGCGCTGGCACAGCAGGCATCCGTTGTCCAGATCAGTCGGACCACCATCAGCCCAATGCACCACATGATGGACTTGCGTATGCGCCGCTGGGGCACCACATTTCACGCAACACACATCCCGCACGATGATCGCCTGACGCAGATGATGCGGGAACAGTCGTTTCGTAGTGCCCATCCGCAACGGCACCCCTTCGTCGTCGAGGACGATCTCGGCCACCCCGCCATCACACGACAACCGCTGTGCCGTCGATGCCGATACCGCCCCAACCCACGGCAACCGCGCCGGATCCACGCCGTCGGCAGGGATGGTGACCAACACCTGGGTGCGGGGTGCGCCCGCGGTGGTCATCGCCGCACCGATGACGGCCTGATCCAGTAGTAGCTCCAGCCCATCCGCGCGACGCTGAGCTACATCACGGCGATCCTCGGCGCCGTCGGGTTCGGGACGCGGACCGGAGCGTTCGTCGATCATCGACAGAAACTTCTCCCCGATCACCGCCGTCACATCTGCCGAGATCGCGACCCGGCCTTCGTCGGTCACCCTGGTGTGCACGGTGTTGAGCGATGCATCATCAGCCGCCGCCACCGCGTCCGGATCGGCATCGGCGACCCGCATGGCGATATATCGGGCATGGGTGTCGATCTCAGCCGGGGTGGCACCGGAGAACGCATGCGCGAGCAATTCACTCTCATATCCTTTTCGGTCGTCGTCGGACAGCGCAGCCGCAGCCTGTTTGTCGATGAACGTGATCCCGCGGACCACAGCGTCAACGCACTCGGCCGACAAATAGCCCTCGGCGGCACAGTCGGCGACCTTCGGCAACGCCCCCAGCCCGCCGGCGATCCGTGCACCACGGTGCGCGGCCGCCGGGGGCATGCCCATCCCGATCAGCCATGATCGCGTCGTCGACCCCGCCCGCGACGCCGCGCCCGAGGCATCCAACAAGGCGATGTGGACCGCGATCTGGTGGTCCAGCACATTGCGCACCACGCGCAGTTCGTCGAGACGGTTGAGCACTGCGCGACCACTGCCGTCGTCGGGTGGTGATGACAGAGAGATGAGGGTGTCGCGGAGCTCGGTGATCGAGGTCATGAGACCAAGGTACTCGCCAAAACGTTCGACGGCGACGTTTCTCCACAGCTCGAGAATTTCGAATTCAACTGTGCTGCAATCTATGTCACTCACGCCCCAGCGGTGAACCGTGGTGAACCGTGGTGAACAGAAACCCCACCAGTCACATCGGGCGGAACGAGACCGTCAAGCCGGTGCACTACCGGGTGTCTGATGACGGGCCCGACCTCGCCGGTCGGCAATCCCCGCCCGAGTCTCGGTAGCCTCGTGGCTGTGCGTAGCTTCCTGAGTGCCCTTCTGACACTCGTCGCGATTGCGGCGACCGTATTGGCCGTCCCGTCCTTCTGGCTGGATCAGCGCATCGTCGACCAAGCGGGCTTCGTCTCCACGGTCGGGCCGATGGCCGAGAACCAGCAGGTCAAGGATTATTTGGCGGACGAGATCGCCGCGCAGGCGACCGCGCGGACCGATCTGCCGATCGCGGGTGCCCTGGTCCGGCCATTGGCGGGCCGATACACCGAGAGCGATCAGTTCCAGCAGGACTTCGCCGACGTCGTCGGGCAGCAGCACGCGTTCCTGTTCGAAGAGCCCGCACCGGGCTCGGACACCTCTGTGATGCAACTGGACATCACCAACATGATCAATCGTGCGCTGAACCTGTCCGGCGGCAACACGATCCAGGGTCCGGTCGTCGTGGAACTGACCAACGGCGCGTCGGGCCTCGAAGCCGGCCGGTATGCCGAAGTCGGCGGTCAGATCACGCTGCTCGCCTGGGGATCCGCCGCCGTGGCCGTGATCGCGGCGGCGCTCGCGCTGTTGATCGCCCGACGACGCGGAACCGTCTTCGCCTGGCTCGGACTCGGCGTGGTCGCGGCGGGCGCCTCGACCTGGGCCATGGGCCTGTTCTTCGCCGAACGCGCCAAGCAGGAGGTGGCCGGCGCGGAGAACTCGGGCCGGCAGGTGGCCGAGCTCATCATCGACGGCGCCTACGACGACGTCACCCGGGTCGCCCTGATCGTCGGCGGGGTGGGCATCGCCATGTTCGCCGTCGGGGTTCTGGGACGGCTGATCATCGGGCGGCGCTGAACTGCTCCCTCATCCGAAAGACTCACATAACCGCTGGTCCCGAGCCCGAGAGCTGCTGAGCCACTGCTCCCCGGAGTGCGAGGAGCGTTAGCCGCCGGTCGAGCGAGCGACGAAGGAGTTCGTCGAGGTCAACGAGCCACGGAGGTTCCGGCGACCGAGGTTGCGAGACCCTTCGTGACGCTCGCAAGCTCGCTCCTCAGGGAGCAGGACCGGGCTCCCAAGCTCGCTCCTCAGGGAGCAGGATCGGGCTCGCAAGCTCGCTCCTCAGTATCTGCGGCCTGGCGGCCGTCGTGGACCACGAAAGACCCCCTCTGCCCCCTGAGGTGCGAGCGAAGCGAGCCTCGAAGGGTCTCGCAACGTGTCTCACCAGGCCCTTCGAGGCTCGAGCGGCTACTCCCCGATCACATCGGCCGCCCGGCCGACGATCAGCGGGTCCGGCGTACCCAGAAACGCCTCGTTCTTGCCGTCGTAGTCGAAGAGACTCAGCACGTGACGCATCGCGTTGATCCGCGCCCGCTTCTTGTCGTTGGACTTCACCACGGTCCACGGCGCGTGATCGGTGTCGGTGGCGGCGAACATCGCCTCCTTTGCCTCGGTGTAGGCATCCCACTTGTCCAGCGACGCCAGGTCCATGGGCGACAGTTTCCACTGCCGCACCGGATCGATCTGGCGGATGGCGAACCGGGTCCGCTGCTCGAGCGGGGTCACCGAGAACCAGAACTTGACCAGGTTGATCCCGTCGTCGACGAGCATCTTCTCGAACGCGGGCACCTGGGCAACGAACTGTGTGTACTGCTGCGGGCTGCAGAATCCCATGACCCGCTCGACGCCGGCCCGGTTGTACCAGGAGCGATCGAAGAAGACCATCTCACCGCCGGCAGGCAGATGCTGGACGTAGCGCTGGAAGTACCACTCGGTGGCCTCGCGCTCACTGGGCTTCTCCAGCGCGATGGTGCGCGCGCCACGCGGGTTGAGATGCTCGTTGAAGCGTTTGATGGTGCCGCCCTTGCCCGCGGCGTCCCGACCTTCGAAGACGAGCAGGTGCCGCTGGCCGGTCTGCTTGGACCACTTCTGCAGCTTCAGCAACTCGATCTGCAAGCGCCGCTTGGTCACCTCGTACTCCCGGCGACTCATGCGCTCCTCGTACGGGTAGTCCTCGCGCCAGGTGTCGACGACGTTCCGTTCGGGCAGCGTCAGCAGAACCGGGTCGTCGTCATCGTCGTCATTGACCGTGAAATGCGTGGTGTCGTGGAGGTCGACGAGCTGCTGAAGCGCTTCGCGGCCGTTCAGCACGCTGAAGTCGGGGCCGATCTGGGTGTCGGGGCTGTGGAGGTCGGTCACTCCACAACGATAGGTCGAAGGGACGAACGACGCCCGACGCTCCGGTGAACGACCGTCGCGTCAGGCGTGTTCTGTCTCTCAGATGTCGTGCGATCGCCTGAGGTCAGTTCCTCAGGTCGATGGAACCGGAGTGCAGGCACGCCTTGCCGGTGCTGGTGTCGAAGGCGGCCGCGAAACCGCCGCTGCACCGGGCACCTTCGGGGCCGGCGTAGGCCTCGCCGCCCCAACCGCCGACCGCGACCGTGGTTCCGCCGTGGCGTGCCTGGGCGACCGACAACGCGCTCGGGCCGGTCGTGACCGAATAGGCGTTGCCGCGGCTGTTGGCACCGGCGAGCGCCGTCGACCCCGGTTGCAGGTTGTAGGCCGCGGCGTTGCCGCCGTTGTCCGAGACCGAGATCGCGGTACCACTGCTGCTGTAGTCGTCAGCGCTCGCGCGACTGCCGAGGCCGGCCTTCGCCCCACATCCGCTGCGTCCCTCGACGCGCTCGATCTGATGACCATTCGACACCGAGCAGTGCGCCGCCGCGGACGACACCCCCTCGCCGGACAGTCCGGCGAAACCGACACATCCGGCGACACCTGCCGCCAGGACCAGACCGCGTACGGCAAACTTCTTGATTCTCAACTGCTTTGGCCTCCATTGCTCGGGCGCCGGGTGGGCGACGCCCTCAGCGTACCCGGGTGGCCCGCCGCGGACCGGCGATCGACTCGTCACGTCCGGGTCACGATCGGCCTCAGGCCGCGGCGCGCTTCTCCACCTCGGCGGTGAGTCCCTTACGGGCGGTGTCCACCGCCATCTTCTGCGCCCGTTTGACGATGAGGCCGGGCAGCTTGATCTTCAGTTCGACCGCGAGGTCGAACCGGACCCGGGCACCCTTGTCGGTCTCGGTGACCGTGTACTTGCCGTGCTGCTCACTCAGTTGATTGGACTCGATGAGATGCCATTCGCACGAGTTGTCGGTCCACTCGTAGGTGCAGGTCTGTTCGTCGGAGATACCCGCGGCGGTGACGACCATCCGCACCTTCTCCGGCGTGCCGTCGTCGTGACTGGACAGGACCTCGGCTTCCTTGTGCGGGCCCGACCACTCGGGCAGGGACTCGATGTCCATGAGGACTTCCATCACCACCGCACTCGGGGCGGCGACGTCGAATTCGATGTTCGCTGAGACAGCCATGCGCTGAACCTACCGCGCGTTGCGAAAGCCGATGCAACGAACTGTCGACGATGTGTCGACCCCGCGACGACGTCGCCCTCCACGGTGCGGGTCAGCTCTCACGGTCGACCAGGTTGACCGGCCACGCCTCGTCCGGGATGTCGCGTAGTGAGCACGCCTGGTCGACCGCGGTGAACCAGCCGCGGAAGTGCATGATCTCGCCGATGACCGGGTTGTGGACGGTCGCGTCGCACCGGAAGCGATCCCGTTTCTCGTCCCACCCCTCGATGTACTTCATCTGAGCGGTGAACAGCCCGCGCATGCCGACCTTCGGTCCGCGGCCGAGCCAGCGCATCGGCCCGCTCTCGAGCAGTAGTTCGCCGGCGGGTGTCACCGACGGTTCGATGGGATACAAGAACTCGGGGCCGTCGCCGAAATAGTCGACCAGGCCGGTGCGACCGGCCACCAGCAACGAGTTCAGCTTGCGCGGGCCGGTCGTGTACTGGAAGTTCCGGAGCACGGCGAGCGACTCGCGTTCGAGCTCGTCGGAGTAGCAGTAATAGCCCTGGGTGAACGGCACCATCCGACTCGTCTTCGACGGCAGCGCGTTGCGTTTGGCGTAGTGCCACAGTGCCGGCGGCGGCAGCGCCGAGGAGATGTACACCGACTCGTAGATGCCGCTGCAGATCTGGGCGACACCGGACGTCGAGTCGATGCCGTAGCGCCATGCGACGTTGGGATGCAGACGGTCGAAGTCCGAACCCAGCGCATGCCGGAAGACCGGCGTCATGGCGTCATCCTCCCCGAGCTCACCCACCCATTCGCGCCTGCACCGGAGTCGGACGGGCGCGGGCCAGACGTCACCACGACGGTGACGACATGGAGAACCTACTAACGGAGCACACGCGTGTCCAACGTCACGCCTCGGATCAAACCCGATCGACCGCGTTGTCGCACAGGCCGGCGAGTTCGGCGATGACGCGATCGAGGGGCTCGACGCTGCGTCGTGTCTGGCAGAGTCCGACCGCTCCCTCGACCGCCGCGATGACGAGGTTGGCCAGTGAATCGGCGCGATCGCTGTCGACGCCGTCGACCACCAGGCGGGCGGTGACCAGGTCGGCCCACCGCTGCAGGATCTCGGCGGACGCGTCCGCCACCGCGGGCTCACTACGGCGTGCGAGCCCGCCGGCGAGCACCGGGCAGCCGAACTGGAAATCGGTGTTGACCAGCAGACGCCGCCACACACCACCGATCTCACGCACCGTGTCGGCCGGTGTCATCGTGGTCGGACGACCGATGCGCTCGGCGATGAACTCGCCGGCATAGCGGACCGCCTCGGTCATCAGCTGGGTCTTGCCACCCGGGAAGTGGTGGTAGATGGACCCGCGCGGGGCAGAACTCGCCGAGATGACGTCGCCGATGGAGGTCGCGGCGACACCGTCGCGGCCGATCAGATCTGCCGCGTGCACGACCATGCGTTCGCGCGGGCCGCGGTCGTCCGCGCCCGTGACGACGGACTCGGCGGGATGTGACGCCATGCAGCAACAACTCCTATGCCGACCCTCATACAACCGATGTCCTGGGCCAGCATACAGAGCATCGCCCGAGGTCATCAGGCCCGCGCGAAACCACCTCCGGTATGCAGGCCTTCATAATCACTCGCGAGTATGCAACCATGCATAGTCATGACGACCACGACCGACACCCAGACCGATCCCACCGCCATGTCCGGCCTCGAACTCCTGCGCGCCTGGCAAGCCGGCGGCGCCGGGTCCGACCGTCCCAGCATCGGACGACTGCTCGGCATGGTGCCCAAACAGATCGACGAGGGTTCGGTGACCTTCGCCGTGACGCCGCAACCCGACTTCGCCAACCCCCTCGGCACCGTCCACGGCGGGATCTGCGCAACGCTGCTCGACTCGGTCATGGGCTGCGCGGTGCACACCACCCTGCCCGCCGGTGTCGGCTACACGACGCTGGAACTGAAGGTGAACTACATCCGCTCGGTCGCCGTCGACGCCGGCGAACTGACCGGCGTGGGCACCGTCATCCACGCCGGCCGCACCACCGCGACCGCCGAGGGCAAGGTGTTCTCCTCCGACGGCAAGCTCGTCGCCCACGGGACGACCACCTGCATCGTGTTCCGCTGAGCGCAGTCCCGCGAGCGGCCTCTGATCAGCCCTTGACGAAGCTGACCCGCGTGCCGGCATCCTCGGTGTCGGTGGCGACGATCGAGTCGTCGGAGATCTCGACGCTCCACACGTTGTCCGTGCAGTTTCCGTAGGTCACGGTTGCATCCACGAGCAACCGGTCGCCCTGCCGCTGGGTCTCGGTCCACGAGGCGCCACATCGGCCGGGGATGTCGACCATCGCGCGGAGTGGGTCGGTGGACATCACCATGAGCGTCGCCGGTTGGCGCTCGCCGACCGACTGCCATGAGCCGCGCCAGGTCTCCACCGACGGGGGCTGCACCGGAAGCGACGTAGCCTCGTCCGACTCTGACTCCGACTCCCGCGCCTCGGTCACCGTCGTCACCGCTGCCGTGGTGTCTGGTGACGTGGTGTCCGATGACGTGTCGGCATCGCTCCCGCACCCGGCGGTCGTCAACACCGCCGCCAGTGCCAAGACGCCGAACAGACCTGTCCGCCTCATGTGCCCTCCCCAGCCTCGATGGGGAGAACCCTAGCCCGCCTGCGGAACAGTCGTTGTGCGCGGACGGTCAGTCGTTTCGCGCCGCCGCGATGATCCCGGCGATGTCCTCGTCCCTCATCCCGAAACCAACCAGCCGACCGAGCGGGATCGACCCGAGCATTCGTGCCATGTCCACGCCCAG
Source organism: Gordonia sp. NPDC058843 (assembly GCF_042743165.1). NCBI lineage: Bacteria > Bacillati > Actinomycetota > Actinomycetes > Mycobacteriales > Gordoniaceae > Gordonia > Gordonia sp. NPDC058843. The sequence continues at coordinate 28,786 of NZ_JBHYNC010000053.1, forward strand.
GGCGTCGTTCCCGGCACTCATCAAGGGGCTGTTTGCGGCCAGGTCCGCGAGAGCCTGCGCCGCAGCCGGATTCGCGAGGACCTCCCCGAGCGTCGAGTTCTCGCTTATCGGGAGATCGACCTCGTCGCCCTCGATCTCGACCGTCGTGGTCAACCGGATGTCGCGGCTCGATGCGCCGGCATGGACCGCGTACTCACCCGGTTCGACGACCCAGCGATCGACGCGTGTGTCCCAGTACGCGAGATCGTTCCGATCGATGGTCAGCGAAACAGATTGCGACTCACCGGCCTCGAGTTCGATGGTCGGTGCAAAGGTCTTCAACTCACGCGGCGGTCGGCCGACCCCGGAGTCCGCCTTCGATGTGTAGATCTGGACGATGTCGCGGCCGGTCCGCGATCCGGTGTTGCTGACCGTCACCTCGACGTCGACACCCTCGTCCCCCGGTTCGCGTCGTGTGACAGACAGATTCGAGTACTCGAACGTCGTGTACGACAACCCGTGTCCGAACGGATACGTGACCTCGAGGTCCCGCGCGTCGTACCAGCGATAGCCGACGTAGATGCCCTCGCCGTACCTGATGTGGGAATTCTCGTTCGGGAAGTTCAGGTACGCGGGTGTGTCCTGCAGCCTGACCGGCACGGTCTCGGTGAGCCGTCCCGACGGGTTGACCGCACCGAACAGCACGTCGGCGATGGCACCGCCCCCGGCCTGCCCGAGAAGCGCACCGTCGAGGATCGCGGGCGCAGTGGCGATCGCGCCGAGGCGAAGGACCCCGCCGTGGGCGAGCACGACCACCGTCCGGGGTTGCACCGCCACAATCGCGGTCAGCAGCTCGACCTGATCCGCGGGCAGTTCGATGTCGTCGCGGTCGAAGCCTTCCGACTCCTGTGACGCCGCCAGTCCCAGGAACAGCACGGCGACATCGGCGTCCGCCGCCGCGGCGATCGCGTCGGCCGAATCCACGCGCGAACCGTCAGTGGCGAAACCCTCGACGTAGGTCACGCTGTGGCCTGCTGCCCGGATCTCGTCCACCGGAACATCGAGGCGCGTCGGGTTCACGTGGGAACTGCCGCCGCCCTGATACCGGGGTTCGTGCGCGAACGCTCCGACGACCGCGACGGATCGGGCCGGATCCAACGGGAGCAGGTCATCGTCGTTCTTCAGCAACACGACGGATCGTGCGGCCGCCTCCCGGGCGAGGCGATGGTGGGCATCGAGGTCGGCGACTGCCTGGTCCGTGCCGCCCGCACCGGTCCGTTCGGCGAGTTTCCGAACCGCCCGGGCCGATCGGTCCACGGCCGACTCGTCGAGGCTTCCGTTCTCGACGGCGTCGACGACCTGCGCATCGGTCCTGCCCCCGGAGCCGGGCATCTCGAGGTCCAGGCCGGCCGCGACCGCACGAACGCGATCGACGACGGCGCCCCAATCGGACACCACCACCCCGTCGTAGCCCCACTCGCCGCGCAACAGGTCGGTGAGGAGCCAGCGGTTCTCCGACGCGTACGTGCCGTTGATGCGGTTGTAGGAGCACATCACGGTCCATGGAGTGGCCGAGCGGACGATGTGCGCGAAAGCGCGGAGGTAGATCTCGCGCATGGGCCGGGGGTCGACATCCGAGCTCGAACGCATTCGGTCGTCCTCGGCGTTGTTCAGCGCGAAGTGCTTGGGCGATGTCCCGACCCCGACGCTCTGCACCCCGTCGACCCACGCCGCGCCGAGCCGGCCCGTGACGAACGGATCCTCGGAGAAATACTCGAAGTTCCGGCCGCACCGGGGGTCCCGTTTGATGTTCACACCGGGACCGAGGAGGACATCGACGCCGAGGCCTCGTGCCTCTCGTCCGAGCGCTTCGCCCACCCGCCGGATCAATTCGACGTCCCAGCTCTGACCGAGACCGACAGCCGGTGGGAAGCAGGTGGCCGGCTCGCTGCCGGCGAGGCCGAGGTGGTCGGATGCGCCGGTCTGTCTCCGGACTCCGTGCGGGCCGTCGGTGAGCGTCAGCGCGGGAACCGGGCCGAGGGCTTTCGTGGTCCAGAAATCGGCGCCGCTGCCAAGCGCAGCCTTCTCGGACAAGGTCAATTCGCTCATCCCAAGACACTACCGACGCGGTGGTCTCCGACGAGCCGCCCGATCACCCGTCGAGGTAGCGGTCGCGGAGTGCCCGCTGGTCGTCCGCACCGAGGCCCAACGCCTTGCTGAAATAGCCCTCGATCCCGCCGAACCGAGTGTGTACCTCGTCGAAGGCCGCGTCGAGGTAGCCGGAGTCGACGCCGAGTACGCCGACGAGGAGGTCGGGATCGCCCCCGGCGGCGGCGAACCCGTCGAAGATGTGCTTGAGCGAGGGGATCAGACGCTCATTGGTGAGGAGGTAGTCGCGATAGACGTCGTCCGCCGGCACCCCCAACAGCGTCAGGAGAGATGCCGCAGCCCAACCGGTTCGGTCCTTGCCGGTGGTGCAATGCACCAAGGCCGGTGTCGGCGCCTCGCCGAGCAGGCCGCGAAAGAACCGGGTATAGGCCGCCGTCGCACTGGGGAGGGTGATCATCTCGCGATAGGTCCCGGAGATCATCTCGCGCGCCTTGCCGCCGGACAGCATCTCGTCGGCCTGCGCGACGACGGCCGGATCGGCGAGAACCGCTCCGATGTTGGCGGGTATCGACATCTGCGCATCGGCGAGGACATCGAGCGCGATGTTCGACGCACCGGGGAGAACCGGGTCCGGAATGGCTTCGCTCTCGTGCGCCGACCTGAGGTCGTACACGGTGGTCAGACCGAGCGCCTCCAGCGCCGGTACGTCGGCGGTGTCGAGGGCGGAGAAGTCCGTCGAACGGAACAGCACGCCGGATCGGACCGCACGGCCGTCGACGGTGCGCCAGCCACCGAGATCGCGCAGGTTCGGCAGGCTCGGGACGGGGCTCGGCGCACCGGGGGTCGCAGTCACGGTGCCATCGTGACAGATCTTTGGCCGGTCAGTCGGTGAGCGCGCGTTCGAGCATCGGCCACGACTTCACGAGCTGATCCTGCCAGTACGGCCAGGCATGTGTACCAGGTGCATAGTCGACGGTCGCAGGGATTCCGAGCTGCTTGAGCCGACGGTCGAGATTGAGGGTGCACTGGTGGGTGGCGGCCTCGATGGCGCCGCCGACCGCGATCTGGTCGAGGTAGATGGTGGTCTGGCCGTCGATCCCCTGGCTCTGCAACCGGTCGTGGGGTCCGGGGACCCCGGTGCCGGTGCTGATGTAGATGGCTTTGCCGCGCAGCTTGTAGGCATTGACGACCGGGTCGTGCGCACGCCACCCCGGTGACCCGACCGGGCCCCAGATGTTGGCGATGTCGCCCCCTCCACGTCCTTCGACCACCGCGCGGATCGCGAGCCGGCCCAGGTTCGTGCTCGTTTCCGCACACCCGCTGTACGACGCGACCGCCCGATAGAGGTCGGGGGCGGACTCGGCCAGACTCAACGACGACGTGCCCGCCATGGAGGTTCCCGCTATCGCATTCACGCCGCTCGTGTTCAATTTCTCGTCGATCAACGGCGGCAATTCGCTGGTCAGGAAGGTCGTCCATTTGTTTCGCCCGAGAACCGGGTCGACTTTCACCCAATCGGTGTAATAGCTGTACGCGCCGCGCATCGGCACCACGACATTGACATTCTTGTCAGCCACGAAATCGACGATGTCGGTCTGCTCGAACCAGTGCCCGGTGCCCTCTCCGCCACCGGCACCGTTCAGCAGGTACAACGTGGGACGGGGCACCGATCGGTCTGCGGGCATGAGCACCCGTACCGGCACATCTCTTTTCATCGACGGCGAATGCACCGACAGATCGAGGACCCGACCCTCGGCGACCGCGCGGGCCAGCGCCTGCGTCCGAGCCGTACCGTCTTCCGGCTGCGCGAATGCGAACGATGGAATGCCCAGCGCAACAACGAGTGCGACGATCGAAACCGTGGTGGCGAACAGGCGTCGGCGGAGTTCACGATCCGCTCCGGACATCACAGTCCCTTCACAACACAACAACCGCGCCGTCGTCTCGACAACGGAATTCACACGTGCAGATATCGATCCGAATACGTTTCACCATACGCATCGGGGAGAACCCCGTCCGCAATACTCGGCCCGCCGCTATCTCCGTTCATCTCGCGCTCCAGCCCGATATAACCAGGATTGGATTCGATTTCACGATGCCAAATGTCGGCCGAGTGCGCCGCCGCGCGCCTGAGCTGCGAATCTCCTTCGGCAGCCCCCATTCGGGGCGAACGGCCCCGCCTGGAATCCCCGGAGGACTCCGCCAGGCGCACGGGCCGCCACCGCTGCCGGCCGGGAGAGATTCGGCCGATCGGACGACACCATCCGACCGGGGGTCGCTCACGGTGTCACCGATACGGGGAACAGCGTGCGCGGGTTCTGCAGCAGCGCCGGCGGGCTCACCGCCGATCGCTCCAGCGTGCCGGTCCAACGGACGCGGCGGCGATGCGGCGTGAGCGTTGCACCGCGCATCGAGAACTCGTAGTCCCCGATCAACTCCCCCAACGCCAGTACATCCGGGTCGGACGGGTCGACCACGGCGACCTCGTCCCCCGGCGCCAGGTCGGAGACGAAGGACGCCAGGACCCGTAGGTGCTTTCCGGGCCGACGTCCCGGACTCCGCTGCTTCAGCAGCGCCCGCAACCCCGCGTCGGTGCCCACCGACGCATCGACGTCGATACCGGCCTCGGTGTCCAAGCCGACGATTCGCCGACGTCGGAACTCGGCGTACCGGTCGGCGGAGGTTGCCCGGACGATCCACACAGTGCGGGTCGGCTCGTCGAGATCGTGCCTATCTGCGGCGGGCGGATCCGGCCAGAAGTAGGGCAGGGCGTCGTCGGCATCCTCGAAGGCTCGTCCGTAGAAATCGGGGGCCTTGCGATGCAGTGCTGATCGGTGACTCCGATGGACGCGGTCGTCGCCGAGCCATGCGGGCATCAGTCCCATCGCGGCCAGGTCCGACTGGGTCCGGCCCGCAACGTCGGGAGCGAACTCGGCGATCATCGGAGCGGTGCTGTCCGCACGTCCTTCGCTGGTCCACACATCAACGCAGGCGAGCCCGTACGCGACCAACGCCGGGGTGTGACCACGCCACATCGCGACCGCGGGATGGCTGGCCCAGCCGTAGTCGAAGAGTTCGAGCGCCCGCAGGATCTGCAGCGTCTCCACCCGTTGCTTGCTGAGTCGGGCCTGGTCCAGCACCTCGGCGGAGCGTCGAAAGTCGGGGTAGGGCAGGAACGTCTGCATGGCGCCCGCATACCCACTTCGGACGGGCGCTCACACGTCGGCGGACCCACAGACCTCAGAAGGGAGGCGGGTTGGCGGCGTTCCATGCGTCGATCTCGCGATGGTGGGTGGTGGTGCGGGTGGTTCGCTGGTCGGCGAGCTTGTTGCGTGCGGGGTGGTCGGGTGGGCGTCCGGGGACGAGGTAGCCGAACAGGTCGCGGCCGTTGAAGGCGTTGCCGATGAAGGTGTGTCCGGTCGGGGACTGAAAATA